>NZ_CAJMZF010000014.1:0-176240 GCF_905220245.1 Paraburkholderia sp. J63 | reverse complement strand
CAAGTGCCGTCGAGAAGTCAGTCGGCCTCATTCCCTTGGCCAACCGATATGCCTTGAACTCAACGACGACTTCAACCTCCTTCTCGACTACTTTTATTGCCTGTTCGAGTCGCCGCTTTGCTATCCAGCACCAAGGGCAGACAAAATCAGACCACGCAACAACTTCAACCCGCTTCATGAGTTCTTCCCTTTAGAGATTGCGGAATCTGGCTAAACACCGTGGACGCACGTAACTGATTCGACAATGCGCGCGTGCACTTCATCGACGTCGCCTACTCCCGAAATACGGTGATAGCGTGGTGACGTAAGCTCGCGAGAAGTGTGTAGCGAGCTCGCGCCTTTCGAGTAAAAGTCGATAAGCGGACGCGTTTGGCGGGCGTACACGTCGAGCCGCTTGCGAACCGTATCTTCCTTATCGTCGTCACGTATCGCGAGCGGTTCGCCTGTGATGTCGTCTAACATCTCGCGTTTTGGCGGGTTGTATTTGACGTGGTAACTACGGCCAGATGCGATATGCACCCGACGACCGGCCATGCGCTCAATAATGTATTCGTTCGGCACGTCGAGCTCGATGACATGGTCGACGTGAATATTGGCGCTTTTGAGAGCGTCGGCCTGCGCGACAGTGCGCGGAAATCCGTCGAACAGGTAGCCGTTCGTGCAGTCAGCTTCGCGAAGGCGGTCCTCGACAAGGCCAATCATGAGCGCGTCGGGGACGAGTTCGCCGGCATCCATGAACCGCTTGGCCTCAACCCCAAGCGGGGTCTGAGCACGAACGGCGGCACGCAGCATGTCACCGGTGGATATTAAAGGAATCCAGAACTTCATCCTCAACAATTGAGCCTGTGTCCCTTTTCCGGCGCCCGGCGCGCCGAGAAGAATCAGTCGCATAACTTTCTCCGTCTCGGGGATGCCAGTTTGACGTCCCCGCGAACCAACCTATAGCGGTCACGCACGCCCGGAAATGGTGCGTAACACTATTGAGCGGGCGGCACACGTGACCGTTGCTCGATAAAACAAAGTGCCGCCCTACATGCTTGGCGCCGTTGGTTACCTGAGATGAGTTACGACGTCGACGGGATTCGCCAGCGTGTCACGAATCGGCGAGTGCTCCTGCAGCCTCTGGACGAGTCGCTCGAGGTCGGCTTTAGGCGTACCGGGGCTGTCGAGAGCGACATCGACACGAATCTGCTTGGCGCCAGGTCGAACCGACTTGTCGATACCGAGGAAGCCGCTCAGGTCCACATCGAACTCGAGTTCAACGTCGATGTTCTTCAACGTAATACCCTCCTGCGAGGCCAGTGCGGCAAGGGTCACGGCGTAACAGCCCGCGAGTCCTTTCATTACGTATTCCGCCGGACTGACCGCGGAGTCGGTCCCGAGAAGCGACGTGGGCTCATCACTTTGCAGTGTGAACTTTCCGCGGCGGCTCTCGTCCTTGTTACCGGCCTGCGAGATGGGCCCCGTCGTGGAAACCAGACGTAGGTCACCGGCAGACTTGCCTTCCAGCGAAAACGTGACGTGCCCGAGGCTTCGGTCTTGTCGGACAGCGTCAATCGTCTCGGAAAGCGCTTTGGCGTCGAGGAACGGATGTACTTTGGACATTTGATGGCTCCAGGTGAAGTCTAAAATTGCTGCCATGCAGGGCAGCGGAAAGAGAGTGACGCTTGAAAGCTGTCACGACGTTGATGTTGTTGATGTTGACGCTGCTGCACTCGTCACAACATTCGGCTTGGCGGTCGATACCCAGCTAAGGTTCGATTCGGCGAGCTGGCGCATACGTTTCTTGTCGGCCTTGCCAACAGCCGTGCGAGGAAGCACGTCGACAAACGCCCACTTGTCCGGTATCCACCATTTCGCAACCTTTGTCTGCAGATACTCCTGAAGGTCTGCCGGACCGATAGCCCTATCCTTCGCGACAACAACGATTGCCGCTGGACGCTCTTGCCATCGGTCATCCGGCACCGCAATGACGGCGACATCAAGGACTTCGGGATGGCTACGAATGGCGTCCTCAAGCGCTAACGAAGGAATCCATTCGCCGCCCGACTTGATTGCATCCTTCATGCGGTCCGAGAGGTGGATAAATCCATCCGGGTCTACGGTGCCGAGGTCGCCTGTTCGAAGCCAACCGTCCTGAAGATGGCCCTCGTCGTCGGCGCTTAGATACGAACGCGTGACCCACGCACCCCGAATCTGTATTTCGCCAACTGCCACGCCGTCGTTCGGCAGCTCTGTACCGTCAAGGTCGGCAACGCGAACCTCCAATCCGCAGACCACACGCCCCTGAGCAGAGGAGCAGCGCTGGAGGTCGTCAACACCGGTAGCCCATGCAGGCGTTTGCGCGATGGCAGACATGGATGACGTCTCCGTCATGCCCCATGCTTGAACCATGCGGATTCCAAGTGCCTGGTAATCGTCGGACAACCGGCGTGGAACCTGCGCTCCACCACAGCTGATGGTCTTCAAATGCCCCAAATCGTTGAGGCCTCGCTCGCGCATTGTTGAAAGCACGTCTGACCAAATGGTAGGGACACCAGCAGCTACAGTTGGTGATTCAGAGTCAATAAGACGAATCAGAGCCGACGGCTGCAACGCTGTCCCAGGCAGAATGAGGTCACATCCAGCCATCAACGCTGCGAATGGAAGTCCCCAGCCATTCACGTGATAAAGCGGCACCGCCGGTAGCAGGCGGTCGGCGCTGCTGAGCCCCACGGAATTCGTAGTGCAGAGACTCATTGCCTGAAGCCAGATGGAACGATGGCTGTAGGCAACGCCTTTGGGCAGACCTGTCGTCCCGCCCGTGAAACAGATAATGGCGGCGTTGCATTCATCAACGTCTGGCCAATCTACTCGCGGATGCCCCTCCGCCAGAAGGGCCTCGTAATCGATGACCTCGCATCCCTCCCAGGGAGACTCGCCACCGGGCCTGGCTCCAACCGTGACCAAGAGTTTCAGATTCTCTAGCTCACCGGCGAATGACCAGAACTTTTCGAGGTTCTGGCTATCAACAATGAACACTTCATCATTAGCGCACTTCGCGATGTACGCCAACTGGTCGGCGTGTAACCTCGTGTTGAGTGTATGCAGGATACGTCCACTCGCGGGGACGCCCAGATACGCCTCCAGATGCTCACGAGAGGCGCCGGCCAGCGTGCCGACAACCGTATCAGTGGGGAATCCACGTCTTTCGAGGGCGTCAGCGAGCTGACCGGCGCGTAACGCCGTATCAGCGAAGGTTTGCTCGACTCGTTCCCCAGACGAAGATACGGATACCAGCCGAGAGCGACCATTGACGCGGTATGCATGGCGCATCAACAACGGAAGACCGAGCTGATTTGCCTGCATGGTGCTTTTCATCATTGTCTCCAATGATTCGGATACCGAATTAATAGAATCTGACGTCGAACTATTCTTGTCCAATGCCCCGGCAAGGGGGCGCTAGCAGTTGCTAGCGGGACCTTCAGAGTATTGCCGTAAGACGCGTAACCATTGGGGGTGGCGCGCTATTGGTGATAGCGACACCACCCTGGACTCGAATCAAAGTTTGCCGTATCGCGAATCACGCCAATCGAGTGCCTTGCGGAGGCCCTCGTCCTTAACTCGCTGCGCAAATCCAGCCTTTTCTGGTGAATAGGCTGCGTTCAGCGTAGCCGCGACGTCCAGATTCGCGTTGACTGCCTGTCGCAGTCCCATCGCCTCGTAGGCTCGGGTCAAAGCAATCTTCGTTAGCTTGAGGGTGATGTTCGGCGTGGTGGCGATTTTCTTTGCGAGCTTCTCCACGGTCTCGACCAGTTCGTCCGGCGAGACAACACGGTTAATCAGGCCGATTCTCTCCGCTTCTGCTGCCGGAATGACATCGCCCGTCAGGAGCAGCTCATTGGTCTTTTTCTGACCGATAAGGAAAGGCATGAGAATGGTGACCGGGCCCGAACCGAACCGGATTTCAGGCTCGCCAAACTGGGAGCGGTCGGTTGCAATGACCATGTCGCATGCCATTGCCAGTTCGCACGCACCAGCCAGACACCATCCATCAACTGCCGCGATGGTCGGCTTATGGGAGGCCCACACCGACATCGACAGGTCGACGTTACGCGTGAGAGCGTTGTGCCAGTCTTCCGGTCGCTCGATTCCTGCAGCGACTTCCTCGGCTATGTCATAGCCGACAGAAAATGCCTTCCCTGCGCCCTTGATGACGATGACACGTACCGCGTCATCGTCGTTGAGCTTTTGGACCCATTGACGCATCGTGATAACGACGGTCGAGGACAGGGCGTTGAGTTTGTCAGGACGGTTAATGGTCAGCCACGCAACACCGTCGCGTACGTCGCAAAGTACAACATTGCTGGAATCTTCTTGCATTTCAAGTCTCCGGGTATGTAGTCGTTGTCAGTTCACGTCGACGAGGACGCGGCCGTGCAGTTTGCCGGCAAGCATGGCTTCGGCCGCGCCGCCGACCTCTTCGAGTCGAACCGTCTGCGCTGTGATGCCGTCGAGGAGGTTGCCGGGCAGGTCGATAACAATACGGTTCCATGCGTTGACACGGTCCTTCGACGGAAGCATGACCGAGTCCACGCCAAGGAGTTTCACCCCGCGGAGGATGAAAGGCATGACGGTCGTCGGCAAATCCGCGCCGCCCGCAAGTCCACACGCCGCCACCACACCGTTGTAGTTCATCTCGGCGAGCACACGCGCCAGCACCTTCGAACCCACTGTATCGATTGCCGCAGCCCACTTCTGCGCTTCGAGCGGACGCGGCGGGTCGGCCCACTCCGGGCCATCCACAAACTCCTGCGCTCCCAGCCCCTTCACGTATTCATGTTTCTCGGTACTACCGGTGAGTGCGGAAACCCTGTAGCCCAACTTGCTCAGGATGGCGACCGCGACGCTGCCAACGCCGCCGGCCGCGCCGGTGACAAGAACCGGACCGCTCTGCGGAGTAATGCCAGCGCCTTCGAGCGCGTTGACGCACAGCATGCCCGTGAAGCCGGCCGTACCAATCATCATGGCCTGACGCGTCGTAAGGCCCTTCGGCAGCGGCACCAGCCACTCGCCGCGAACCCGCTGGTATTGGCTGTAGCCACCCCAGTATTTTTCGCCGACGCTCCAGCCTGTCAAAACGACTTTCTGGCCAGCCTTCAGGTTCGGGTTCGACGTCTCGACCACTTCACCAGCGAAGTCAATGCCCGGAACAAGCGGCCACGCCTTCACAATCTTGCCCTTACCCGTAACAGCCAGAGCGTCCTTGTAGTTGAGGGTCGAGTATTCAATCTTGACCAGCGTGTCTTCACTCGGTAGTACATCGAACGTGAGCTTTTCGATGGCCGCTTTGGTCTTCTTGTCCTCTTCGCGAAGCATCATTGCGTTGAAAGTCTGTTCGGACATAAGTTGTTCTCCTGTCAGATGATTGAAATAGCTGGCGTCAACCTTCGAATCGGCGGTCGCGCCATCGGATAGCTTCCCGCATGCCCTGCTCGCGAGCGACTTCCATGAATGCCTTCTTGTCGGGCGACCCTGCCGACTCGATTGCATGGTCGATATTGAGAGAGTGGCGTAGGGATTCCTTCATGCCTCGCACCTCGAAACTATGGTTGATTGCCCGTTTCGTCGAGCGCACCAGATTCGGGTCGATGACACACATCGTGCGCGCAATGCGTAGCGCCTCAGTCAGATGTTCACCATCGGGGACAACACGATTAACGAAGCCCAGTTCGACGGCCCTGCTAACGTCGATGTGGTCGAGGCCAGTCAGGATAATTTCCTTCGCCTGCTTCGGATTGGCCATCCAAGGCAGAAGCATCGTGACGATGCCTGCACCAAATTTCAGTTCAGGCTCCCCAAAAATTGCGGACTGCGCTGCTACCGTGATGTCGCATGCGAGCGCTATTTCGAATGCACCGGCAAGACAGGCGCCATGGACTGCAGCGATGGTTGGCTTCGGGCAGTCCCAGAATCGCATCGTCGTGTTGAAATCCCGGTCGAGAATTTCACGCCAGATAGCTTCGCCTTGCGGCCGTGCTTCCATCTGCTCTTTCAAGTCAAAGCCGGATGAAAATGCCTTCCCCTCACCTGTCACGACGATGACCCGCACTCGCTCGTCGCTTTCGGCCTGGTCCATCGCAGCGTTGATTTCCTCCAGTGATTTCTTCCCAAGCGCGTTAAGTCGCTCGGGCCGGTTCAACGTGATGGTCGCGATGGAATCGTTGACGTCATATTTCAGCGTCGAGAAGTCTGTCATTGCTGTCTCCTGTCTTGTTCTCACGAACGGCTCGCGAGTGGAACGAGCGAGCCGCCTGTAATAAGGTTACGAAGCGCGCTGCGGTCGGCCTTTCCAGTTCGGCCAACGGGTAGCGCTTCCCCCACATAGATGTAATCAGGCAACTTAAAGCGGTCGAGCCTCGTCAGGAGAAATGCGCGTAGCGCGTCGGGTTCGATGACGCAGCCAGAATTGGGAACAATGAGGACGTGAATGCGTTCACCGAGAATTGCGTCGGGCGCGCCAACGACCATGCAATCATTAACTGCGTCAAACTGCTTGATTGCCCGTTCAACTTCCATGGGGGTCACCTTATTGCCCCCACGGGAGATAAGTTCCTTGGAACGGCCCATCAGTCGGACCTGGCCTTCAGCATCGAGCGCGGCAAGGTCTCCTGTTTTGAACCAACCACCGGCAAACGCCGCGTCGGTGAGCGCGGGTTCGTCGAGATAGCCGTTCATCAAGAAGGGGCTACTGATTTGCAACTCGCCAACCGCCCCTGGAGCCGACTCCTGCCCCACTTCGTCGACCACGCGATACCGCACACGGCTCGAAGGAAGCCCCAGTGAGTGGAGATTCGCCTGCCGGTCGGCCGGAAACTGAAAGAAGTCGCACGTCGACGTTTCGGTGAGACCGTATATGTTCACGAGGTCTGTCTCCGGAAACAGATTGGCAACCTGCGTCGCAAGTTGCTCACTCAATTGCTCGCCGCCCGTGAGAATCTGACGCAGAGCTGGGCACGACGGTATGAAGCCCGTACATGCGCCGTTCCCTTGCGCAAGCACGGCAAGCATCGCCCGCAGCATTGTTGGCACGACCCCGACGCGATGAATGCGCTCGTTACTCAGTTGTTCAAGCAGAAGAGCCGGAACAAATTTCTCAGGCAATACGATGGTCCCTCCGCCCATCAAGGTCAGCAGGCTGACCCAGATGCCGAAGCTGAAGGTGATATTGAGCAGCTGAAGTGTGCGCTGGCCGCGACGGAAATGAACCATCGCGTCGA
This sequence comes from Paraburkholderia sp. J63, assembly GCF_905220245.1. NCBI lineage: Bacteria > Pseudomonadati > Pseudomonadota > Betaproteobacteria > Burkholderiales > Burkholderiaceae > Paraburkholderia > Paraburkholderia sp. J63. The sequence continues at coordinate 168,981 of NZ_CAJMZF010000014.1, read as the reverse complement.
TTGCGCGAAGCTTCCCGGAAAAAGCGTTGTGGCTGACCACGACCCCTTTGGGAGTACCCGTCGACCCCGACGTGAAAATGATTAGTGCTGCGTTGGCGAGTTCCTCACGGGCTTGTGGAGGCATCTCGCCGACCTGAATTACCGGATTGCCATTCGTCTCGGCGCCACTTGCGACATCCACCGCCAATCGAGCCATTGTCTTCTTGCGGATACTGACGACAACTTCGGCCGGCGACATGCGATGAATAGGAACCGCCACTGCTCCGGCCAACCATATCCCCAGGAAGCCAGCGAGGTCCGATGGGTGGTTAGAGACTGCGACATGGACAGGTTCATCGTGCTGGCAGCCGTGCTTCTTCAGGGCGCTTTCTACCGCATTCGCCTTCTCCAACAACTCCTGATAAGTCAACGTCGATTCTGCAGCTTCGATTGCGGTCGCAGGACCGAACTTTCGGCATGCAGCTGCAAGCAAGAAACCGAGGTTATGCATTTCGTCCATGAGCTTTCGGTATTAACAAAGTGGGCGCCGGGATTTAAGGGACCAGTTACAGCAGGAGAAGTGTTCCCCCCATGACTGCGAACATGATGAAGAAGATAATGACCGTGTAGCCCATTACGCGCCCCATGCCAACGCCCGCGATAGCCAGCAGAGGAATGACCCACATCGGCTGAATCATGTCTGCGACGCCCTCGCCGAGCGCCACGGAGATGGCAACCGCGTGCTGCGGGACACCAAGATGCTGCGCCGCAGGAACGACAAATGGAGCCTGGACAATCCAGTGGCCGCCGGCACTCGGAACGAACATGCTGATGAGCGTCGAGGACACAAAACTCCAGAACGGAAGCGTGTGAGTCGTTGAGAAGCCGATAAACCACTTTGCGATGACATCAGCAAGGCCGGTTGCCGTCATGACTCCCATGATGCCACCATAGATTGGGAACTGAAGCAGGATAGGCCCTGCGACTCGTGCCGCATTGTTGATGGCGGAGAGATACGCGCGAGGCGTCCAGTGTGTCACCAGGCCGAGCAACAGGAAAATCATCACCAACATGTTGAGGTCCATCGTGAACGACCCGACGGCAAGCTTCATCACGATATAGCCGAGGCCCAGAACCACGAGAATCAGGTTTAGCGCCCATGCTGAATCCAGCCAGGCTGCCAACGTAGTGGGTTGCTTCTCCGAGACTTCGACGACGTCTTCTTCAATGAGCCGCTTGGGGTCTGCAGCGATGGTCTCGTTGTCCCGCGGCATCATCATGCGGAAGACCAACGGAATGACTACCGCAAGTACAACGAGGGGGACGAAATTCAGTGGCGAAAACAGGAAGTCCTTCATCTGCAGAACATTACCGGTCACCTTCTCGATGATGTTCAGCGGTGAGCCGTGCGTCGCACTCAGAAGAGCTATTGAACTCGAGATGCCGCACACGTAGAACGACCAGCCCGCATACGCTGCTGCCACGAGCCACGCGAAGTCAACGCGAACACGCTTCGCAATTTCCCGGGCAAAGAGCGCCGAGATAACAAGGCCAACCGCCCAGTTCAACAGCCCGCCAATCATCGACACAAAAAACGTGAGCGCCATTGCGCCGCCTGCCGTCCTCGGGATTGAAGCTACTTTCCGAAGAAGCAGCGACACCGGTTTCGATGTTGACAGCGCATGACCAGTGACGAGCGTCAGTGCAACCAGAAACGCGAAACTGGCAATCTTGAACACACCTTCGTACCAGCTAGCCACGACATTACCGATGCTCCCATGCGGCGCAATACCGACCGCCAGAACGCATGTAAGAAGGGTCAGAAAGATGGCAATCACGAAAGGGTCTGGCATGACCCTTTCGACCAAAATGACACACACTCGGGTAAACCCGTGCAATCCATACGACCGCGCCGGCTTATCCATCGGCGCTACTGCTCCATTGCTCACCTTCTCCATTGCTCAAGTCTCCTTGGTCTGAATCGCTCAGTGGCATTCAGTGATGTGGGATGAACTAGACGGCCGGTCAGTTAGTGATGTTATATCTCTAGGTTGACTGGTCGTCTACAAAAATCTATAGTGGTTACGGGTAAGTCCTGGCACCGATATTTCGGAGAGCAGGATGACCGTAGCTGGCGAGTCGAAAACGACCATCAGGAGACAAGCGAAGTGGAGACGCAGGTTGGCGCAGGCCATACTGAAGCGGTTTCGAGCATTCGTGCGAGCCGTGCTATTGCGGTGATTGCCATCGCGCAACTGTTCGGTACATCGCTGTGGTTCAGTGCTAATGCGGCGATGCATGACCTGCAGACCTCGTGGCATCTCACCGCATCGGGCATGGGCTGGTTGACCAACTCAGTTCAGCTTGGCTTCATTGTCGGTACACTGATTTCAGCGTCGACGGGAATTGCAGACCGGCTCCCGACCAGCAGGGTTTTCGCCGCATGTGGGCTTTTGGGCGCAGTCCTGAACGCGCTATTCGCGCTGTGCAGTTCCGGCTTTGCGTCGGCTGTCGTCTTCAGGTTCGGAGTGGGGATTGCATTGGCCGGCATTTACCCGCTCGGTATGAAACTGCTCGTAACCTGGGCACCGACACGCGCGGCGCAGACCCTTGCCTGGCTTGTCGCCATGCTGACGCTAGGTACAGCATCGGTGCACGCAATCAGGGGACTGCTCGACAACGTCTCGTGGCATCTTGTTGTACTTACGTCGTCGCTGCTAGCTATTGCGGGCGCGTTGATGGTTCTATCGCTTGGTGAGGGGCCGCACACTCGTCGTGCTACGTCCAGAGCCCTGACTGGCAGCGTGAGTGCGGTGTTCCGAATTCGGGAATTCCGGGCCGCAGCGTTTGGGTACTTTGGCCATATGTGGGAGCTCTATGCTTTCTGGACGTTGGTGCCGCTGTTGATTGCGAGAGCGGTCGCCGACGGCCCGATGGAATCCACCAGAGATGTGGCTTTACTCTCGTTTTCAATTATCGGAATCGGTGCGGTCGGCTGTGTCGCGGGAGGCATCTTTAGCAAGTGGTTCGGAAGCGCACGCGCTGCCTTCATCGCACTCCTTGTGTCGGGTTGCCTCTGTCTTATGTACCCCTTCTTGGCGGGCAAGATTCATGGTGTCATGCAACTGGCGCTGCTGGCTGTTTGGGGTCTGGCTGTCATCGCGGATTCTCCGCAGTTCTCGGCCCTGTCAGTGCGGGCCTGCCCGCCGGAACTAATCGGTGGCGCGCTGACACTGCAGAACAGTATTGGATTTTTTCTATCCGCGTGTTCGATTTTTGCAGCGACGAGTGTGTACCACTCTTTAGGAACGTGGATTTCGTTGATACTACTTCCAGGGCCGGTGCTTGGCCTGCTCGCAATGTCGCCGCTACTGGCCAAGAAACCACGTTGGTAGACAAGCTTTGATAAATTGAAGGACAGACAAATGGCAACGACAACAACGAAACGCGACACTGGTCGCCGCGCGGAACTGGTTCGGCTGGGGGTAGCTATCCTAACCGAAAAGGGTTTCTACAATTTCTCGCTTGATGAACTGGTCGCACTCGCTGGGGTACCGAAGGGCTCCTTCCACTACTATTTCAACAACAAGGATGCTTACGCTATCGAGGTTATTCAGGCGTATGGCGACTACTTTGTAAAGAAGCTCGATACGCATTTGACGAATACCACGCTCTCCCCGATGGAGCGAATTAAGGCGTTTACCGAAGACGCTGCACGGGGCATGCAGCGACACAAATTCAAACGTGGATGCCTCGTGGGGAACCTGAGCCAGGAGCTTGCAGCGCTGGATGAGAACTTCCGCAATGCGCTTCTCAACGTGCTCGGAGAATGGCGCAGTCGCATCCGTGAATGTCTTGATGAAGGCAAACGTGTTGGTGAGATTCGTGAGGATGCAGATACCACGGCGCTCGCGCGGTACTTCTGGAACGCATGGGAGGGCGCCGTAATGTGCTCCAAGCTAGAAAAGTCGAGGCAACCGCTCGATGATGCAAGTGCTGCCTTCTTGGCACATTTAGCGTGTCCTAATAGCCGCAAAATTCCCGCGGCGGGCTGATGATTGAGCAATACGGATTACTTGAACCCTAGCTTGAGGGGTCGAGCCCGGGTTCATTTTTTATTTTCGTTTCCAAGTTTCGTTATCCACTCATGACATGGTCGTTTCGAACTCACTCTGCTCTTTCTGGAATGTAGCAACAAATTCACTTTCCTCATCGTTGAGCCTGAATACGCGCGAAGCGTGTCGGGTAACACGCCTCACAAGTGGCAACTCGACCGTGCTCAAGCTTATTGTTTTCCTAAGCAGCCAGGTGGGCAGCAGGCAATCCGTTCGCAATACGAATGTAAATGCAGAATCTCGCTGAAGGGCCTTTGCGCCCACGTCGTGCACCGTGGCGACAATATAAACCGCACGTACCGACGCTATGAGCGCGAAAACCAGACGGTCACAACGTAGCTCGTCATTGTCTCTGTCGGGGGTCAGAGAAGTCGATACCGACGACTGTCAGTCCGTGGATGTTGTCGGGAAACTGTGAAAACAACTCGTTCGCCCTTGTCTCGAGAAGCGAGATAAGTTCTGAAAAGTCGATAAGCTTCTTATCGCTTGGTCGTTGCCATCTTCGCGTCGGTTCTGTGTTGCCAACTGCGTAGATACCATAGTTGACGCCATCGGCCCTCAAATATTGCCCAACGAGCTGGACTTCCAAGCGCTCCATAAGACTCTCCACCGTCCAACCAAGGTTTGCTAGCTTCACTTCAACCGGTAAAGCACTCAACCCAGGAATCTCAATGCGAAGGTCTGGCCTCTGGTTGAGGTCCACCGTGGATTCCTGCGTAACCGCAAACCAGCTCAGGGAGCGGTGGTCGAGTTGTCGTTTGAGGAAGCCTTGGAAGTGTGCCTCTCGGTCGCCGGCGCGTACCTGCAGTCGGTCTGTCGCATTCTCAGAAATCTCTACATTGGCCTTAATATCAGCCAAAAGACGGGTCACCAGCTCATATAGCTGGTAGTTGGACCGAGGCTTGTGCCGATAGTGGGTTCCGAAAGATTGAACATCTTCCGGGAACCATGCCGTCGGGTCAGCTTGTTTGCCGTTTCTCTCGTCCTGTATGCTCAAAATCCATTCAACGTCGCCAGGCAGAGTTTTGTTCTCAAGGAAGCCTCGCAATACAGAATCGCATTCCGGCGAATCCGACGTGCGAAGCACTTCCCACAGCCTCGCCCGGAAGTCCTGTGCGTCGTCTCGAGCGACGGGTGAATATGCCCCCTGATTTGCCCGGTCAATATCATTTTCTCGACGAACATGCCGGCAGACCAAAGGAAGCAGGCGGGCCAAGGACGCTGGCGCGAGATACGAAGCGCGCCCCACCGGCAAATCCCCGCCGAAGCGGCCACCTAGATTCGCGCAGAGCGAAATGACCAACTCGTCGGCGTCGTCCTGTGCGATGTAGCCTGCGATTACAGATTCGAGATGCGCAATTGCCGGCAGCGCGTCCAATTTGAGCCACATACCCATCCATGTCAGCCAGCGGCCGTGGGATGGTACATATTGCTTCACTCGGGTAGACGCGAGACCGGCAAGGTCGTCATAGTATGAATCACTTGTTCGTAGCAGTGTTGTCGTAGCCTGCTTGAGAACTTCATTGTGCAGTGGGTCAGCACCTGACAAGGTACGCCATAGCGCCATAGCTGATGCGCTAGTTGGCGATTTCGCTGCGGCCAACTTGGCGATAACCTCATGGACGAGCGGCAGGTCAGCGGCATATTTGAATTCGGCGCCTATAGCAGGCGACAGCGCATCAGCCACCTCGTCTGGAAACGCTAGCGCGAGAGCTTCGAACCATTCCGGCAAGCCATTGAGTTCACAGCACGCGAACCTCACCGCGCGCGTCACATCGGCTTGCCCAAAGTCGCCAAACGTGAGACGGCCCGCTTCCCATTCCGATTGAAGCGCAATCAGACCGAAAGTCGACCGAATATCGACAGAATTCTTTTCTTTCCGCTCGGATGGCAGTTCTGGAGAATAGGTCAGCCAAAAATTGAGACACCCCGCTTCAGCAGCCGAAGCAGGCGCGCGCCCCCACTTGGCGCGAACTTTATCCCATGCCACCACTCCGTATTTTGTCGCACTGCTATCGTGCATTACTGCGACCAGGTATTGGATAGCACGTGGATAATTTCCCGACCGAATTCCAGAGAGATGAGTCCACAGCCAATACTTCGACCGGATTTCGTCTCGCCGACGCCGCCATACTACTTTCCGAATTGTCCACCAATGAGCATCGAGAAGGCGTAGACGCACATACTTGTCATATCGCTTATGAAATGGCGCTATCACTCTGTTCTTAAGATGCGAAATCACAAATGGGCGAAGGTCCTTGTGAGTCAATGTCCGACGTAGCTTCCATGCGATAGTCGGTAGCGACTTATGCGTTCTCCATGATAGAAAGAGCGCCGCCTCGATTGCGACTCGCCTGTCATCTGCGTCTGTGCAATGAAGACCGTCAGAAATCATCCATTCCAAATCGGCAAGTCGCCATGGCAGCACGCTGTGATAGGGGTCGAGCCGATGCGTTGGCGGCTCCTTTTTTTCAGTTGCGCGAAAGTGAGCGACACGTCGCCAAAAAATGGCACGGCGGAGCTCAGGATTTTTTTCCAGCGCGCCTCGTATCTTCTCCAACTGCGGCTTCTCGTCAGAGTCACCAGTGCCTTCGAACATGATTCGATGTTCGACTTGCAAGATGGTCTCAAATATCGCGTCAATTTCTGTATCGGAGTATGCAGATTTTCCTAGCACAGCGGCCAGAGCTGGCACGATTAGCTCTGAGACCCAGTAATAATGTTCGGACGCACGGCGAGGCGCACTGATTGGCTCATGCGCCAACATAGCGACGATACCTTTCAGAAACGGCATCCCATTGGTGTCATCGAGAGACTCTGCCAGCTTAGATTTAACTGAATTCTGGAACTCGATTTCGTAGCGGCTGACGGACGTAGCCCTTTGAAGGAGCTCGAGAGCGCCATTGACGGAGATGCTCGCGGGAAAGAGCGTCTCAAAGAGATAACCAAGAGTCCTATTGTCAATGTTCTCGACAAGCTTATAGCTATCTGACAACCGCATCTTATGCGTCGGCGTTCCCGCATCGCGAATAGTAAGGACCGCATAGCGACGTATTTCCTCTGAAGTTGTGGAGCCCTCGAACAGCGCGACGACGCTCTCCGCACACTCCGTGAGCTTGCCCTCCATAACTATCATCAGCAGGCGGGCCTTCAGACCATCCGAAACTTCATCGTCGACCAAGTAGGTTGAAATATCCTCTGCAAGCTCGGCGTCTGCAATTCGAGCAAGAGATTCGTGGTCTACTTCGATTGGAACGTACTCGCGGCTGCGATACTTCTGCACGATGGCCGCCAGGACGCGTTTGCGATAGTTAATCGACAGTGCCGCTGGGTCCCCCCATAGCAGATGAATTTCTGGTGCCGTCTCTAGCAATAATGTCTCCAGCCGGCCACGCCACGCAGATGCATCATGCTTCACCAGCCAAGCGGCAACAGGCCTCATCGAAGCACGCAGAGTTGTTACACCATTGGACCGTGCGAACAGTAGCTCTCGTAGAGACTCGAACGAGCAGTTGTGCTCCATCAAACGTTCAATCCACGACGCAGCTAGGTACTCTACGTGCGACCGATGGTGGAAAGAAAGTGCACCACGGCTTTCCGAATCGAATAACGCTCGGTCGAGCAGTGCTCGTCTCTGTTGTGATGTCCAATCGCTCGGAAGGACAAGGTCGGCCGCAATGTGCCTCTGGTCAGAAATATGAGCATCGTCGGGGACAGCAAACTTAAGGTTCTTGCAAAGTACCGCAGCCGCCGCGAGATATTCAGCTCCGGCCCTCGCACGCTCCGGCGTCAAAGGGTCGCCCCGCTCTTTATTGGATACCTCGGCGAGTAGCTTGCGAACCATGTACTCCGTCAATGCCGTCAGACCGCTCAGCTCCCGATTTTCCTTCCAATAGCTGTACAGGCTTGCGACATCGAGCGGACGACCAGCAAAAGGCCAAGCATTGTGCTTGCTCAACGCTTCCAGAAATTTCTCTGCGTCCAGAATGCCTTTGCTCTGGGCGAAAGTGCGAACCTGGTCCGGTGTGAGTGGAAGGATTGTGGTAACGAGAATTTCTTCCGGCGTCGTTTCTCGCCTTTCAGGTGGAGCTACAAACCGCTCTCTTATTGCCTCGCGGTCTGTCTGCGGGCGCCACTCGCTAATTCTCGAACTGACTACCAGCTGTGCCCGAAATCGAGCCGGTCCGAGCGCTCTGCCAAGCCGGTCGAGCGCGGTAATGAAATCATCATCGCGCTTCAACTTTGACTCATCGACTGCATCGAGCAAGAAAAGCGCAGTGCTGGCTGATTTCTTCCAGCGCTCGAATCGGTCTAACTCCTCGTCAGACAGAATAGCCTTGATGTCTTCGGTGACTAATTGTTCGAGACGCAGGAAGAAACTGTCGGGGTGACAGCGTTGTTGAGAGCGAAGCTCCTCCGACTTCCCACTGCCCGGTTCACCGAGCACGACGACTAAGCGGTGGCCAAGTAGTCCCTGCCAGTCGAGCGTGGAGTAGTTGCTAACATATTCCGAAACATAGCTCTGAGTCGCAATATCATCAATCGACTCCTCATCGCGATAACGCTGAAATTTTCGACCGAGTTCAACAAAGGCACCAGTGTGCTTTTGAGCGGACTCCGGTAAATCCGTATCTGCTGAACTAAAAGTTGCCTTTGCGTCCAAAGTTGCCCCCGGGCGATTTCGGTTGTTTCCTGCGATTTTACGCCGACACAGAGCGTTCCAATCCACCGCGCTTGCGTCCTGAGACAGGCGCGAAACGCAAAGCGCGTGATTCTGGCGGACCGCTGGCTCCGATAGTCGAGACTCCGCTTCGGACGTTTCTGCTCGCAGTAGTTAGCTACATTACGTGGCGGCCAAACCTCCCGGTAAACTACGAGGCGCCTTCGAACGTAGATAAGCTTTGACCTAGCCGGAAACATCAATGCTCTGACCCGTCTCCTTGTTGGTCAGCCGCGGCCCACAGCGCACAAGCCGCTGGCCTCGCTGCCAAACCCGCAGGATTGCCTTGTCGCTATCGGCCGCAGGCGTGAGCCGCGTGTAGTCGGATAGGAATGCATAGTCGCCGTTCGTCTCGACTGCCCCCAGCCAGAACGCTTCACAGCGCGGCTTCGCCGGTGTGTTCGCCGGAATGTCGGGCGGGACAATGGTAGGGGCCAGGCTAGCGACTGGCGGAGGTGACGGTGTGCCTGCCATAGAGGGCGGCCGAGGAGGTGTTGTCTGCATCGACTGCAGGGGGAGTTGCTGCGCTTCTTGTTGGGTGGCGTTCTGCGCATCTTCTGCCAACCAGTCCCGGTGGCAACTCCACTGCAGCGATGGCGTCTCGCAAGCCCGGCGGTTAATCTGATGCTCGACTTGCCGTACCGCAACTGCCTGCTGTGGTGTCAACTGGCTGTGGTCACACAGCGAAGATAATGTGCCCTTTATGCAGGTGGCATAGTTCTTGTCTTGCGGAGACTGCCACGCCGTTTGAGCCGGTGCCTCTGTCTGGCTTTGACCGGAGGCATCATCCTCCGCGAGCCAGTCTCGACGGCAATTGAATTGAAGCGCCGGTGTTGAGCAGTACTGGCGATTTACCCTATGCTCTGCCTGCCGTACTTCGGCAGCCTGCTGAGGCGTGAGCTGGTCGTGACGGCATAGGCCCGGGAGTCGCCCACTGCTGCACGTCGAGTAATTAGCAGCAAGCTCAGCCTGCCGAACCGTTTCTGCCTGTTCGGGCGTAAGGAGGTCATGGCGGCAAAGGCCCGGAAGTCGTCCACTGCTGCACGTCGAGTAATTAGCAGCAAGCTCAGCCTGCCGGACCGTTTCTGCCTGTTCAGGCGTAAGGAGGTCATGGCGGCAAAGGCCTGGCAGCCGCCCACTGCTACACGTCGAGTAGTTCTGCCTTAGCTCTGCCTGTCGAACGGCTTCAGCCTGCTGCGGCGTGAGGAGATTATGCTGACACAGAGACGGAGCCACGCCGGACATACATGTCGTCAGGTTCTGGTCATACTGCGCCCACGCTGGGCTAGGCCAGAGCCCAAGGACTGTGAACAGGAAAAGGAGCGTGGGGAGCGCCTTCATTGCTGAGCTCCTGCGGTGTTGACCGTCGAAGTCGCTTCAGAGGCGGTTGCGGTGGCCGACGTGGAGGGCGCTGACGAAGCCGTGCCATCTTCGCGCTTATCGAGAACGTACGTTTTTCCGTCATAGTGAGCCATCAAGGTCCCGTCTACTGGCTCAGCGACACCGTTCGCGTTTAGGTGCATCCCAGAGATGGTGAGTTCCATCGGATACCAAGGACTCCTATTGTCACGGGCAAATCGCACAGCGACGTCATATCTCTCGCAAGCGCTTTTCTGCTGCTGGCATTGGCCAGTACCCGAGTTGTCCCTACCTGTCCGCAACAAGGCAAGTTTTTGGAGGCCCCTTGGCTCGATGCTGAACAGAGTGACCCAGTGGTTCACCTCCCCCATCCCCATCCATCCGTCCTCAAAAACCAGCCCCAGGCGCTTTCTACCCAGTTCGACCAATGCCACCGTTGAGAAATCGTATTTGCCGAAACCGCCCAATTCGGTCAGGTCCTGCATCGGAGCCGACACCGATTCGTCGCCCTTTTTGTTGACGGTTGTGATGACGGACGAAACAACGACGGGACACGCATGGCACTCGTAGCCGCTCTGGTTATTCGGAACAGACTGCAACAGGTAGAGAACCCGTTTCCCGTAAGGAAGGGGAACGCGCAGTGCAACTTTCGTGTTGAAGTAGCCACTGTCGGAGGAAGGTAGTTGCGTGTCCGCCGGCAGGTGGAACGACGTGGCCGCGCGGGTAGCCGTTCCCTCGACGGTGTCAGGTGCTACCAGCTCAGGCACTGAAGTCATAAAGGCATAAGGTCCCGGGCCAGCTGGCGCCATGCTGGCAGGCAGCGGAGTCGACGCAGCGGCAGGTACGGAGGATGACGCCTGCGCAGTGCGTGTAAGCGACCGCTTAGCGGACTGGTCAATGGCGCTGAGAAGTCCGGCCAGCACTCCAACCAAAACCACAATACCAACAATGGCAGGGACGCGGTCGCGCCAGGACTTGGTGGCAGCAGGTACTGAAGAGTAAGACCCAAGGCCGGGCAACTGGGTTTGCGAGCCGACCGTTGGTGAGCCACCCGCCCGTGTGCCGGCCGCCGGCGCCACACTCCCCGCTGAAAACAGAGCTGCTACCGACGCGGCGATGTGGGCAGGACACTCGTGCAGGAGCAGCAGGTCTTCAATCCGCTGGCCAGAGTAGCCTTGGCCGCGCAGTTCCATGGCCCATTCGACCATGCTGCTGGCAAACGTTTCTTCCGGGTCTACGGTGCCGACGGAGGAGTTGAAAGAAGGGGGCGTTCTGCCCGGGTGGCGCTGGACGTCATAGGCGCCACGCCGAGTTTCGTCGGACAGGACGTACCAGGCCCGTGCGAGGTCCGCGAAGCGGCGGGCGGCGTCCAGCGGATTTCGCTCAGCATAGGCAGGATGGACCTTCGGCGCCGCGTACCGGTAGGCCTGGTTGATTTCGGCAGTCGAAGCGTCTTCCCTGACGCCCAAAATGCCATAGTAATTATCTGTCATGCCAATCCCCGCGCACTCCTGCCTACGTAGTCTTCTGCACAGTTTCGTATGCCGGCAGCTTACAAGGAACTGTGGCGTTCGCCGCCCGCCACGAGGGCAAAGGACAACCTGAAAATGCTTTGACGAAAAGCAGCAAACCGCATTCTGGCCTCTTATGCTTTTTAGAAAAAATTCTGCCACACAGAGCGGGAACGCTACTGCACGGCCTTGAGGTCGAGCTCAGCCTGCGCCACCTGCTGGTCCGCGTTGAGCACCATCTCTCGCACCATCGTGCGCTGCTGTTCAAGCTTCACACGAATTTGCCGGAGCGCTTCCGGGCCCGCCTTCAGCTGTGTCTCTAGCTGGCTTCTGAGTTGTGTGTAGCGCTGCTGCAGCGCGGCGATGTCCGCGGGGTCAATGCCCTTCGCCGGGTCGAAAACAAACTGCCCTTCGAGTCGCTTGCGCCACCCCACCAGTTCGCCCGTCAGCTGCTCGCCAAAGCCCGAGATGGCTTTGACCCGGTTCCAGGAAATATCCGCAGCAGACTCGATGCCGAATGATGACAGCGTCGCCTTCCGCACCGGTCCGATGCCCGGGATGTCGTGGTCCGAGATGAAGAACCGCTCCAGATACTTACGAAGCTGGAGTTCACGGACGTTGGCATGCAGCTTGTTCCGGTCGGAAGTGAAACGGTTGCCAAGGTCCTCATACTCCTCGCGCGTCTGCCTGAGTTCCGCGAGCTTCTCCTGAAAGAGCTTGTCAGTAGCGATTTTGTTCCACTGCGACCAGGCTGCGACTGAGATTCGCTTTGCGTTGGCAAGTGCATCCTTGCGCCGACCCACCTCGGGTTGTTCCTTGTTCCAGCCGAAAAAGAGAACGGCAGCCACAATCAGCACGCCCAAAAGCAGGTGCTGGAGCTCGAAGATGCCCAACATCACGAGTCCGACAGCGGCACAGCGTCGGGCAAGGCGCCACATTCTTGCAGCCCTGAGGTCAGCTGGCGAGGGCTTGGCCTTCATGTCGGCGGGTCTCACGAACGCTGGCGCCGGTGCGGTGCCAGGTGATGGGACGCCGGTGATGGCTGCCCAGACCTGCCCAATGTGAAAACTCGAGCCCCCGGCTCCGACAGCTGGCGCAACAGGCACGACAGCAAGAAAGGCAATGTAGCCGGTCTGTCGTTCCAGCTCGCACCATGGGCAACTTCCGAGCCCGCCGTAGTACCGGTGAGCCGGGTTCGTTGCGCATTCACGCAGCCGCTCTTTGAGCCCGTTGAGCGCCGTAATCCAGTCTATCGCCGTGGGCCGACCGTCTGGCTTCGCGCCATCCTCCGAAAATGCACGCTCGAACATCGCTGCCATCGCTGGTGGCAAGATTTCCGGCCCAACGGTATTGGGAGGTGGACGCATGCCTCGCTTGCCGACAGGCACCGCGTACGCATACCGGAATTCCTGGATGGCCGTCTCCGGCGGCATATCGCGCTGGCCCGAGTAGACCCCGAAGAACGGGTGCCGACCCAGCAGGAGAAGGTGGAAGACGAGCAACGCGAGACCGAAGTTGTCGTGGTTCGGGGTCCGCAGAAGCCCCTTGAAGCTGGACAGGCCCTGAAGCTCCGGCGCCGTGAAGTGCGGCACCCCTACCTCGCAGAGATACGGTGCTTTCCCGTTGGGAATCTGGAACGAGTCACAGTCGATGAGCCGGGCCAGCGAGTTGTGGCCGACAAACACGAGATTCGGATTCACATCCCCAATCACACAGCCGCTCGCGTGGATGGTGGAAAAGGCGGCTGCGACGTTGCGCGCCGCGTTCACGAGGAATGCCCAGTCGGCGCTTGGGAACTGCTGCTTGCGGTGTGCCGGCCCGTAAAGGTGGTGAAGAGGTTCGGCGTTGGACGCGCGTGGCATGAGAAAGCCACGAACAGGCCCGTTAGCGCCGGGATGGAGCGTCTGGATTGGCCAAGCAGCAATGTCCTTGAGGCGGTCGTCTGCGCGCGCAATCATTGCCCGCAGCTTTGCCTGTTTGTCGTGCGCAAGAGGGTCGTGATAGACCTTCGCCACCACGTTCTGTCCGATGGACGGCACCTCGTGGACCGAGCCCTCTCCCCCTCTGCCCAGCACTCGGCCCAGCGTGATGCGCCGCCCCTGCCCGTCGTAATACTCCATTTATGCGGTCCCGCGCGTGGCCATCACCAGCGTCTTGTCGTCGTCGGTCCGCTCGTTGATGGGCGCGCTGCCAAGGAACTGAGCAAGGTGGTCGCAAAGCTCCCCACACTCTTCAGGTCGCTTGCCTCTCAGCACGGCGAACATCGGGTCGAAGAATGGATGGTGCGGCATCCGATTCTCAAAAGACAACGCGAGCCGCTGGAGGCCATCGCTGAAGAGCGCGATTTCTTCGACCTGCATCGCGGACGCCACGACCTCCAGATTCGACAACGCGTCCTCGTCGGTCACGAAGTGCGTCATGTTCACGTACGGCCCCTCCTCGGGCCAGAACACGACCCCTTGCGCCGCGGGGTTCGTCACAACTATCGCGCCATCGCCAATCTGGAAAAAGAGCCCGTCGCGTTCGCCCACGACCGCGCCAAGAAGTGTGCAGGCGTAGTCGCGTGTGGTCTCCTGTGCCTCATCGGCTGCAGCCTGAATAGCACTGCGCACGGCTTTCAGCCAGCCAGCAGGTTTTTCTCGGTCGAGCATCTCACCGCTTTGCAATGTGGCCTCGATGCTCGCCAATGCCGTCGAGCAGGCGAGAGCGGAGCCCTGCGCGGCGAAGCGCGCGCTACCCGCACCGTCAGACACGAGGCAGACGAGAAAGGAGGCCCCGTCGTGGCCGCTCACCAAGCTCGTGAGGCATGAGTCCTGGCAGTATCCGTCGCTTGCTTCATGAGATGTGCCGATAACGCTCGCGCTAATAGCACGCCAGCTCACACTTCCGCCCAACCGGCTGGCGAAGCAAGTGCGACCTTATCACCGGGCGTCGACTGCGATACAGACTTCATCGAGTTCGAGAGCCACTGGAACAGCTCACGGAATTTCAGTCCCTCGAGCTTGACCGGGTCACGTGCTGAAATCTGCTTCAGAACGTCCGTGTTCGCATTGCCCACGGCGACGGCAAAAAAGGCGAAGGACTTGGCAGTTTCGCCTTCGCGAACGAGAGCGGCGGCCGCCTGCCAATCATCGGTCGGCGCACCGTCCGTAATGAGAAACACCCAGGGTCGATAGAACGCGATGCCGTTTGCGCGGTATTCGTCCTTGCGCTGGCGCAGTAGCTCGAGCCCCTGCTTGATGGCCGAGCCCATCGGCGTATCCCCCGTTGCTTCCAGAATGGGCGGAATGAAATTAGGGGCCGTCTGGAAGGTGTTTCGGATTTGCGCCGGCCCAAAGGTGACGACCGCTACCTCCACACGCTTCATCGCCAGCGTGTCTGCGGCCAAGTCATTCTTGAAGGTGGCAAGCCCTGCGTTGAGCTCGTTGATGGGTGCCCCACGCATGGAGGCGGAGGTGTCGAGCAATAGCAGGCAGGGACAGCGAGGCTCGGGGTTGTCTGCAAAACTATCGGTGCCGAACGGCACCTGGCTGGAAAACTCGTTATCAGACATCGCACTCCCCCGGGTTTATGTAATCTCGACAATCATAGCCAGACAAACAAGCACAGAAAAGGTATTTTCTGGACCGAAAAACCTAAGAACCAAACAGGTTCGAAATAAACTGGCCCGTTCATTGAGGGCTACCGGGAAAACAAATCCCTCACCCTCTCGAACGGCAATCCCGTCTCGGCGGCTCTCCTTACCTTGCGCTCGAGTACATGGTTCAACGGCAGTTGCCTGTCGAGGGTCTCGAAAAGGTCTAGGCCGTCCATGCAGATTACGCGCTTGCCACGCCCAAAAGCGCTTAGTCCATCACTGGTGAAGCCACTATTGCTAACAAACAAACCACGGGCCCATGCAGCTTTCTGTTCGAGCTTCCCGTGGAAAGCATGCAAGTCACCCGCGCCCGTGAGTTCGGATTGCCACTTTGCCTCTACCAAATAGGTCTCACCTTGCAAGGCGAAACTGCCATCGATTTGTTCGCCTCGGAGGCGAAAAGGTTCTCGCGCCTCGAGTCCAAAAGTGTCGAACGCATCCTTAAGCCACGCTTCGAAGGCGTAGCCTCGCGGTTGAGGTGCCAGCGAGGAGAGGTCGAGAAGTCTCTGCTTCAGCAACACGATTCGATGAACGTCGAATGCCGGCTTCGGAGCATCTCCCTGGCTGAGTCCAGCGCTGGGTTTGCCTTCCATTCGGTCAATTAGCGAAAGGAAACGCCCCTCTGCGTTTTGGACCCACTCCTCTCGTCCTATCTCCAACCTGACGGCTTCGCGATATTTCCAGAGTACTTTGAGCGTCCTGACTGAGGTCGCTAAGTCGACCTTGTTTAGAAAACACCTAAGTCGCTTCGCCTTTGAGGTTCCGTTCTCACGGTAAGCATTGTCGTCAATATCAACGTTCAGCTCCTCCGCGAAGAACCTGGCCATTGTTCGGTCTGAGAAGTCGAGCACATACCCGCCTCCCATCTCGAACAAGTCATCTACGAGCTTCATATCGAGAGTGCGTATATTCGGCGTTTTCATACGTTACGCATAGGATGAAGTCTGGGGCGAGCCGGCGAGGAAGTGGCGACTTCTCACGCCGCACCCATGGGTAGTTGAAACGCTAAGCCAAGCAAGCTACGTTTATCCGGCTGCCATAACTCTAAACCTTGATTTTGCTCACGCACGACGCCGTCATAGCTGGCAAGTCGGACACTGCGGGTGTCTAGCGCCTGCGCCAAAAAAACGGTTTGGTGGTGGTCCATCTATCTCCCCGACCACCGCCATTCAGAATGTCCAACCACGTCAGGCTTGCTGCCATGAAGACGGAATCAGCGCCTCGCCCCCGCGAAACTCGGGCAGCAGATGCACGTAGTTCATGTCGGCAAACGTGTCTTTAGGCACATGCTCGAACACAATCATCTGGAACTCTGTGTTGTGCACGTCATTCATTCGCTCGACGAAGTCGTTGAGCAACTTAAACGCAATCGAAACTTTCTCACTATCGCTATTTTCAAGAATCACATTATCGTTCGCCTTCTCGTCGGGGTAATACGGACGACTCGGCTGGTCGATGATGAGGAAGCTCGGAACAAAAGGCGATTGGTGGATTATCGCGACCTCGTGGAGCGCCAAGAACTGCAAGAGATGCAGGAACATGTGGTTGGAACTGCTGCCGACGTTCTCAATAAGGCTCGAGCGCGGCTTGCGCAGTCGCAATCGCTTTTCCTTGTAAGCGAAATCCGTCTGATAGGCTGCGTAGTTCGCGAGTGCGTTCTTCGTCTCCGCGAGCAGCCCCTGCGCGATTTCGTTAATCATCGAGATGACTGCGGCACGCGTTTCATCTACATCGCGCACTCCGATGGCGTCGATTTGCTCTTGAATCTCACTCGTTTGCAACGCGGGTACTTCAGCTGCGGCAACCGGAGCCACAGCGTCATATGCCGAAAAGCGCCCCTTCGCCTCCCCAACGAAAAGCCATTTCTCCCTTTCTGACGAAAATGACAGTGGCTCCCGTGGTAACCCCGTGATTTCCCGCTCCAGATTGTCCCGCTCATCCCGAAGAGACCGAACCATCGTCGTAATCTGGCCATCTACCGGTTGTTTCTTCGCGGTCGCCTTTTTCACTGCGAGCAAATCGGCCTTGAGGCTGCTTATGAGCTCATCAAATATCTCCGATTTGACAACGGTCGGTGCCTGCTTGATGAGCTGCTCGATGGGAAGCAAACTGTCTTCCGCGTTCTTCAGAGTGTCCTTATACGCGTGGTACTCGGACGTGAACTGGTCCAGTTGACGAAGCCGGCGCTCGACAGAGAACAGCTCTGCGCTTGCCTCTGCATAGCGGTCCAATGCACGCCCTGTGTCGGCCGACGCCGCCTCGTCGATTGCTCGCCTGACAACATCTCGCGAAATTGCGGAAGGGCTGCCGCTGAAAATGCCATACTCAGCAGCCTTGACTGCAATCTGGCGCACTTCCTTATCGAACTCGTCTTTGCCAGAGCTCAGTTGGGCGTTTTTTCGCTCAGCCCGTTGCATCTCCTTCTCAAGAAGCTCCTTGCGCTCACGTGCGGCCATATTCGCTAGGTCGTCAATACCCAGCGCCATGTCAAATATACGGGGCAACGCCTCACGGTAGCGGTCTTCTGCCTGCTTATCGAAGAAGACTTTGCTGTTCGTGATGATGTCTTCGGAGATGGTGTTAAAGAGAAAGAAATATCGGAACGATACCTTCGAGTTGGCTTTGAGTGCTTTGCCGCCGTACGCGACAGTCACCTTTTCATCGATATTGAACTCGCCCTCGAGTATCTTCCGAATGTCATCCTCCCTTGTCGTTGCCTCAGGGACATCTGGTACAACACCAGTCGACGAAAAGTAATATTCGTCTGAGACGTGGTTTCCTTGAGGACTTCTACGAGCAAGCGAATAGGTCTTGTCATTCACGTAGAACTTCAGTCCGTACCAACCCACGTTCTCGTTGATAATGCTGTCGGGCAACTTGTGCGAACTGGCGAGGAAGCAATAGTCGATGATGTCGAGCAGCGCGCTCTTGCCAGTGTGACTTTCACCAGAAAGTACGTTCACTCGGTTTCGAACGAACTCGAGACTACGGCGCTGGCCGCTCTTCGACCACAGAGTGATGGAATCAAAGCCGAAATTCAAAGCTGCACCCTAAAATTCAAATATAGTTCGTCAACCGGACTAGCCAGTACCGCCGCGATATGGCTAGCCGCCTTCGCGATTCGTAGCGCCCGCTGTCCAAAGCTCTTGTCGATGTTCAATGGCTGTACCAAGACTAGCTTGCCGTCAAACTTCACGTATCCAGCCGCAACTATCAGCTGGATAGCGTTCACTGTGACGGCCAGTCCTTCTTGAAAGCGCGAATTGAAGTTTGCGAATAGGTCTGGTCTGTGTGCAACTAGGGCAGCGGCTTCGCGCTTCGCAACGTTGCCGTTACCCATATATCTCACGGTCGCCTCGTGCATAACGAGGGGCATCACAAGGAGCGCTTGGGCGACACTCAACTGCTCGGCATGGGCGAGAACCGCCATCAATGCGGTCGCGCAAACCCCCACGTTGTTATATCCACCCCATCGCCTAGACATTGTTTTTCCAGTCTCTATGCCAGCCGATGCGGCCGATGTCTGAGAGGTAATAGAGTTCGCCATTACTAAACCTTATGTCGAGGTCCGTTTGGTTCAATTTGAAGCGCTCGCGCCTGAGTATCTTCAACAACTCCCTCGCCGCGGCAGCAACCTCCTTCAGATTGTCATCTTCTTCAAACGAGCCTTCAAATTCATTTTCCCACTGAGCGAACACATCGTCGTGAAATTCTTCTACTTCATCACTGATGATGTCTCCGTCCTGGACCCATCGGTCCAGATTCCTTGTCGCTCTCAGCTTGTGTTCTGTGTACTTAACCGCGAGTTCGTCGTCCGAGGGGGTAACGGCGTCAATTTCTATCAGTCGTTTAATGAATCTCTGTGCAAAGATGTCCTCAGGCAAATCTGGTTCAAACCTGTGGTACACCAGCTTCTTGCTCCGAGCGTCGTCGAATATCTTCGAATAGCGAGAAGCAAATTCTTCAAAGCTTATCCTGATGCTCTGACCGCTCTTCACCGCGAGGAAATTGTCACTTCTGATTCTCGAATCGAGGCGCTCGAACACGCCGTCGATTTTTTCCAAATCGATGATTTTTTCCCGGATTGACAGCTTGACGCGACCGATAATGTCCTGGCACTCAAGTTCGAAGCGAAGTTGCTCGAAGAACTTCTTCCGTACGGTCAAGTCGAGCTGCGCGACAGCCTCGATATACTTCTTGATGCCTGCATCTTGCGTCTTGCTCGTAAGATAATCGATGTGCGCTCGTAGCGGCTCAAAGTCACCGTCACCAGCCTGGTAATCGACAACTAGCTGAAGAAACGTGTTCGATTTACTGTGCGACTTATTAGAAACCAGATGGAATTCGGTCTTGTCGACGAACTTTAACTGCTCGGTGATTTCCTCTCGCCCATCAACCTTATCGCTGATGACTTGCGACCAGTTGTAAAGGGTTTTCCACAGGTCTGCATCGAGCTCCGAGAGCGCGATTGGAGCGCCAGCCGCGTTCGTTTGGACGGTGTGCTTGACCTGGTAGAGGATATTGAAATCCGCGTCGAGTTCAGTATGAACGTCGTCCTTGATTTCGAGACCAACGGATTGGCCTGTTCCCAGGTTCAAGATGCGATGAAGGAAATAATAGTATTGGTAGTCAAATCCAATACTCGTATCACCTGCGCTGGTCTTTTCAGTAAAGCTTTTTTCTTCTGCCACGTGCCGCGTCCAGTTCTTTTGCCAACTATGCACATCGCCACCGCATCGTATCCAACGAGCATAATTTCGATGGCATCCCCGGAAACTAACCCTTCCGCAGCACGGAAGCCGTTAGTTGCCTGATGATACTTCGTTCGTCAGGTTTTGCGGGGTATTTAGAACAGCGTTGACGTTGTTTTGCGGCCGACTCTTGGACGCGCCGATGACCAGCTTTGACGTCAGCATTTGCCGAATTGCTGCCAGCTGTCGGCGGCCGTCTTCCCGCGGGGTGATGACCACCTCGTCTGGCACGGTGACTCCAAGGACCTTCGCAATATTGGAAATGTAGGGACGCGTGCGTCCCGGAAGCGAGTCGCGCGCTGCTCGGACCCGACTGAGGCCGCAGGTAGCCATCAGATAGTCGAGGGCGCGGCGGTCCCTATTGTTCTCAAGCAAAACGTCGAGAGCACCAGCGGTGGTGGCTTCCATGGCACACTCCCTTTGTGGTTGGGTGCAAGGAGCAATCTAGGGCATCCGGAGGCAAAGAAAAAGCTTTATTTTCATTGACTTAGATGAGAATCTTCCTCCCCCTCCCCCAGACCCCCACCCGGTCTCGGGCATGCTTGCCCTCAACCTAAAATCTCTCGGCGCCCTGCGGTCGCCTTCGAAAAGCTTAAAGAGAAATGCATGTAAACCCTACCTGGACACAAACCGCTCAGAAAGAGCCTGCTACATATGTGTTCGACTGGGCCTGGGCCGACGCCTACAAGCGCAACGGCCTCGAGTACTACCCGAAGCTGCTGTGCGCGGTGCCCTTCACGCCCGTGCAGGGCACGCGCCTTCTCGCCGCCGACGAGACCGCGCGCCGCCATCTGGCCGCCACGCTGATGGCGTTCGCCGAGCAGACCGATGTCTCGTCGCTGCACGTGCTCTTTCCCACCGCCGAGGACGCGGCGATGCTCACCGACCTCGGCATGATGCAGCGCGAGGGCGTGCAGTTTCACTGGCTCAACGACGGCTACCGCGACTTCGACGACTTTCTCTCGACGCTCGAGCAAAAGAAGCGCAAGAACATCCGCGCCGAGCGCCGCAAGGTCCGCGACGCGGGCGTGACGCACCGGCGCATTCGCGGCGAGGACATCCGCGACGAGCACTGGCGCTTCTTCAGCCGCTGCTACCGGCAGACCTATCGCGAGCATTTTTCGTCGCCGTATCTGAATCTCGACTTCTTTCGCGCGATCGGCGAAGCGATGCCCGAGAACCTGATGCTCGTGATCGCCGAATACGAGGGCAAGCCAATTGCGAGCTCGCTCGTCGTCTACCAGCGCGACGGCAACGACGCGAACGGTAGCGGCGGCACGCTCTACGGCCGCTACTGGGGCGCGCTCGAACACGTGCCCTGCCTGCACTTCGAGACCGCGTACTATCAGCCGCTCGAGTTCTGCATCGAGGAAAAGCTCGCCGTGTTCGAAGGCGGCGCGCAGGGCGAGCACAAGATGGCGCGCGGCTTCCTGCCCACCGTCACGCGCTCGGCGCACTGGCTCGCGCATCCCGCGTTCGCCGACGCCGTCGCTCACTTTCTGCAAAGCGAGACGAACCAGATTCATGCCTATGTTCACGAGCTGAACGAGCACAATCCGTTTCGTAGCTGAATCTCGCATCCGAGTCCGGCGGCCGCCCCCTTCACCCTTCAAACGATCATCGCATCCCGAAACATGCCGTGGTTCCTCTACCTGCTCGAATGCGCCGACGGCAGCGTCTACACGGGTATCGCCGTCGACGTCGAAGCGCGCTTCGCGCAGCACGCGAACGGCACCGGCGCGCGCTACACGCGCTCGCGCAAGCCGGTGCGCGTGCTCGCGCAATTCGAGCTTGCCGACCGCGCGAGCGCCCTGCGCGCCGAATACCGCGTCAAACGCCTCGCCCCGCGCGAAAAGCGCGCGCTCGCGGCGGGCGCGCGCACGCTCGAATCGGTGTTGCCGCCGCCTCCATCGCCCCCGCTAGCCTTGGCTCCCGACAGCACCGAACCGCCAGCCGAAGCGCCGGTTTGAGAACCCGTGGACGAAAAAAAAGCGCCCCTTGCGGAGCGCCTTTGCCGGCAAAGCCGGGGGTTCCCGGCGAGCCTCGCTTACTTCTTGAAGTTCGCGACGCCGTCGGTGATTTCCTTGTGCGCGGCGTCGATGCCGACCCAGCCTTCGACCTTCACCCACTTGCCCTTTTCGAGCGACTTGTAGTTCTCGAAGAAGTGCTTGATCTGGTCTTTCAGGTACTCGGGCACGTCGTCGAGCGACTTGATGTTGGCCGTCATCGGGCAGACCTTGTCGTGCGGCACCGCGACCAGCTTCGCGTCGACGCCCGACTCGTCGGTCATCTGCAGCATGCCGAGCGCGCGCGAGCGCACGACTGAGCCTGCCAGCAGCGGGAACGGCGTGATCACGAGCACGTCGACGGGGTCGCCGTCGCCCGACAGCGTCTGCGGGATGAAGCCGTAGTTCACCGGATAGCGCATGCCCGTGCCGACGAAGCGGTCGACGACCAGCAGGCCCATTTCCTTGTCGGCTTCGTACTTGACCGGATCGCTTTGCGCCGGAATCTCGATGATCACGTTGAAGTCTTGCGGCAGATCCTTGCCGGCGGGGACATTTGCGAAGCTCATGAGCGCTCTCTGTTGAGAAGGGAAAAAAGCGACGGTTGCGTGCGCGGGGCGCGGCGTGCGGCGGACGAGGCCGGACAGGCCCGGCAAGACTCGACGCGCACGGCGCTCCGGCGCGAAACCGGACGTTGGAGGTTGGCGCCCATTATAGCCAATCGGCCGCGGCGCCCGGCGCTTTGGCCCAGGGCTTTCCCGCAGGCGGATGAAGCGTCCGCTGAATTGGCGCGCGTGAGCGCTGCGATTGGCGCGATAATGAGCGGGCCGGCGCGGTCACCGCGCAGCCGCGTTTGAAGCCTCGCGTTTGAAGCACCGTGTCTGACGCACCCGAGCCCGCACCGGCGGCCTGTCCTGTTTTGCCTTTCCCTTCCCGCGTTTCAGTTTCATTCCCGCGTTTCATTCCCTTTTACGAGGCGCATGCATGGAAGAAGCGAAGCACTTCATCGGCGGCGAGTGGTGCTCGCCCGCCAGCGGCGAGACCCTCGCCGCGATCGATCCCTCCACCGGCCAGCCCTTCGCCCAGCTCGCACGCGGCAACGCCGCCGACATCGACGCCGCCGTTGCCGCCGCGCGCGAGGCTTATGAAGGCGCCTGGGGCGCACTGAGCGCCGCCGAGCGCGGACGCCTGCTGTTCAAGCTCTCCGGTCTCGTGGCCCAGCATCAGGAAGCGCTCGCGCAGCTCGAAGCGCGCGACACCGGCAAGCCGCTCAAGCAGGCGCGCGCCGACGCCGCCGCGCTCGCGCGATACTTCGAGTTCTACGCGGGCGCCGCCGACAAGCTGCACGGCGAGACGCTGCCCTACCAGGCCGGCTATACGGTGCTCACGGTGCGCGAGCCGCATGGCGTGACGGGCCACATCGTGCCGTGGAACTACCCGATGCAGATCTTCGGGCGCAGCGTGGGCGCGGCGCTCGCGGCCGGCAACGCCTGCGTCGTGAAGCCCGCCGAGGACGCCTGCGTCTCGCTGCTCGAAGTCGCGGCGCTCGCGCGCGAAGCGGGCTTGCCGCCGGGCGCGCTGAATATCGTCACCGGGCTCGGTCACGAGGCGGGCGCGGCGCTCTCTGCGCACCCCGACATCGACCACATCTCGTTCACGGGTTCGCCGCAAACGGGCAAGCTCGTCGCGCAAACGGCCGCCGGCAACCACGTGCCCGTCACACTGGAGCTGGGCGGAAAGTCGCCGCAAATCGTGTTCGCCGATGCCGATTT
This sequence comes from Paraburkholderia sp. J63, assembly GCF_905220245.1. Lineage (NCBI taxonomy): Bacteria > Pseudomonadati > Pseudomonadota > Betaproteobacteria > Burkholderiales > Burkholderiaceae > Paraburkholderia > Paraburkholderia sp. J63. The sequence continues at coordinate 145,131 of NZ_CAJMZF010000014.1, read as the reverse complement.
CGACGCGGCGCTGCCCGTGCTCGTCGCCGCCATCGTGCAGAACGCGGGGCAGACATGCTCGGCGGGCAGCCGCGTGCTGATCGAGCGAGCCGCCTACGAGCCGCTGCTCGAACGGCTCGCAGCGGCGTTCGGGGCGTTGCGCGTGGGGCCCGCGAGCGCCGATCTCGACTGCGGGCCGCTCATCAGCGAGAAGCAGCGCCGGCGCGTGCGCGATTTCCTCGACGAAGCGCAGCGCGAGAGCATCGCCACCGCGGCGCGCGGCAAGCTCGACGCCGATGCGCCCGCGGGCGGCTTCTACGAAGCCCCGGCACTCCTGCGCGACGTGCCGCCCCAGAGCCGGCTCGCGCAGGAGGAGGTGTTCGGCCCCGTGCTCGCGGCCATGCCCTTCGACGACGAAAACGCCGCCGTCGCGCTCGCCAACGGCACGCCCTACGGGCTCGTGGCGGGCGTGTGGACGCGCGACGGCGCGCGCCAGATGCGCATGGCGCGGCGCGTGCGCGCGGGGCAGGTGTTCGTGAACAACTATGGCGCGGGCGGCGGCGTCGAGCTGCCGTTCGGCGGCACGCGGCTATCCGGTTATGGACGCGAGAAAGGCTTCGAGGCGCTCTACGGCTTCACGGTGCTCAAAACCATCGCGCTGCGGCACGGCTAGCGCGGCTACCCTTGTCGATCGATACGCAACTACACGGACACACGGAGACACCATGCGACTCAAAGGCAAAACGGCCGTCGTAACGGGCGCCGGCTCGGGCTTCGGCGAAGGCATCGCGAAGACCTATGCGCGCGAAGGCGCGAACGTCGTCGTCAACGACCTGAACGGCGACGCGGCGCAGCGCGTGGCGAGCGAGATCGCGCTCGCGGGCGGCAAGGCCATCGCGGTGCAAGGCGACATCACCCGCGAGGCCGACTGGCACGCGCTGCGCGAAGCCGCCGTCGAGGATTTCGGCAGCGTGCAGATCGTCGTCAACAACGCGGGCACCACGCATCGCAACAAGCCCGTGCTCGAAGTCAGCGAAGCCGAGTTCGACCGCGTCTACGCCGTCAACGTGAAGGGCCTCTACTGGAGCGTGCGGGCCTTCGTGCCGCATTTTCGCGAGCACGGCGGCGGCGCGTTCGTCAACATCGCCTCGACCGCGGGCATCCGGCCGCGCCCGGGGCTCGTCTGGTACAACGGCAGCAAGGGCGCGATGATCGTCGCGAGCAAGGCGCTCGCCGCCGAGCTCGGCCCCGACCAGATCCGCGTGAACTGCGTGAACCCCGTGATCGGCGACACGGGCCTGACCGCCGAATTCATGGGCGTGCCCGACACCCCCGAGAACCGCCAGCGCTTCATCGCGGGCATCCCGCTCGGCCGTTTTTCCACGCCGCAGGACGTGGCCAACGCGTGCCTCTATCTGGCCTCCGACGAAGCCGCGTTCATCACCGGCACCTGCATCGAAGTGGACGGCGGGCGCTGCGTATAGTCAGCTTATTGAGCCTCTCCCGGCGCGTGCCCGGGTGTCTCTCGAGCCCGCCCTAAGTGATTGACTGATCAGTGTTTTCCCCGACTTTCACGGGCCACCGCGGCGCGGCGGCCCGTATAGAATGGTCGTGCTTTAGAGTCAGATACCCGCCATAACCGGGCGGAAATACTACAAGCACGACGATCTATGGAGACACCATGGCCAGTCCAGCAAATCACCTGCCGCATGCGGGCGCGGGCGCTCCGCCCTCCGCCTTCGAAGAAGCCACCTATCGCAAGGTCGCGTGGCGCCTCATCCCGCTTCTGATGCTCTGCTACGTGGTCGCGTATCTGGACCGCGTCAACGTGGGCTTCGCCAAGCTGCAAATGAGCACGGCGCTCAATCTCTCGGATGCCGTCTACGGCTTCGGCGCGGGCATTTTCTTCATCGGCTATTTTTTGTTCGAAGTGCCAAGCAATGTGATCCTGCATCGCGTGGGCGCGCGCGTGTGGATCGCGCGCATCATGGTCACGTGGGGCCTCGTCTCGATCCTGACGATGTTCGTGACCACGCCCACCATGTTCTACGTGATGCGCTTTCTGCTCGGCCTGTGCGAGGCGGGCTTCTTCCCCGGCATCATCCTCTACCTCACCTACTGGTATCCGGCGCACCGGCGCGGACGCATGACCACCTGGTTCATGACGGCCATCGCGCTCTCGGGCGTGATCGGCGGACCGATCTCGGGCTGGATCCTCAAGTCCTTCGACGGCGCGAACGGCTGGCAGGGCTGGCAGTGGCTGTTCCTGCTCGAAGGGCTGCCTTCGGTGATCGTCGGCGTGCTGGTGTTCTTCGTGCTCGACGACCGCATCGGCAAGGCCAAGTGGCTCACCGAAGAAGAGCGCGCGCTGCTCGAGCGCAACATCGCCGCCGAGGACGCCACCAAGGAAGATCTCCCGCTCGCCCGCGTGCTCACGAGCCCACGCGTGCTCGTGATGAGCTTCACCTACTTCTCGTTCGTGATGGGCCTCTACGGCGTGAGCTTCTGGCTGCCCACCATCATCAAGGCGACGGGCGTGAAGGACGCGCTCACGATCGGCCTGCTTGCGGCGATTCCGTTCGCGGCCGCCGTGGTCGGCATGGTGCTCGTTGCGAAGAGCGCCGACCGCATGCGCGAGCGCCGCTGGCACATCGCGGTTCCGGCCGCGATCGGCGCGCTCGGCCTCGTGCTCTCGGTCACGTGGGCGCACGACACCACGCTCGCGATGACGGCGCTCACGATCGCCACCATCGGCATTCTCACCACGCTGCCGCTGTTCTGGAGCCTGCCCACGGCGTGGCTCGCGGGCACGGGCGCGGCGGCGGGCATCGCGCTCATCAACTCGATCGGCAATCTCGCGGGCTTCCTGAGCCCCTACGCGGTGGGCTGGCTCAAGCAGGTCACGGCCGCCAACGATTCGGGCATGTACATGCTCGCGGCGTTCATGATCCTCGGCGGGTTGCTCGCGCTGTGCGCGCCGAAGGCGCTGGTGAACCGCTAGCGTTTTCGCACGCTGAAAAGCAAACGGCCGCTCGAAAGCGGCCGTTGTGCGTTGAAGCTGGCGATGCGCCTCAAACGACATTCATCGCCAGCGCGCTCTCGCGATAGTGCGTGGCGGCCTTCTCGCTGTCGCCGAGCTGCTCGTGCAGGCGCGCGAGCGCGCGATGCGAGCGAATCTTGAGCGGCTCGTTCTCGCTCGCGTCGGCGGACTTGAGCGCCGCTTCGAGGAACGACTGCGCCTTGCCCCAGAGCTGCTGCTTCAGGCACAGGCGGCCCAGTGCGAACAGCAGGTCGCCGTCTTCGGGACGGTCCTTGCGCCATGCCTCGGCCTTCTGGATGAGCGGCAGCGCGTCGTTGCCCGCGGTGTCCGGATAGCGGCGCAGCAGGCGCGCGTCCCAGTTCTGCGCGAGCGCTTCCTCGACGATCTTGCGCGCCTCGTTCGGGCGGTCGAGTGCGATCAGCAGCTCGGCGGCGCAATCGGCGAGACGCGGCGAATGACGCTCGATGGGCGTGAGCGCGTGCCAGAGTTCGAGCAAGGCGTCCGCGTTGTGACGGCGGTCGCGCAGCAGGTTCTCGGCCGCGAGCTGGCGCAGGCGCACCGCCACGGCCGGATGGAGCGCCTCGCGCTTTTCCAGCGTCTTCACGAGCTTGAGCACTTCGCTCCAGTTCTTGAGCTGCTGCTGCGCGCGCAGCGCGATCTGCTGCGCGTGGATGCGGCGGCCGCCCTGCGAGCGCATTTCGGTGAGCGCGGCGAGCGCCCCGTCCGCGTCGCGGCCATCGGCGCGCATGTCGGCGGTGGCCATGAGGCGCGCTTCCTGGAGGTCGGGGTCGTCCACCTGGGTGAGCCAGTCGTCGCGGCGCGCGTACTCGTGCAGACGATGCGCGGCGTTCGCGGCGATCAGGCCCGCGGCACCCTTGTTCTTCTCGTCGACGAGCGAGTCGCGTGCGGCCTTTTCAGCGCGCGAGAAACGGCCCGCGTAGAGATTGCCCACGGCGTCGCGCAGCGCCGAGTTCGCCTTTTCCGTGCGCATGCGCGCGCGGTAGGCGGCGACGCGGCGCGGCATCGTCACGAGGTTGCGCGCGAAGCGCAGGATCGCGTAGAGCAGCAGGAACGCCACCACGATGCCGACCACGAACAGGTTCAGCGAGACGTCCACGCGATACGGCGGGTAGACGAGCAGCACCTGCCCCGCGTCGAAACGGCCCACGGTGGCAAGCGCGACGGCGACCGCGAAGAGGATCGCCAGCCAGATAAGTCCACGGATCGCCATGTCTTACCCCCGGCTCTGGTATTGCTGGAGCGCCTTCAGGCTCGTATCGAGCGTGGGCAGCGTGACCGCGCCCGAGCCCGCGTCCACCTGCTTGAGCAGGTCGCGCACGTTCTGCGTTTGCTTCGACGCGCTGTCGAAGTAGCGCGCGAGCGCGGTGTCGGCGGCGGCGAGGTCGGACTTGAGCGTGGGCTCGTTGCGCGAGAGCAGCGAGAGGCGCGCCGACAGGATGCGCAGCTTCAGGTTCTCACGCACGAAGTAGCCCTGGTCGGGCGAGACGAGCATGGCGTCGGCGTTGTCGATGCGGCGCACCTGCACGAGGCTCGTGATCTGCTTGCCGACACCGGAGACGAAGGTGTCGAGCCAGGCGCGCCAGCGCGGCTCGCCGGTGGCGGCGGCCATCTTGGCGGCGTCCACGGGCTCGGCGGCTTCGGGCTTCGTATGCGCGACGATCGCCTCGCCCGCGAGCGGCAGCGTGTCGACGGCGGCGAGCGCGGTATCGAGCTTGATCGCGAGACCCGCGAGGTCCGTGGACGGCGCGGCCTTGAGCTTGTCGGTGTCCTGCGCGATGGCCTTGCGCACGGCGAGCGCCTGCGGGCTGTCCGAGGCGGCCAGACGCGTATCCGCGCTTTGCAGCGCGAAGAGGGCGAGCTGCGTGTTGCCGGTGAGCTGAAGCTGCTCGCTCGCGCTCGAAAGCATCTGGCCGACTTCGGCGAGGGTCCAGTCGTCGCGGTTCTTCGCAAGATCGGCGTATTGCTGCGCGAGCGCCTGCTGCGAGGTCTGCGCGTCGGCGATCTTGCCTTCGAGCAGCGACATCTGCTTGTCGATCTGCTGCGCGCTCGCCACGGCCTCATCGGCGCGCGCGCGCAGCGCGGCGCTTTGCTGGTCGGCGGCCTGCTGGCGCTGCACGAGCGCCGCGTCCACGCGGTCGAGCTTGCGGTTGAGCACGTAGCCGCCTGCCCCCGCGCCCGCCGCGACGAGCACCACGACGAGCCAGAGGATCGCCGTGCCCGCGCCGCCGCGCCGCGCATTCGCGGGCTGCGTCCAGGACGTGGGAGACGCGGATGAATAGGAGGAAGCGCCCGACGCCGGGCGCGCATTCGAGGCGGCCGGCTGGGCGCTCTGGCTGGCGGCGCTCCCTTGAGACGCGGCGCCGCGATTGGGAAGCTGGCTGGAATCGTTCGAATCAGTCATGCGTGATTGTGCCGGCGGCGAGGCCGGGGTGTTCTGAACCGGTTGAGCTGCCTGTGCCCCGCGAGGAGGCGCAGCCGAATGAGCAACGGACGAATCCGCGGATGCCGCCGGAGACAACGAATGGGACGACGAAAGCGATGACAAAGATGACGCGAGGCCCAGCAGCGTCTGGACAATGCGCTCGTCGCCCGCGCCGGACACCGTAATCCTATCAAAACCCAATCCGCGCGCCGTCTCGCCGATCCGCGCATGGGGCGCGACGAGCGGCGCGTGGCGCAGCTCGACGATCTCGCCCGCCGTGAGGTGCTCGCGCGCGAGCTCGTCGAGATTGCGCACGCCTTCGGAGCTGGTCACGAGCCATGCGTGCGGCGCGCCTTCGAGCAGCGCGTGCACGGTCTCCCAGGCGCCGATGGGCGGCTCGGGCACGACGCGCCGATAGGCCGATACGGCCTCGACCTCGGCGCCCGCTTCGCGCAGGCGGTCGGCGAGCCATTCGCGGCCGCCGTCGCCACGCACGATCAGCACGCGCTTGTCCGCGAAGGCGTCCTCGCCCAGCGTTTTTTCGAGCGCGGTGTAGAGCGATTCGGAGTCGAAGCGCGCGGGCTCTTCGTCGGCGGCGCCCGCCGGGCTGATCACGCGATGCGCGGGCGCCGCGACGCCGTGGCGCGCGAGCGCGGCTACGCTCGCGGGGCCCACCACGGCGACGGGCAGCGCATGCGGCCAGATCGACGAGATCGCGCTGTAGCAGGCGAACGCGCGGTCGACGGCGTTGGGCGAGACGAACACCACGAGCGCGTAGCGGTCGAGCGCGCCGAGCGCTTCGCGCAACGGCGCGTCGTCGCGCACAGGTTCGATCGTAATGAGCGGGAATTCGAAGGTGCGCAGACCGTGCGTCTCGAGTTGCGCGGTGAGCGCCTGCGACTGACCGGCCGGACGGGTAATGACGACGGTGAACGGCCCGGACAGGCGCGAACTATGACTGGAAGCAGAACCCGGGGCGGCGCGGCCTGCTGGCGAGCCGCCCGCCCCCCTGCCGGGATCGGCGGGGCCGCCCCATTCGTCGGGCTGCGCGGGAGCGTGGATGCCGCCGCGGCGCGGCTGCCAGGGGGCCGTCATCGCTTGCCCGCGTCGTCCGGCGCGGAGGCGCCCGAACCAGCCACATCATCGGCACCATCGGCACCACCCGCGCCGTGCTTGCCGGCCGGCGGCGCATTCGGCGCGCGCGTCTCGTCGGCGCTTGTCTCAGAAAGCGCGCGCACGATGTCGAGCGCGCCCTGGGCGATCAGGGCATCGGCGACCTGGCGGCCCAGCGCGACGGCGTCTTCGACCGTGGCCGGCGCGGCGTCGCCCTCGGCGGCGAGCACGCGGCTCGCGTCGGGCGTGGCGATGGTGCCGCGCAGCGCGAGCCGGCCATCGTGCCACTGCGCGTAAGCCGCGAGCGGCACCGAGCAACTGCCGCCCAGCGCGCGCGAGACCATGCGCTCGGCCTCCACGGCCTTCGCAGTGGCGTCGTCGTGCAGCGGCGCGAGCCAGGCGGCCAGCTCGGCGCGGTCGGCGCGGATCTCGATCCCGAGCGCACCCTGCCCCGCCGCGGGCAGGCTGTCCGCGGGCTCCAGCAGTGCGCGGATGCGCGCACCGAGGCCGAGGCGCTTGAGCCCCGCCGCCGCGAGAATGATGGCCGCATAGTCGCCGCGATCGAGCTTGCCAAGGCGCGTGTCGAGGTTGCCGCGCAGCGGCTTCACGTCGAGATGCGGATAGCGCGCGCGGATCATCGACTCGCGGCGCAGGCTGGAGGTGCCCACCACGCTGCCCGGCGGCAGCGCCGCGAGCGAGTCGTAGTCGTTGGAGACGAAGGCGTCGCGCGGGTCCTCGCGCTCCATGATGGCCGTGAGCGCGAAGCCCTCGGGCAGTTCCATGGGCACGTCCTTGAGCGAATGCACGGCCAGATCGGCGCGGCCCTCGGCCAGCGCCTGCTCCAGTTCCTTGACGAACAGACCCTTACCACCGACTTTCGAAAGCGTCCGGTCGAGAATTTGATCGCCGCGCGTCGTCATTCCGACGATTTTCACGTCGCAGGATGGATATAATTTGTGCAGCGCAGCTTGCACATGCTCGGCCTGCCACATCGCGAGGCGGCTCTCCCGCGAAGCGATCACAAGGGTGCGCGGGTTGGCTGACATGGGCGCGGATAACGTCTCGGAATTCATGGCAAGCACATCGAATGACGGGTTCGAAAAACAGAATCGGATAACAGGCAATGTTAGCACGCGCCCCTTTTTCGGCTTGCCCCTCGGGCGCCGAAGGGGCCCACGAAGCCCTCTGACGAGCGCGTGCGGTGGCAAGGAAGAGACCCGGATCGGCGCATCGCCGCGTACGCGGTATCCAGTCCCCAGCGTCCCTCAACGTTCCCCCGGCAAAACCGGCCCTCTCCGATCTGTCCGCGCGCTGTCTCATAATGTGCGGCACGCGCAGGATGGCAGCTTCATCCGTTCCAGGCAGCACCCGTTGTACCCCCGACCGTGGCCTGCGCCGCGGCCAAGCAGTTGGCAGTTCCCGATCAACTTGTCCATCTTCTGTCGGCCAGCGCGGGTGCTCAGGCGCCTGACTCCGGCCCCATGCAAGATGATTGCCTGGCTAGTCCTGAGGAAAACATCGTGAAGTCTTCCGGATCGGCGCGCGCCGCGCGCCGCAACAACGCATCGCAATCCGCCTCTTCCACGGCCGCCGAAACGGCCGCTCCGTCGCCGGCCAAAAAAGCCCGCGCGACGACAGCCGTGAAAGCCTCGCCCCAACCGACGAAGGCCACGAAAACGGCAGACGCGACGAAGACCACGAAGGCCATTAAAGCCACGAAAGCCCCCACCCAGGTCGCCAAAACCCCGAAAGCCGCTAAAGCCGCGAAACCTGCCGGCGCCCCGCAAGCCGCCGCGAAGCCCGCGGCGGCCGCACGCAACGCCCGCGCGCGCGACGACAAGGACCAGCCGCTGTTCGAGGACATCCGCTACCTCGGCCGGCTGCTCGGCGACGTGCTGCGCGAGCAGGAAGGCGACGCCGTGTTCGACGTGGTGGAGACGATCCGCCAGACGGCCGTGCGTTTTCGCCGCGAGGACGACAACGCCGCCGCGCTCGCGCTCGAGAAGCAGTTGCGCGCGCTCTCGCCCGAGCAGACCGTGAGCGTCGTGCGCGCGTTCAGCTATTTCTCGCATCTCGCGAACATCGCCGAGGACCGCCATCGCAACCGCCGCCGCCGCATCCACGACCTCGCGGGCTCGGCGCCGCGCGCGGGCACCATCGCGCATTCGCTCGAGCGGCTCCAGCAAGCGGGCGCGGCCGCGACGCCCGTGCTCCAGCAGTTCTTCAACGACGCGCTGATCGTGCCCGTGCTCACCGCGCACCCCACGGAGGTGCAGCGCAAGAGCACGCTCGATTCGCAGCATGACGTCGCGCGCCTGCTCGCCCAACGCGAACAGCCGCTTACGCATCGCGAACGCGAGCAGAACGAAGCGATGCTGCGCGCGCGCGTGACCTCGCTCTGGCAGACGCGCATGCTGCGCGACTCGCGCCTGACCGTGGGCGACGAAATCGAAAACGCGCTTTCGTACTACCACACGACCTTCCTCACCGAGATCCCGGCGCTGTACGGCGAGATTGAGACGTCGCTCAAAGAGCACGGCCTTTCCGCGCGCCTGCCCGCGTTCTTCCAGATGGGCAGCTGGATCGGCGGCGACCGCGACGGCAATCCGAACGTCACCGCGGCCACGCTCGAAGAAGCGAGCGAGCGCCAGGCGCAGGTGATCCTCCAGCACTATCTGGACGAAGTGCACAAGCTCGGTGCGGAGCTCTCGGTGTCGAACCTGCTCGCGGGCGCGAGCGAAGCACTGAAGGCGCTCGCCGAAGCCTCGCCCGACCAGTCGCCGCACCGCGTGGACGAGCCGTACCGCCGCGCGCTGATCGGCGTCTATACGCGTCTTGCGGCCAGCGCGCGCGTGCGTCTGGGCGAAGGCGTGGTCGCGGTGCGCAGCGCGGGCCGCAACGCCGCGCCCGTGCGCGCGCAGCCTTACGCCGATGCGAACGAGTTCTCGCGCGACCTGCACATCCTGATGGATTCGCTCGCCGAGCATCACGGCGCCTCGCTCGCGACCACGCGTCTCGCGCCGCTCATGCGCGCCGTCGACGTGTTCGGCTTCCATCTCGCGTCGATCGACCTGCGCCAGAGCTCGGACATCCACGAAGCCGTGATCGCCGAGCTGCTCGCGCGCGCCGGCGTCGTGGCCGACTACGCCGCGCTCGGCGAGGAAGAGAAGCAGACCGTGCTGCGCGCGCAGCTCGCCGACGCGCGTCCGCTGCGCTCGCCTTACCTCGACTATTCGGACCTCGTGAAGAGCGAGCTCGGCGTGCTGGAGATGACGCGCGTGACGCGCGAGAAGTTCGGCGCGCGCGCGGTGCGCAACTACATCATCTCGCACACCGAAACCGTTTCCGACCTGCTCGAAGTGATGCTGCTGCAGAAGGAAACCGGCCTCATGAGCGGGCGCCTCGGCCACGCGGACGATCCCGCGAAAGCCGCGCTGATGGTGATCCCGCTGTTCGAGACGATCCCCGACTTGCGCAACGCCACGCACATCATGCGCGACCTGCTCGCGCTGCCGGGCATCGACGGCATGGTCGAGCATCAGGGCAACGAGCAGGAAATCATGCTCGGCTACTCGGACAGCAACAAGGACGGCGGCTTCCTCACCTCGAACTGGGAGCTCTACCGCGCAGAGCTCTCGCTCGTCTCGCTCTATCGCGAGCGCGGCATCACGCTGCGCCTGTTCCATGGCCGCGGCGGCACGGTGGGACGCGGGGGCGGCCCGACCTACAACGCGATCCTCTCGCAGCCGCCGGGCACGGTCGAAGGCCAGATCCGCCTCACCGAGCAGGGCGAAGTCATCGCCTCGAAGTTCGGCAATCCGGAGATCGGCCGCCGCAACCTGGAAACGGTGATCGCCGCCACGCTCGAAGCCACGCTGCTGCCGATGGGCAAAGCCGCGGGCAACTCGCCCGACCAGCTCCCCATGTTCGAAGAGACGATGCAAACGCTCTCCGACGCGGCAATGGCGGCCTACCGCTCGCTCGTCTACGAGACGCCGGGCTTCACCGACTACTTCTTCGCCTCGACGCCGATCACCGAGATCGCCGAGCTCAATATCGGCAGCCGGCCCGCCTCGCGCAAGCTCCAGGACCCGAAGAACCGCAAGATCGACGACCTGCGCGCAATTCCCTGGGGCTTCTCGTGGGGCCAGTGCCGTCTGCTGCTCACGGGCTGGTACGGCTTTGGCAGCGCCGTGGCCGCGTATCTCGACGAAGCGGGCAACGACGCCGAGCGCACGCGCCGTCTCGCGCTCTTCAAGAAGATGTACAAGACCTGGCCGTTCTTCTCGAACCTGCTCTCGAACATGGACATGACGCTCGCGAAAACCGACCTCGCGGTGGCGTCGCGCTATGCGCAGCTCGTGGCCGACAAGAAGCTGCGCAAGCACGTGTTCGACCGCATCGTTGCCGAGTGGGAGCGCACGACCAAGGTGCTCGACGAGATCACGGGCACGAGCGGGCGTCTCGCCGACAACCCGCTGCTCGCGCGCTCGATCAAGAACCGCTTCCCGTATCTCGATCCGCTCAATCACTTGCAGGTCGAACTGATCAAGCGCTATCGCGCCGGCGACCCGAGCCCGCGCGTGCGGCGCGGCATTCATCTGACGATCAACGGGATTGCGGCGGGGCTGCGCAATACGGGTTGATGAAGCGGCTCGCTTGAGCGTTTGCGCTCATGCATAAACGGCGTCGTGCCCGCGAGGGCACGACGCCGTTTTTTATTGCGTGGCGAGAGGTGGGTGTTCATCGGACATCGCCCAACATGCCCCGTCCGGCATCACGACAACTCAGTTGCGGCGTGCACGCCGAATCCACAGCGCCAGCAACGCGACGACCAACACCGCGAAGACATCGACGGCAGCGAGCACCGGTAACGGGTTGGTCCACTTGTCCATGTTGGTGGTGCGGCTGTAGTACGGCGGCCCGCTGCCATACGCTTCATTCAGGTTGATCCAGTTGAACGCCGCGACCAACGTCACCAGCGCAATCATGGTCGCCAGAAGCAGGATTCGAATCGAACGGTTCATGGGTAGCGGACCGTCAAGGGAACATAGCAGTCGGAGTTGCCGGTTGCCGCCTTCAGGTCTGCTGCGAAGCTTTCCATCTGACCGCGCAGATTGATGCAGCCAGCACTACCGGCGTGTGTACCGCCATGGATGAAAAATCCGCCACGTCCAAAAGTCTGCGTGCCCGGAAAAACGTGAATCGTGAGCCGATGATCCCCCCCAGGCTGCGCGTGGCGCAATGTTGTACCAGTGATTGGTCCACATCTGCGAGGGCTGTACCCAATACTGTCCAGGCGGAATTGGCCCAACGCGGCCTTCGCGTTGTCGGGCGGTAGAGTAATGTAATCAAAGCCGCCGTCGTCCAAGGGACGGCCGGACACAGCGGCATAGCCGCGCCCCCCGGCACCGATCACCGTTAGAAAGCGCCCATCAAACCGAAGCGATACGTTACCTCGGGCACAAGTGGGAACGCTCGGTATGCCGCGCTCAGTCGCGTAGGGAGTTGCCATGGCGTCGTTGCGCAGGAAACGGAACTCGCTAATTCTAGCGAATCGTTATCGCCTCCCACTTGTCTAATGACAATCTCCAGACTCTGAACAAAGTGTGACCGTCAATACGGCTCCCTCTGTCGCGACGCACGGGTTCAAGCCAACCCGAACAGCTCGACCGGAGCGCCCCGCCTGCCTCTTAGTCGCGCCGCGTCGCCTCGATCATCAGCGCATCGAGCTTGAAAGAGCCATCGCTTTGGACATCGAAGTATTGGTGCACCTCGTCGGGCGCGCGCTCCCACATCGAGCGAATAGCCGTCACGCGCTCGGGCGGCGTACGCATGCGCGCGACCCAGGTGTCGAAGTCGAGCGCGATGCGCCAGCGCTCCGTCACCTGCGCGTCGAAGCCCGCGCGGTCGAGCATCGCGAGCCATTCGTCGGCGCGATAGTCGCGGATATGCGAGGCGTCGCGCAGCAACTCGATCGCCTGGATGTGCGTGTCGTAAAGCGGGTCGTCGACGCCGGCGATGTCGATGAACTTGAGCCGCCCGCCCGGCTTGAGCACGCGATGCACCTCGGCGAGCGCGCGCGGCACGTCGCGCCAGTGGTGCGCGCTCATGCGGCTGATCACCCAGTTGAAGCTGGCGTCGGCGAACGGCAGCGTCTCGGCGGCGCCCTGCTGGGTGCGGATGGTCGCGAGGCCCCGCTCTTTCGCGGCGGCTTCGACCGTGGCGAGCATCTGCGGGGCGATGTCGTAGGCCACGACTTCGCGTACGTGCGGCGCCACCGCGAAGCTCGCATGCCCCGCGCCGCAGCCCATGTCCAGCACCGTGGCGTTGCCGCAGGTGGCCGCGAACGTCGCGGCGAGATTCTCGAGATCCGCGCCGCTCGCGTGGACCTGGCTCGTGAGGTAGGCGGCGGCGGTCGAGCCGAACGCGTCGGCGACCTGATCGTGATGCTTCATCGCATGCTCCTTGTGGGTACTGGTGTGGGGGGCCGCTGCTTGCTGCGGCTTTCTTCGTGGGGCGCGGGCGCCGCGTCAGCCGTTACGTCAGCCGTTACAATAGAGGCCGTTCTGTACCAGTACAAGTTAAGCAATTATTCTGGTATCGCCAGCACCCGCCCCACGCCCCATGAGCCTCGACACCCCTGCCGCCGATTCGCCGGGCACCTTCCCCGGCACCGCCAAAACGCTCGAAGCGACGCCCGCGCGCGCGCTCGGCGACTTCGTCCGCGCCCATCGCGAGCGGCTCTCGCCGCAGGAAGTCGGGCTCGCGCCCGGCCCGCGCCGCCGCACGCCGGGCCTGCGCCGCGAGGAAGTCGCGCAGCTTTGCGGCGTGAGCCCCACCTGGTACACGTGGATCGAGCAGGGCCGGCCCGTCTCGGCCTCGGCGGACGCGCTCGCGCGCATCGCCGTCGCGCTGCGCCTCTCGCGCGCCGAGCGCGCCTACCTGTTCGAGCTCGCTGCCCAGCGCGATCCCGCTGAGCCCGATCCGGCCAGCGCCGCGGACGCGCCCGCCACGCTGCTGCAAACCGTGCAGCTCGTGGATGCCCCCGCCTACGTGCTCGACCGCCAGTGGACCGCGCTCGCCTGGAACGCCCATGCCGCGGATCTGTTCACAGGCTGGCTCGACGCGGAGCACGACCGCAACCTGCTGCGCTTCACCTTCACGGAGCCGCTCGGACGCGAGCTGATCGTCGACTGGGAGACGCGCGCGCGGCGCCTCGCCGCCGAATTCCGCGCCGACTCGATCCGGCACCTGAACGACGCGCCCACGCGCGCGCTGATCGACTCGCTGCTGGCCGCGAGCGACGAGTTCGCGCGCTTCTGGGCCTCGCAGGACGTGTTCGAGCGCGAAGGCGGGCGGCGCGAATTCCATCATCCGCGCCACGGCCGCGTCGCCTACGACCAGATCACGCTCAAGCCCGCGCACCGCGAAGACCTCAAGCTCGTCGTGCTGGTGCGGCTCTGAGCGCCGCGGCGCCCGGCGGCCCACCCCGCCGATGGTAAAATCGGCTTCTTTCCCGCCGTGCGCCGTGTCCCCGCGAGGCCGCGCGGCCCGCTTGTTTACGCCCTTTCACGCTCGTTCACGCCCATCACCATGACGTCCCAACTGCACAAAAAAGGCGAAGCCTGGTCGGCTCGCTTCTCCGAGCCCATGTCGGAGCTGGTCAAACGCTATACGTCGTCGGTCTTCTTCGACAAGCGCCTCGCGCTCGTCGATATCGAGGGCTCGCTCGCGCACGCGTCGATGCTGGCCGCACAGAAGATCATCTCCGCCGACGACCTCGCCGCCATCCAGGGTGGCATGGCGCAAATCAAGGGCGAGATCGAGCGCGGCGAATTCGAGTGGAAGCTCGATCTCGAAGACGTCCACCTGAACATCGAGGCGCGCCTGACCGCGCTGATCGGCGACGCGGGCAAGCGCCTGCACACGGGCCGCTCGCGCAACGACCAGGTCGCCACCGACATCCGCCTGTGGCTGCGCGGCGAGATCGACCGCATCGGCGGTCTGATCGGCGACCTGCGCGGCGCGCTGCTCGACCTCGCCGGGCAACACGCGGGCACGATCATGCCCGGCTTCACGCACCTGCAGGTGGCGCAGCCGGTCACCTTCGGCCATCACCTGCTCGCCTACGTGGAGATGTTTACGCGCGACGCCGAGCGCATGGCCGACTGCCGCAAGCGTGTGAACCGCCTGCCGCTCGGCGCGGCGGCGCTCGCGGGCACGAGCTACCCGATCGACCGCTTCGCCGTAGCGAAGACGCTGGGCTTCGACGGCATCTGCACGAACTCGCTCGACGCCGTCTCCGACCGCGACTTCGCAATCGAATTCACGGCCGCCGCGGCGCTCGTGATGACGCACGTCTCGCGCTTCTCGGAAGAACTCGTGCTGTGGATGAGCCCTCGCGTGGGCTTCATCGACATCGCCGACCGCTTCTGCACGGGCTCGTCGATCATGCCGCAGAAGAAGAACCCGGACGTGCCCGAGCTCGCGCGCGGCAAGACCGGCCGCGTAAACGGCCATCTGATGGCGCTCCTCACGCTGATGAAGGGCCAGCCGCTCGCGTACAACAAGGACAACCAGGAAGACAAGGAGCCGCTGTTCGACACCGTCGATACGGTCGCCGACACGCTGCGCATCTTCGCGGAGATGGTCGCGGGTATCACGGTCAAGGAGCAGGCGATGCGCGCGGCCGCGCTGCAAGGCTTCTCGACGGCCACCGACCTCGCCGACTACCTCGTGAAGAAGGGTCTGCCGTTCCGCGACGCGCACGAAGCGGTCGCGCACGCGGTGCGCATCTGCGTGGACCGCAACTGCGATCTCGCCGATCTCACGCTCGACGAGATGCGCCGCGAGCTGCCGGCGGTCTCGCAGCTGCTGGCCGAGGACGTGTTCGAAGTGCTGACGCTCGAAGGCTCGGTGTCGGCGCGCAACCATGCGGGCGGCACCGCGCCGGAGCAGGTTCGCGCGGCCATCGCGGCGGCGCGCGCGGCGCTCAAATAAGCGCGGCGGGCTCGTCCCGAGCCATCGTGAAGCAACCATAAGGCGGGCGCGCGACGGACACCGTCGCGCGCCCGTTTTGCCTGGCCGCCTGGCGCGTTCGGTCCCGCCCCGACCGCCCCGGTTTCGCCCACCCAGCCCCGATTCCCCCACGCCGATGATCGTCCGCCCTCACCTCCACTGGTTCCGCATGCTGCTCGCGTGGCGCGGCTCCGTGCTGCCGCAGCTCCTGCCGCGCCTCATGCTCGTGCTGGCGATCTCAATCGTGGCCGTCGCCGCCCACGATCACATCCTCAAGCTCACGGTCAACCTGAGCACGGTGCCGTTCTCGCTGATCGGCATCGCGCTCGCGGTGTTCCTCGGCTTTCGCAACAGCGCGAGCTACGACCGCTACTGGGAAGGCCGCAAGCTCTGGGGGCAAATGCTCAACGAGACGCGCTCGCTCGTGCGCGAGTCGCTCACGCTCGTGCAAAGCGACGACCCGCGCGCGCACGTGCGCCCGTTCGCCGAACTGCTCTGCACGCTGCCGCACGCGCTGCGCCACCAGCTGCGCCGCACCGACCCGCGCGCGGATCTCGAAGCGCGCCTGCCGCGCGAGGTGGTGGAGCGCGCGATGGCCTCGCGCTATCGCCCCGCCACGCTGTTGCTGTGCGCCTCCGAATGGCTGCGCAGCGAAGCGCGCGCGGGCCGCGTCGACAGTTACGCGGTGCTCGCCTTCGAGCGCAATTTCAACGGCCTGTCCGATGTGATCGGCGGCTGCGAGCGCATCGTCTCCACGCCGCTGCCGTTCGCCTATACGGTGATGATTCATCGCACCGTCTACTTCTTCTGCGCGCTGCTGCCGTTCGGGCTCGTCGACAGCATCGGCGCGCTCACGCCGATCTTCGCGGTGTTCGTGGCCTATGCGTTCATGGCGCACGAAGCGATCGCCTCGCAGCTCGAAGACCCGTTCGGCACCGAAGACAACGACCTCGCGCTCAACACGCTGTCGGCGGGCATCGAGATCGCGTTGCACGACCTGCTCGGCGACCCCACCACGCTGCCCCAGCGCGCGCCCGAGCAGTTCATCTACGACTGATCTCCGGCTGAAAACGAAACAGGCGCCCGGTGTCCGGGCGCCTGCTTTCCGATCATGCCGCCGCGCGAATCATCGCCGCCCCGTCGGCGGCCCGTCACCGGTTATTGACCGTCTCCGACAAACGCTTGAGCGTCGCGAGCCGCGCCCCGAGCAGATCGAGACGCGCATGCTCGTCGATGAGCGGCGTGGTCGCGTCGCGATACGCGCGCCACGCGCTTTGCGCGCGCACGAGCACGGGCCGCGAGTGCACGGGCATGCGCGCATAGAGCTTGCGGTAGTAGCGATTGAGGTCGTAGCTCACGTGCTCGCAGTGCGCGTCGGCGCTGCAAGGCCGCACGCGCTGCGGCGCGTCGCCCGAAACCGCCGCGGCCTGGCCGCGCAGCGAAAGCGCGCGGTCGCGCACCGGCTGCAGACGCATGTCCGCTTCGTAGAGCTGATAGGTCGAGCCGCTCGTCGTCGCGAAGGCCGCGCCCAGCATCGTGTCCTCGGCATCGCGCCATGCCGCCCACTTTTCCTGGCTCGTGCGCCAGCGCTTTTGCTGCGCCGCCGGCAGCTTCGCGATCAGTTGCGCGAGCGCCGCCTCGGAGGCGCTGCGCCACGCGGTGCGGGCCTCGTCCATGCACTGGATCTGGCCCGCGGTCGAGGAGCGGTCCGCGCGCGCGAGACACGTGCGCATGCCCGCATCGATCGGGTCGGCGGCCGCCACCTCGGCATGCGCCGCCGGCGCAGCGGCCGCCAACGCCATGCAGAGAGCCGCCGCCGTCGCCAGCGCCGTCACGAAAGAACGCAGAATCCGCACCGTCATGCCGCTCGACCCCACGCTCAGGCGCGCACGCAATCCACGAAATACTCGATGCGGCCGTTGATGGTCTCGCCCACGAGTCCGTGGATGTCGGTGTGAAAGCCCGGGAAGCGCTCGTTGAATTCGCGCGCGAACTTCAGGTAGTTCACGATCGTCTTGTTGAAGCGCTCGCCCGGAATCAAGAGCGGAATGCCCGGCGGGTAAGGCGTGAGCAGGATCGACGTGACGCGGCCTTCGAGCTCGTCGATGGGCACGCGGTCGATCTCGCGGTGCGCGAGCTTCGCGAACGCGTCGGACGGCTTCATCGCCGGCTCCATGTCCGAGAGGTACATCTCGGTCGTGAGGCGCGCGATGTCGTTGGCGCGGTAGACGCTGTGGATCTGCTGGCACAGGTCGCGCAGGCCCACGCGCTCGTACATCGGATGCTGCGCGACGAACTCGGGCAGCACGCGCCAGAGCGGCTGGTTGTTGTCGTAATCGTCCTTGAACTGCTGGAGCTCCGTGACCATCGAGTTCCAGCGGCCTTTGGTGATGCCAATCGTGAACATGATGAAGAACGAGTAGAGGCCCGTCTTCTCCACGATGATGCCGTGCTCGGCCAGGTACTTCGTGACGATGGCCGCGGGAATGCCGGTCTCGCCGAAGTCGCCTTCCACGTCCAGCCCCGGCGTGACGATCGTCGCCTTGATCGGGTCGAGCATGTTGAAGCCCTCGGCGAGCGCGCCGAAGCCGTGCCAGCGGTCGTTCGGCCGCAGCATCCAGTCTTCGCGCGAGCCGATGCCTTCCTCGGCCAGATCGTCGGGGCCCCAGACCTTGAAGAACCAGTCGTCGCCGTACTCGGCGTCCACCTTGCGCATCGCGCGGCGGAAGTCGAGCGCCTCGGCGATCGACTCTTCGACGAGCGCGGGGCCGCCCGGCGCTTCCATCATCGCCGCGGCCACGTCGCACGACGCGATGATCGCGTACTGGGGGCTCGTGGACGTATGCATCAGATACGCCTCATTGAAGCGGTGACGGTCGAACACACTGTCCTCGCTGTCCTGCACGACGATCTGCGAAGCCTGCGAGATGCCGGCGAGCAGCTTGTGCGTCGAGTGCGTCGCGAACACGAGCGCCTTGGTGCGCGGACGCCCCGCGCCAATGGCGTGCATGTCCTGGTAGAACTCGTGGAACTCGGCGTGCGGCAGCCAGGCTTCGTCGAAGTGCAGCGTGTCGAGCATATCGCCGAGCAGGTCCTTGATCATCTCGACGTTGTAGACCACGCCGTCATAGGTGCTCTGCGTGATCGTGAGAATGCGCGGCTTCGCGTTCGGATTCTTCGCGAGCGCTTCACGCGCGAACGGATTCGCCTCGATCTTCTTGCGAATGTTCTCGGGCTTGAACTCGTCGCGCGGAATCGGTCCGATGATGCCGAAGTTGTTGCGCGTCGGCGTGAGGAACACGGGGATCGCACCCGTCATCATGATCGAATGCAGGATCGACTTGTGGCAGTTGCGGTCGACCAGCACGATGTCGCCGGGCGCGACGGTCGCGTGCCAGACGATCTTGTTCGACGTGGAGGTGCCGTTGGTCACGAAGAACACGTGGTCGGCGCTGAAGATGCGCGCGGCGTTGCGCTCGGAAGCCGCCACGGGACCCGTGTGATCGAGCAGCTGGCCGAGTTCCTCGACCGCGTTGCAGACGTCGGCGCGCAGCATGTTCTCGCCGAAGAACTGGTGGAACATCTGGCCGAGCGGGTTCTTCAGGAACGCCACGCCGCCCGAGTGACCGGGGCAGTGCCACGAGTACGAGCCTTCGTCGGCGTACTTGACGAGCTCCTTGAAGAACGGCGGCGCGAGCGCGTCCAGATACACGCGCGCCTCGCGAATCACATGGCGCGCGACGAACTCGGGCGTGTCCTCGAACATGTGGATGAAGCCGTGCAGCTCGCGCAGGATGTCGTTGGGCAGATGGCGCGAGGTGCGCGTTTCGCCGTACAGGAAGATGGGGATGTCGGCGTTGCGCTTGCGCACCGCGTCCACGAACGCGCGCAGCGCGACGATCGCGGGCGCGTGCTCGGGCGCTTCGCCGTCCGCGCCTTCCACGTAGGGCAGCAGTTCGTCGTCGTCGATCGAGAGGATGAAGCAGGCCGCGCGGCTCGACTGCTGCGCGAACGACGTGAGGTCGCCGTAGCTCGTCAGCCCGAGGACTTCCGCGCCCTCTTTCTCGATGGCTTCGGCGAGTGCCCGGATGCCGGAACCCGAGATGTTCTCGGAGCGAAAGTCTTCGTCAATGATGACGACGGGAAAACGAAACTTCATGGGCGAATTCTCCAAAAGAAACGACCGCTGCGTGTAATGCGCAGCGGTCCCCGTATGTCGTATGTCCGGTGGGTTAGTGCGCTCGAACGTCAGGTCTTCGGCAGTGTGACGCCGTGCTGGCCTTGATATTTGCCGCCGCGATCCGCGTAAGACACTTCGCAGACCTCGTCGCTCTCAAAGAAGAGCACCTGCGCGACGCCTTCGTTCGCGTAGATTTTGGCAGGCAAAGGTGTCGTATTCGAGAATTCGAGCGTCACATAGCCCTCCCACTCGGGCTCGAACGGCGTGACGTTCACGATGATTCCGCAGCGCGCATAGGTGGACTTGCCCAGACACACGGTCAGGACCTTGCGCGGAATGCGGAAATACTCGACCGTGCGCGCGAGCGCGAACGAATTGGGCGGGATGATGCAGACGTCGCCCTTGAAGTCCACGAACGACTTTTCGTCGAAGTTCTTCGGGTCGACGATGGTCGAATTGATGTTCGTGAAGATCTTGAATTCGTCGGCGCAGCGGATGTCGTAGCCGTAGCTCGAGGTGCCGTAGCTCACGATCTTGCGGCCGTCTTCCGACATGCGGACCTGGTCGCGCACGAACGGCTCGATCATCTGATGCTCTTCGGCCATGCGCCGGATCCATTTGTCGGATTTGATTGCCATGTTGCGCTACGGTCCAGTAAAAAACGGGGAACGAAAAAGGAGACGGCCGGAAAGGGCCAGCGGGTTGGTCCACCAGGCATGCACCACAAGGCAGGCCCCTTCGAAAGGCGCCTATTTTACGCGATGTGGATCAGCGTGCCTGGAAGTGCACGCGAAGAGCACATCGAATGCGCTCGCGCCGGTCTCACGTACACGCGACACAGGCGGCTCGCGTGCGCATTACTGCGCCTTGATCACGCCGCAGGCCATCGCCGGGCCGGTGCCGCGCGCCGGATACGCATAGGGGTCGATGGCGTCGTGATGCACGAGCACCGCGCGCTGCAGCACCGAGCGCACGCCGTCGAGCGAGACATCGGGCGCGACGATGAAGCCGGTGGCGACGCCGTTGGAATCCGCATGGATGTTGCCGAGATCGCCCTCCACGCGCGCGCCCGGCTTCAGGCGGTCGGCCGCGGGCGCGAAAACGGCGCCCGCGCTGGACGCATCGGCGGCATTGCAGTCGCCGCGCTCGTGAACCTGAATGGCATGGTCGCTGTCGGGTGGCAGGCCGGCGAGGTTGTAGCTCACCTGCACGCCGTCCGAGCGCTCGACGAACGACACCGTGCCCCGCACCTGGTTGCCGACGGTAGGCAAGACCTGCGCGAGCGCGCGCTTGTCCTGCTGGCCCATGAAGCTCGTGCAGCCGGCCAGCAGCATGCACGCGGCCACGGCCAGCACGACGGCGTTGCCCGCCAGCCTGCTCTCGCCCCTGTCGATTCCTTTACCCATGCGATCCTCATGTCCGCGCGCGGCCGCCCCTGCGACCGTCGATCCGGACCCTTGAAGGCCACATGATACCGCGCAGCGGGCCAGGCGCGTGCCCCGCGTGAGCGCCGCGTCGCCCGCCGCGAGCCTTGCGCAGCAAGGCGCACGGGGTGCGACACCGGGGCGCCGCGCGGCATCGGGTCAGGCGGGGCCGCCAGCGCCGCTCAAGCGCTCAGGTGTTCTGCACGACGATGGTCGGGAACTTCGAGCTCATGTCGCGCGCGCGCTCGGCGATCTGCACCGCGATGCGGCGGGCAATCGCCTTGTAAGTCGCAGCCACGGCGCCGGCGGGGTCGGCCACCACGGTCGGATGGCCCGAGTCGGCCTGCTCGCGAATGCCGATGTCGAGCGGCAGGCTGCCGAGCACCTCGACGCCGTATTCCTTCGCCATGCGCTCGCCGCCGCCCGCGCCGAAGATGTGCTCGGCGTGACCGCAATTCGAGCAGACATGCACGGCCATGTTCTCGACGATGCCGAGGATCGGAATGCCCACCTTCTCGAACATCTTGAGGCCCTTCTTCGCGTCGAGCAGCGCGATGTCCTGCGGCGTCGTCACGATCACGGCGCCCGTCACGGGCACGCGCTGCGAGAGCGTGAGCTGGATGTCGCCCGTGCCCGGCGGCATGTCCACCACGAGATAGTCGAGCTCGCGCCAATTCGTCTGACGCAGCAGTTGCTCGAGCGCCGAGGTGGCCATCGGGCCGCGCCAGACCATCGGGTTGTCCTGCTCGATCAAAAAGCCGATCGAGTTGGCCTGCACGCCGTGCCCTTCGAGCGGGTTCATCGACTGGCCGTCGGGCGATTCGGGGCGGCCCTCGATGCCGAGCATCATCGGCAGCGACGGACCGTAGATGTCGGCGTCGAGCACGCCGACCGAGGCGCCCTCGGCCGCCAGCGCGAGCGCGAGGTTCACGGCGGTCGTGCTCTTGCCGACGCCGCCCTTGCCCGAGGCCACGGCGACGATGTTCTTCACGTTCGGCAGCAGCTTCACGCCGCGCTGCACCGTGTGCGCGGCCACTTCGTGGCGCACCGCGACCCGGCTCGACCGGACCCCGGGCACCGCGGCGAGCGCGCCTTCCACCTGCGCGCGGATCACGTCGTACTGGCTCTTCGCCGGATAGCCGAGCACGATCTCGACGTTCACGGTGTCGCCGTCGATCGCTACGTTGCGCACGCCTTTGGCCGCCGCGTACGGCCGGTCCGTGTTCGGATCCGTAAGGGCCGCCAGCGCGGCGTCGACCAATGCCCGATCTATGCTCATTGAAACTCCGTCTCCAGGAATGCGCCGGCGCCCACATGGCCCGGCATACCGCACGGTGTCATGTCTGCGCCGGAAATCGCAAGAAATTGTTAAGCTGGATTGCGCAAATCCCCGCGGCAAGGCACGCTTCGCGGCAGCGGCCCTTGTTGCACCGAAGAAGCACTTGTCAAGCCGTCGCCGGGCGACGGTCCACACAAGTTGCCCAACGGGTGCCCAACGATTCCAACGACTCGCGCAAGCGCCCAAGTCGTCATTGTAGTAGTTGCAGCCGCGCGCCGTCCGAAGACCCTGAACCCAGTCGGGGCCTGCGGACGGCGCAAGCAGCCGTCACGTTCCACTCAAGAGAGGATTGAAAAATGAACACAAGAACCTTGACCCGCCTGTCCGTCTTCGCCATCGCCGGTGCGCTCGTCGCCGGTTGTGCGACCCAGCAGGGCACCAACACGGCTGTCGGCACCGGCGTCGGCGCGGGCACGGGCGCCGCGATCGGCGCGATCTTCGGCGGCGGCAAGGGCGCGGCGATCGGCGCGGGTGCAGGCGCGCTGGTCGGCGGCATCACCGGCTACAACTGGCAGGCGATCCACAACAAGCTCTCGGGCGCCACCAAGGGCACGGGCACGCAGATCACCGAGCAGCCCGATGGCTCGCTCAAGCTCAACATTCCGAGCAACGTGACCTTCGACACCAACAGCTACGCGATCAAGCCGTCGTTCGCGCCGGTGCTCGACCAGGTCGCGCAGACGCTGCAGCAGAACCCGGAAGTGGTCGCGCAAGTGGTCGGCCATACGGATAACACGGGCCAGCCGGCGTACAACCAGACGCTCTCGGTCAACCGCGCGCAGAGCGTGGTCAACTATCTCGCGTCGCGCGGCATCCCGATGCAGCGCATGGCAGCCGAAGGCCGCGGCGACACCCAGCCGATCGCCGACAACAGCACCGAAGCCGGCCGCACCGCAAACCGCCGCGTGGAAATCTATCTGCGCGCGACGGCGCAGCATCAAGGGGGCTAAACGCTGAAGGCGGCGCCGCAGGTTGCCGCAAGCCGGACATATGGCTTGCAGCAACGTGCGTGGCGCCGTGAAAACAGCGACAGGACGAGCGGGACGGCTGCAAAGCCGTCCCGCTCGTGTTTTGGGCCGGCGCAGATCGGCACCCGATGCGCGGCGACGGGCTCGATGCAACCAGTCGGCGCCAAAACCTGGCCAACCCGCGGAATCAGCGAATCGAAAAAATTTTCGAACTCTCTTTCCACTCCGCTGTCTTTCTTTACGGTACGCGCGCGGTCATGCCGCGGCGTCACCATTCTCCTCTTGTCGTTGTTGCTCCGGGGCCATCCTGCCCCGGTTTTTTTTGCCTGCGATTTGGCGTGAGATTCCCGCAGCGATCTTGCCGGTACGCGCGGACACCAAAGCCGCGGACCTCAACGCCGCTCCGCACTCGCCCACCGCGATCCGCCGCGCCCGGTGGCGCAAACGCGCCGCCCGCCCACCCTGCTAAAATTGCCGTTTCGACCTCCCGCATCACCGGAACCCCCTCACCTATGTCAGCACCCGCCACCGACCTCGTTGCAGCCGGCGCGCCTGCCACGCCAAGTGCCGCCCCAGGCAGCCGCCGCCAGATCCTCGTCACGTCTGCCCTGCCCTATGCAAACGGGCAGATCCACATCGGCCATCTGGTCGAGTACATTCAGACGGACATCTGGGTTCGCGCGCTGCGAATGCATGGCCACGAGGTCTATTACGTCGGTGCCGACGATACCCACGGCACGCCCGTCATGCTGCGCGCCGAGAAGGAAGGCCTCACGCCGCAGCAACTGATCGCGCGCGTCTGGCAGGAGCACAAGCGCGACTTCGACAGCTTCGGCGTCTCGTTCGACAACTACTACTCGACGGACTCCGAAGAGAACCGCGTGCTCTCGGAATCGGTGTACCTGGCGCTCAAGGAAGCGGACCTCATCGAGACGCGCGACATCGAGCAGGCCTACGACCCGGTCAAGAACATGTTCCTGCCGGACCGCTTCATCAAGGGCGAGTGCCCGAAGTGCGGCGCGAAGGACCAGTACGGTGACAGTTGCGAAGTGTGCGGCTCGACCTACGCGCCCACCGACCTGAAGAACCCCTACTCGGTGGTCTCGGGCGCCACGCCCGTTCGCAAAACCTCGACGCACTACTTCTTCCGCCTCTCCGACCCGCGCTGCGAGCAGTTCCTGCGCGGCTGGGTGAGCGGCCTGGCTCAACCGGAAGCCACCAACAAGATGCGCGAGTGGCTTGGCGACGCAGGCGAGTCGAAGCTCGCCGACTGGGACATCTCGCGCGACGCGCCGTATTTCGGCTTCGAAATCCCGGGCGCGCCCGGCAAGTACTTCTATGTGTGGCTCGACGCGCCCGTGGGCTATTACGCGAGCTTCAAGAACCTCTGCGAGCAGCGCGGCCTCGACTTCGACGCGTGGGTCAAGGCCGATTCGAAGACCGAGCAGTACCACTTCATCGGCAAGGACATCCTGTACTTCCACACGCTGTTCTGGCCGGCGATGCTGCAGTTCTCGGGCCATCGCACGCCCACCAACGTGTTCGCGCACGGCTTCCTCACGGTGGACGGCGCGAAGATGTCGAAGTCGCGCGGCACCTTCATCACCGCGCAAAGCTATATCGACACGGGCCTGAACCCCGAGTGGCTGCGCTACTACTTCGCGGCCAAGCTCAACAGCTCGATGGAAGACCTCGACCTGAGCCTCGAAGACTTCCAGGCGCGCGTGAACAGCGACCTCGTCGGCAAGTACATCAACATCGCGAGCCGCGCGGCGGGCTTCCTCATCAAGCGCTTCGAGGGCCGCGTGCAGGACAGCGCGATGAACCATCCGCTCGTCGCGCAGTTGCGCGCCGCCATTCCCGAGATCGCCGCGAACTACGAGGCGCGCGAGTACAGCCGCGCGCTGCGCCACACGATGGAGCTCGCCGATGCCGTGAACGTCTACGTCGATACGGCCAAGCCGTGGGAGCTCGCGAAGGATCCCGCCAACGCGGTCGCGCTGCATGAAACGTGCAGCGTGAGCCTCGAAGCGTTCCGCCTGCTTTCGCTCGCGCTCAAGCCGGTGCTGCCGCAACTGGCCGAAGGCGTCGAGCAGTTCCTCGCCATCGCGCCGCTCACGTGGACGGACGCGGGCAAGGCGCTGTCGTCGCAGCAGCCGATCAATGCGTACAAGCATCTGATGACGCGCGTCGATCCCAAGCAGATCGAAGCGCTGCTCGCCGCGAACCGCGATTCGCTGCAGGCCACCGAAGCGCCCGCTACTGCCGCCGCCGATGCGGGCAAGAAGTCGAAGGCCTCGAAAGAAGCGAAGAAGGCCGAGCCGCAGGTGCCTGGCGAGCCGGAAGTCATCTCCATCGACGACTTCGCGAAGATCGACCTGCGCGTGGCGCTGATCGTCGACTGCAACGTCGTGGAAGGCTCGGACAAGCTGCTGCAGCTCACGCTCGACGTGGGCGAAGGCCGCACGCGCAACGTGTTCTCGGGCATCCGCTCGGCGTACAAGCCCGAGGATCTCAAGGGCAAGCTCACGGTGATGGTCGCCAACCTCGCGCCGCGCAAGATGAAGTTCGGGCTTTCCGAAGGCATGGTGCTTGCGGCGTCTTCCGCCGACGAGAAGGCCGAACCGGGTCTCTACATTCTCGAGCCGCATAGCGGCGCGAAGCCGGGAATGCGGGTGCGGTAACGGCGAGCCGCAAGGCGAATGACCGAAGCCAAAATGGCTCACCTAGGTGAGCCATTTTTTTATCCAACATGCAACCTGGTGCGAGGCCAGTTTGCAATTCTCTTACTGATACGACACGGTCAACGTCATCGTCGTGTTGGCGGGACCCGCGGTGACTGTGCCCGTGCGGTAATAGCGCGCTGTCATCGGTATCGAGTAATTTCCACCGCTCGTGCTGTTATAACCGCTCAAGGTCTGCATCGTGGACAGCGGGAACACACTTGCAGACGACGTGAAGAGTTGAATGCCTATGCCCGATGCCGAAGGACTTCCCGTAAGCGCCGCAACATTGGTCGCCAACGTCCCACTCGTCGGATCGATGCGGTACTGGATGCCGTGGATCTGCCCAGCCTGCGTACCCGATACCGCTGTGCCACCCGGGCAATTGAGCAACTGGATAGTGAGTCCCGCAGGATTCGGCGAGAGCGAGCCCACATTCGGAAAGTCCGTGGTCCTGAACGTGCCCATTGGAACGCTGACATCGGGTGTGGTGCAGGTCAGTGAGGTGACATTGACCGGCGATATAGCGAAAGTTTGCGTGCCGCCGCTAGTTCCACCGTTCACTGGATAGTTATAGTACGTAGCCACGGTGCCGGACAGTGTTCCCGGCGTGATATCGCCGATCTTCACGAGCGCTGCAGCCATCTGGCCGCCGGCGGACGCCGTCTGCTTACCACCAGCCAATTGCTGGCAGCCGGTATAGGTGCTACCGAGGGTCGCCCACGAATCCCAACCGGCCGGACAGCCGGCAGAGAAGGACTGATAGTAGTGGGAGGCCAACGCGACTCCCACTCCGGCAACGTTAGTTGGAAATACCCTTATCGCGACACCGTTGTACGTCGCGGTATAGCTCGTAGCCTGCCCGGACACAATACCTGACGTTCCAAACTGGAATATCACGCCATCATTGGCGACATTCAGCGTACATGACCAATAATTGGTTGTTGCGGGCGAACTGACCCAATTGGTCAGCAACGAACCATTCGGCAAATCTCGCGCCGCAGCCACCTGAGAAGGTAGCGTTAACGTCCAGGTATTGGCAGCGCCGGTGCAACTAGACGCGGCCCACCCAAACACCGGAAAGAAGACAAAACCCAAAACAAGCAAGCAGCGCAGCCTGAAAAACAGATTGAAACCTTTCGTGTACATATCTTGGCCATCAAAGCGAGTCAATCACGGCTCGCGCCCACAAGTACGACTGACTCAGCAGAATCACTTATTTAGTTATACGTGAAATTTACGGTTGCCGTCGCTGACACGGTGCCCGCCGTCAGCGTGCCGAGCCGGTAAAACTGGGCGACAAAAGGAACCGTCATTGCGTTCGTGCCGTTCACCGCGCCAAGATTGACGGCGCTGTTGAGCGTGACCGGCGTGCCCGTGGTTGAGCCCACGCTGCCGGCACGCAGGATCTGCACACCCACCTGAGTGGCCGAGCCGGTGTTCTTCAACACGCTGGCAACGGTGTCC
Source organism: Paraburkholderia sp. J63 (assembly GCF_905220245.1). Taxonomy (NCBI): domain Bacteria; kingdom Pseudomonadati; phylum Pseudomonadota; class Betaproteobacteria; order Burkholderiales; family Burkholderiaceae; genus Paraburkholderia; species Paraburkholderia sp. J63. The sequence continues at coordinate 117,434 of NZ_CAJMZF010000014.1, read as the reverse complement.
ATCGTGCCCGTCACGGTCATCGTCACGCTCGTCCCCGCGGCACAGTTCACCAGGCTCAGGTTAAATGCAGCAGGATTGCTTGTACTGCCAACCGAAGCGAAATTCATGATTGGCGCACTTCCCAGCGGCACCGTCTGATTGGCCGTCGAGCTGTCGATCTCGCACGACGGCTGCAGGATCGTTCCGGTGAAGTTCAGATTCGCATCTGCCGCGAATGCCGGCCCCGACAAGTTGGCGACAAGAATGGCCAGTAACAGTTGAAGGCTACGCATGTTCATATGATCTCTTTACGGTTTGCGTTCGATATTCGCGGCATTCCCGCATCTTTAGAGTGCCATTGGCGAACCAGCAACTCATTGGCAACTCGCATCGGCAAACACCGTTTGTGCCGGTTTGTCCTTCTGCGCCACCGGCAGCGAATAGCGCACCTTGCAACTCTGCCCGATGCCCTCGCCCCACTTCACCGTGAGATCGCCGCCCGCGTCCTTGCTGTAGAACATCGCCCGGCTGCCCTGGCTTACCGTGCCGACATTGTTGCCCTTCGCGTCCAGCACGTCCGCGCCGAACGGCACCGTATCGCCATTCAGGCGGCGCAGGCGCATCACCACCGCGCGGCCGCGGTAATCCGTGTCGAACTTCACGCGCACCACCGCACCCGCCGTCGGCGCGAAGTGCTGCTCCGTGCTCTTGAGCTCGACGCCCATTGGCAGGCCCTTAGTGTCGATATCGACCGAGTTCAGCGAGTAAGGCTGCATGCCCGCGATGAGCGCATGACCCTGCGAGTCCACGCGCACGCCCGGCGAGGTCGCCACGCGCGCACCCGCGGCGTCCTTCGCCTCGATGACCGCGAACGTGTCGCCAGTCTGCGGCGAAAGGGCCACACCGCCCTGGTACGCGACGATCGTGCCAGTAAGGCCGGCGCCCGCCTGCGTGTAGCCGTTCCCATAGCCGGCGTTCGCGCGCATCTGCGCGTACCGGCTGAGATAGCCTGCGTTCGCGCTGATGCTGCCATTGCTCGAGTTGCCCGAGGTGTAGCCGGTCGTGACGCCATAGCTGAACGCATTGTCGACACCCGCCGTACCCGTGACGGTTTCCTGGATCTGGTTGCTGTTGTCGCGCGAATCGTGGGTGTAGCTCGTGTTCGAATTGGCAATCTTTGCGCCGAGATCGAGTGGAATGCTCAAGTTCACCATCATGCGGGTATCCCAGCGCCCGGAATCGACGTCTAGAGCGCGCGAAGCCGAAACGCCCACACCCACGCGGCGGATGTTGGTGTTGTAGCCGACCTGATACGAGGTATCGCGGTTCGCCTTGTTCCAGTAGTTCTGCGTATAGCCGGACACATAGACCGAACCCCACGAATTCAGGTTCTGGTTGAGCGTGAGCTGCAGCCGGCCTTTCTGGATGCCGTTGTTCGTGTTGTCGATGCCGCGTCGCGAGAGGTCGCGCAGATTCATCGCGTCCGCGAGGCTCAGGAAGCCGCTCGTGGAATAGCGATACGCCGCCAGCGTCACGTTGGTGTCCGTGGGCGCGAAGACGCGCGAGTACGAAATGCGCAAACTCTGCCCACTGCGGCTCGGCAGGTTTTTCAGATTCGCGTTGGCCTGCGTGATATCTGCCGCGAACGCGCCAATGGGTGTATCGAGCGCCGCGCCCACCGCGCCGGACAGGTAATTCTCGGCGACGATCGTGCCGCCATACAGCGTGATGAAGTTGTTGACACCGCGCTGCACGCCCGCCTCGAAAACGAACGGCTGACTTTGCGCGCTCGTATTGCGGTACTGGCCAGCCGCGACGCTGTAGCGCCAGCGGCCTTCGCGCAGCGCGTTCACCGGCGCAGCGTATGGCACCACGGACACCCGCTGGCTACCGTCGGCCTCGGTCACGACGACCTGGAGGTCGCCGCCATAGCCGGTCGGATAGAGGTCGTTGATCTCGAACGGCCCCGGCGCGACCGTGGTTTCATAGATGATGTTGCCGTTCTGCCGGACCTCGACCTTCGCGTTGGTGTTCGCGATCCCGCGCACCGTGGGCGCATAGCCGCGCTGCGACTCGGGGTACATGCGATCGTCCGTGCCTAGCTGCACGCCGCGCACGCCGAAGCTGTCGAAGATCGTGCCGTCCGTGTAGGAGTCGCCGAGTGTGAGCTGGCTCTTGATGGGCGTAAACGAGCGCTGCAGATAGGTCTGCATGCTCTGGAAGTGCGTGCCCGCGCCCGTGGTGGTCGTGACGTTGCCGTTATAGCGGAAGCGCCAGGCGCCGACGTTGATGCCGGCCATCATGCCCAGGTAGCCCTGCGTGGTCGACAGCCCGCTTCCGTTCGTGTGATAGACATTGGCGTTGTACTGGAACGTCGCCGCCGGCACACCGTCGTCCCAAAATTTCGGATCGACCCAGCCGCGCGCATTGCGGCTCATCATCGCCTGCGGGATGCTCACGTCGAGCCGCTGCTCGCCCATGTCGAACGTCGCGCTCGCCTGCGGGATCAAGTTGGGCAGCAGCACAACGGGGCCGCCCTTGGCCTCGGTGTCGAGCTGTGCGCGTGCCGTGTCGGAAAGTCGCGTAATGTCGACTCCCGCTCGTGCAAGCAGATCGCGATCGAAGGCCGGCTGGACGTTGTGCTTCTCCCCCCCCACTTCGCACAGGTTGACGTCGGTTACGCCAATCCACACACCGTTCACGTAGAGTGTCGCGCGGTAGTGGCCCGGCAGCGCGGGATTGCCCTTGTCGAAGCGGGAAATGTCCGTGCTCTCCGCGCTACTGCCCGTCAGGAACTGCGAGTTGAATTCCACGGTCTCGGGCACCGCCAGTGCGGATGCGGGCGCCACCGCCAGAGCTTCAGGCACGACCGGCCCAGCATCGACTGCTACAGGCCCGGCCCCCCCCGGCACGGATTGCCCTACGGAAGCTTTTGCCGGAGCCGCCATGGAGGAGGCAGCAGCGCTCATCGGCGCGAGGTCCGCATGCAGTTGCGGCGCAGGCGCCATGCCCATCACGCCAGGAACCGGTAACGAGTCGGAGGGAATGAGCTCCTTGGAGCGCAAAGTATCGGCGGATGTCGACTGCTGCGGCTGCTCGGCAGTTCCTCCAACCGGAAGGCCATCCGCCATCGCCTGTGAGGCGGTGAACGCGAGCAGCACCGCAGCGCCGACCTGACTCAAGAGAATGGGATCGGCGTGAGGGCGCCTGGAGTTGGGTTTCGAATTGCGATTACACATGGTGAGCCGGATTCGCAGACAATAGGGGGCCCCGCCGATGCGCCCAGCCATCTACGCACGGACCCTCTACGTCGCGGTGTTCGAATGTTGTTGTGTGCACGCGCGCCGGGATTCACGCCCCGCCCGATGCCGCTTTGTCCGGCTGACGAAGGTTCGTAGTCCTTCTCAGCTTCAATCGGTTTGGCCTACGCCCCCGCAAGCCGCGACGTCATTGCAACGCCGCCTCGTGCTTGATTGGACCACCGTAGTCGTTCAGCGTCGTGAACGAGACTTTGCCGGCTGTGCCCGGCGCAGCCGAGAGCGGCAGTGCGAGCTGGGCGCCCGGCGCCACCATGCCGCCTTCATCGAACTTCGGCGCATGCGGGCCCTCGCCCACCTGGGCCTCGATGATCGTGACGTGATACGGCGTGGGATTCGACACCAGCAGTGCGGGCTTGCCGTTTTGCGCGCCCGTGTGCCACGTGAGCTTGCCCGGCGCATCGTCGGGCTTGCCATGGAGCCCTGCGGGACGGAAGAAGAATTTCAGGCGCGAGCGGAATGCGAGCTGCACGTAGTTCGGGCCAGCCTGCTCTGCCGTGGGCTTGGGCGGCACCTCGAGCATGTTGAACCACAAGAGGGTTTCGCGATCCGTCGGCAGTGCTTCGCCCGTGTAGGCGATGCGGATGGTCTGCGACTTGCCCGGATCGATGCGCGCAAGCGGCGGCGTCAGCACAAAGGGCAGATCGAGCTTGCTCGGATCGGCTTTCGGGTCGCCCTTGTCGAGCCACACCTGGGTCAGCGCCGGCGACTTGCCGACATTGGACAGCTTGAGCGTCACTTCGCTATCCGCAGCGTTATAGATCACGCGCGTACCCGCGATGACGACGGATGCCTGTGCCGCGAAAGGCAACAGCGAACCCAAAGCCAGCACGCTCGCGGCAAGTGCGCTGCTGACGAGTTTTCGGAGATTCATGATGCTCAACCAGATAGCTAATAGGCGGTGACATGGCGCTGCGCAGGTTCGCGCGGCGCAGCTAGTTGAGACATCGGCACACAGGGTATGGAGTCGATGCCTCCAGGAACAGCTCAGGAAGAAGCGGACGCGGCACAAAGCGACGCGGCTTGAGCACCCCGCCGTGGGACGTCGTGAGCACGAAACAGCCAGTCCTTCCCGAGACGTCCCGACGGACGGAAAGCGCCTGCGCGCTCCCGTCCGCGCATCGGCCGATTACTCGTAAACCATCGAGTAGGTGACGTTGGTCGTCACGCTGCCGGGGCCGGCACTGCCGACCGGCGAGATGTACTGCGCTGCGTACTGCAGGTTCGCGTTGCCGCTCGCGATCGCGACAGACTGCGAGCCCTGACCACCATCGACCTTGCTCACGTCGATGGTCTTCATGCCGCTGTTGTAGTCGACCAGTTGGACTTCCACGTTGGTCGCGGTGCCGTTGTTCAGCAGGTTGCCGTCGCTCAGCGTGTTCGCGCCGTATTCCCAGAACGTGTGGACGTTGCCCGTCGACGGCGTGCAGTTCGTCAGGGCAATGTTGAAGCCCGTCGAGCCCGCGACCGAACCCGCTGCGGAGAGTTCCGAAGCCGACAGGGTCGGCAGCGTGACCGTGAAGTTGTTGCCCTGACCGTTGCCGCTCACGTCGCAGGTGTTGGACGTCAGTTCGCCGTTGATGGTCACGATGCCACCGTTGCTCGCGGGTCCAGCAGCGTGCGCCGCCGAAGCAGCGAGCCCCAACGCCGCGACGATCATGGGAAGTGCAATTTTTTTCATAAAAAGGAATCCTAAATAGCCACCGAAGTGACCGACCAGATAGATGAATCAGCGAAAAGCACGCTGAACCCGGACGTCATTCAACCGGCAGTGACAACCCACCCCGTGCCGGCTGAATCGCTAGTTCCGGTCGCTCAGCACCCCCATTGAAGGGGAGTTCAAATTATGAAAGGCAACCGTACGGAAAATCATAGGAATAATCTTAAATTATCGGGCCTAAACTCAGAACCTTCTTTATCTTGTTTGAGATAAATTGAGACGCCATTGGCGGCGAATGGCCATGCGCGGCCTGAATCGCCGGGGACGGCCCACACACGAAAGGAAGCTGATCGCGTCGACGGACGCAGTCACACGGGGAAAGAGCACACTTGTCGCGATCCTGCGCAGGCGTGCCTTTGGCTACTTCGCGGCGCGCCGGGCGCGCACTACCACTTGATGCGATCGAAGCGCCGCGTATAGAGAATGTCGGTGCCGTAGAACGTGCCGCCGTACGCCACCACGGACCAGTAGCGGCTGAGGTTGATCGTGGCCTTCACCGCGTTCGACGCCGATTGCAATCCCTGCTCGTAGCCCAGCACGAACCGCTCGTTGATGGCCTTGGCGACCATCACGACCTCAGGGTCGGTCAGACCCACCTCGCTGCGCCCGATCGAGAATTCGTCGAGGCCGATGCTCTGCGCGAGGCGCTTGCCTTGCGCGCTGCCGAGCAGCGCGAGCGCCGTGGTCATCGCGTTTTGCTGGCCCACGTTGTTGCCCTGGTCGGTGCCATGGCCGAACAGCAGCCAGGAGAGCTTTTCGTTATCGGGCACGTTCGGCTCGGAAACGAGCTTCGCCACCGGCGCCTGGACCGTGCCCGTGACCTGCACGCCCGCCTCCACTTGCTGATTGCGGCGCATGGCGAGAATGTTGATGCCCGGATTGCCAACCGGTCCGTTGAACGTGAAAAAGCCGTTCTCGATATTGAGCTTGGTGCCGAACGCCGTATACGTGGAGCCCTCGGTCACGCGCACGTTGCCGACCGCGCGCAGCGGCACGTCGGGCGCGCTATTCACGGCGATCGTGCCGGCAAGGCCGAGATCCGCGCCCTGCCCGCGGAAACGGAAATCGCGCCCGAGGTCGATGGCGATATTCGCGCGCGGCGCGAAGCGCGGCGCGGGCTTCTGCGAGGCCGTCTGCTCGATGGGCGGCGGCGTGCCGCCGATGGTCGTGCCGTCGGGACGCACGATCACGACATCGTCGCCCAGCGAGGGCGCGGGCGACTCGGGCATGTCGAAGCGCGCGCGATCGACGGTGAACTTGCCGTCGATCTGCATGCCGCCCAGATGGCCGCCGTTGGCGATGCTCGCGCTGCCCGAAAGCGACAGCTTGCGGTCGGGCGAGGCAAACAGTTCGAGCTTGTCCGCGATGATGCTCGCGGTGAGATCGGGCTCGTCGTTGTCGAGCCGCACGCGGCCCGTCGCGCGCAGCGTGCCGCTCGTCGCGCCGTGGAACTCGACCTGCTGGAAGTCGACGAGATTCTTCGAGAGCGCGATGCGAATCGTGCCGTCCTTCAGCTCGAGCCCCTGATCGACGACGGTTGCGGAAATGCCGTCGCCCGTGAGCGCGCCCGTGAGATTCGGCTTCGCGACCGTACCGCCCAGCGCGAGTTGCAGCGCGAGATGGCCATCGAGCAGATAGCTCGGCCCCAGCAGGCCGCCCGTGGTCTTGAGCGAGGGGACGTTCGCCTTGATGGTGCCGCCGAGCGGCGCTTCGTCGGCCACCGTGAGCATGCCGCCGCGCGACACGAGCGTCGTATTCGCGTCGATGTCGAGCACGCCCACGCGGTTCGCCTGCGCATGCGCGGTGAGCGTGAGGCGATTGCCGCCGCTGAAGGCCGCGCGCGCGTTGAGCTCGCCGATGCCGAGCGAGGCGAGACCGCGCCCGATCTCGGTCGTGATGTCGCCCGAGCGGCGCTTCACCTGCACATAGCCGCTCGCGCTCTGGCCGATCGAGAAGTCCCAGTCGCCATCGAAGATCAAGTCGGATTTGAGCGTGGACGGCACGCCCGTGAACTGCTGGCGCAACTGCAGGATGCGCGCGACCGAGACGTTCGTGAGCGAGCCCGCCGAGCGGATGCGGCCGTGGTCGAGATCGAACGACTTCAGGTCGAGCGAGGCGCCCACGGCGGCGATGCGCGTCGCGCCGAGCGTGACCTTGTCCGCCCCCGCGCTCACCGTCACCGGCGCCTCCAGCTTGATGCCGGGCACGCCGCGGTTTTCGAGCTGCGTGAGCGTGCCGTCCCAGCGCGTGCCTTCGCGGGTGTCCGAGAGCTTGCCGTTGGCCGCGACCGCGAAGTCGATCGGCTGACCCTGCACCCGGCCCTTCGCGCTCGCGGTGAGCGTGTGCTTCGCGCGCGTGCCCGCGAGGCGCGCGCTCAGCGTCGTGATGTCGACGCCCGCCACGGCGATGCCGCTCGCGTCGGCGCTGAAGGCGAGCGCGCCGTTCGCGCCGTCGTGCGCCTCGGCGCGGCCCTCGGCATGGCCGACGCGGTTCTCGCCGAACACCACGTTCTCGGCCTTGTAATCGAGCGTCACGTCGGGATGCGCGAAGGTGCCGGTCAGGTCGCCGCTCGCCGCGAGCTGGCCCGCGACGCCGAAACCGAGCCGGTCTAGCTGCGGCGCGTCCACGCGAAAGCGCAGGCGGTCGCCGCGCGCGCCGAAGCTGCCCTGCAGGTCGACGATATTGCCCGCGACCGAGAGATTCGCGCGGCTCGGCAAGATGCGCGAGCCCGTGAGCTGGATCAGGCCCTGGCCCGTGAGCGGCAGGTCGTCGTAGACGCTCGGGCCGAGCTTGAACTCGGCCTTCGTCGTCAAGGTGGGCGCGAGCATGCCGCTGGCCTCTAGCGTGCCGTTCACGCGGGCCGCGATGCGGCGCGCCGGGGCTTTCGGCGCGGGTTTGCGCGTGACCGCCGTGCGCGCCGCCGGTTTCGGTGGCGTGGCGCCCGGTGTCGCGCTTTGCGTGGCGGTTTGTGTGGTATTGCGCGCCACGTTCTGCGCGTCCGCCTGCTCGCCCGTCTGCGCCGGATTGAGCGCGGGGTTCATCGCGGGATTGAGCGCGAGGTTGCGCCGCGGATTCAAGGCGTTCTTTTGCGCGGCGCGTTGCGCCTCGGTGGGGCCCTCGGGTTTCGCCGCCTGGTGCGCCGCACCCGCGCGCGCCGGCATCTGCGACGCCAGCGAGAGCGGATCGAAATTGGTCAGCACCGCCTTGAGCGTGTACGAGGAATGGGCGTCGTGCTTGAGCGCGCCCGTGAGGTCGATATGCCCGGCCCCTGAAGTGAGGCGCACGTCGTTGAAGGCGAGGCGCGCGGGGTCCTGCGTCACCTTGCCCTGCAAGCGCAGCGCAGCCTTCGGATCGGCGAGATCGAGCGCGACGCTCTGCGCGTCGCCGGCAAGACGCACCGTGATCGGGCCCGCGAGCTGCGTCGGGAGCACGCTCGCTTCGAGCGCGTTCAGGTCGAGGCCCGCGACCTTGAGGTCGAAGCGGCCGTTGCGCCCCGCCAGCACGCCGCCGCCCGTCACCGTCGCGTGCTTCACGAGCCGCACGTTCAGATTCGAGAGGCGCTGCGTATGGGCATCGAGCACGACGTCCGTGTGCGCGTCGATGAGCGGCAGCAGATGCGCGTCGATGGCGCCCGGCTTCGCGTTGACGATCGACACCTTGCCCGCGACCGTGAAGCCCGCCGCATTGGGATTCTCGTCGCCTGGCGCGGCGGCCGAAGCGCCTGAAGCGATGGCTGTGGCGGAAGCCGCCGCACGCGCGGGCGCCCCAGACGCCGCCTCGGGCACGAACGGCGCGACACCGCCCTGCGCCGGCTCCAGATCGGCGCGCAGCGCAAGGTCGGCGAACGGCGCGCCCGGCGCGAACGCCTGCGGATTCACGTGATCGAACGCGAGCGTCGCGCGCTTGAGCGGCACGGCCGCGAACGGCGCCGCCTCGATGTGTGCCTGCCCCGTCAGCTTCATGCCGCTCGCCGCGATTTCGGCGCTAAGCGCTTCGAGCGATCCGCCGAGGCGCGCGTTCATCTGCACGTCCTCGTTGTTCACCTTGCCCGCGTAGCCCACGTCGCCCGAGAGCGCGAACGGCCGCACGCCGTCGAGCTTCGCGCTCGCGCTCACGGCGCCGTATGGCGTGTCGAGCTGCTCGACGGCCGCTTCGTGATGCCGCCCGTCGCTGCGACCGTGGAAGGCGAAATTCGAGAACTCGGTGGCCGAGGCGCCCGTGTGCAGCGTGAGCTTCGCCACGCGCACGTCGCGGATCTCGAGCGCGAGCGGCAGCCGCAGGTCGCCCGGCAGCGTCATCGGCGAGGAAGGCTCGGGGGTGGGCGACGGCACGATGCGCGCATCGACGTCGCCCACATGCAGATAGTCGAGCACGAAGCGCCAGGGCCGCCCCTCGTGGATCTCCAGCGCCCACTGGCTGCTCACGCGGTCGATCGCGAAGGTCGTGCCGTCCTTGCCGCGCCAGCTCACGTCGTGCAGGCGCAGACCCGTCGCGATCGTGCCGCCGTCGAGCGTGCCCGCGAGCTGGCCGCCCAGCACCTTCACGGCCGCGCGCCAGACCCAGGCCGTGCCGCGCTCGGTCGTCGCCGCGCCGTAGAGGAGCCCCGCCACCAACCCGACGATCAACACCGGCACCGCGACTGCCCAGGCAAGCGACTTCCACAGCCGGCGCCGGCGACGCGGAGGCGGAGCATCGGGCTCGCGGCCTTCGCCCGATGGCGGGACGCCCGCGCCGTCTGCACCATCGGCACCGTTGGTGCCATTCGTGCTGCCGCCGCCACCGTCTGACGACGCGGCAAGCGCCACCGCAGGCACGAGCCAACCCGCGCAACGAAGGAAGCGTTCGTGCGCGCTCATACGGCGCCCCCTCTGGCCATGCGCCCGCCGGCGAGCGGCAGCATCGAAGCAACCCGGAACATGGCAGGCGTCATCATCAGAATGCGATCCCGAGTGTCAGATAGGGCCGCACTCTGCGGTCGCGAAACCCATACGCGAGGTCGAGATTGACCGGACCGACGGGGCTGCGCCAGCGCGCGCCAAAGCCCGCGCCCGGAAAGAAGACTTTCTCTCCCCACGTGTCGGTGGCGGTGCCGACGTCGAAGAACACCGCGCCGCCCCAATCGCGATTGAACCAGTGCTGATATTCGGTCGACCCGGTCACGAGGTACTTGGTCGGCAGAATCGAGCCGTCGACGTTGTTGCCGACGCTCTGGAACGCGTAGCCGCGCACCGAGTTCGAGCCGCCCGCGCGGAACAGCAGCGAGGCGGGCACGTCCGAAGAGCTGCTCGACGTGAACACGCCGCCCAGTTCGGCGCGAAACAGCACGAGGTCGCTGCGGCCGATCGGCAGATACTGCTGGCCACGCATGTAGCCGCGCACGAAGGTGGCGTCGGAGCCCGCGCTCTTCACGCCGAAGCCCGCCTCCACGCGCACGACGTTGCCCGAGCGCGGAAACAGCGGATCGTCGACGTTGCGGCGGGTCCACGACCATTGCGGCACGAGCGCGCGCGCCATGGTGGGCGGCCCGGCGTTCTGGTACAGGCGGTCCTGGTAGAAGAGCAGCGAGTACGAGTAATCGATGTTCTGCGAGGTGCGCGTGCGCTGCACCCCGGCGCGCAGGCTGTAGATCGTGGTGTCCGAGACGTCGGTGGTCGTGTACGACGCGAGCGCGCTATTGGTCCATGCGCGCGCGCCTGGCGGCATCGAGAGCTGGATCTGGCCGTATTTCTGGATCTGGTCGAGCCGCCCCGAAAGCTGGAGCGGCCATGCCGAGCCAAACGTATTGAGATACGTGTACGAACCCTGGACGTGCGCGCCGGTATCGGTCGAGTAGCCCACGCCGCCGCGGAAGTTGTTGTACGGGTACTCGCTCACCTTCACGTGCAGCGGCGTCTGCAAAGGCTTTTGCGTGTTGTCGTCCACGTCGATGGCCACGCTCGCGTAGTACGGCGTGTTCTGGACCTGGCGCTGCAACTCGGTCACGCGGTTGACGTCGTAGATTTCGCCGGGCGAGATCGGGTTCACGTTCTCGATGATCTTTTCCGGATAGCGCCGCGTGCCCGAGACATCGACCTGCCCCATCGTGAAGGTCGGGCCGCTGTCGAACGTCACGGAAAGTTTCGCGTCGTGCTTGAGCGGATCGACGCGCGCCTCGGAATGCGAGATCTTCGCGCCCAGATAGCGGCGCGCCTGCAGCGCCCGCAGCGCCGCGCTCTTGGCGCCGTCCCAGCCCGACTGCGTGAAGGCATCGCGCTCGTGCAGCGAGAACGCGAAGCGCGTGGCGTTTTCCTGCGCCTTGTCCTCGGTCAGCACCGGGCCCGTGAAGGTGAGCGTCACCGACGAGATCGTCGTGCGCGGGCCCGCGTCGACATAGACGGTCACGGCGCGCTTGCCGTTTTCGCCGGTGCGCACGTCGGTGCGCACGACCGGCGAGAAATAGCCGTCCGTGGAGGCCAGGTCGCGCACCTGCTGCGGCGTGGCGGTGACGAGAAAGTCGAACTGGTCGTCGCTGACGCCGGAGCGCGTGGAGAAGCGCGCGAGGTCGAGGTGCGCTTCGAGCAGCTTGCGCAGCTCGCGCGGCGAGGTCTGGATATCGACGTCGTACCAGGTGCGCTTGTGCGACCACGGCAGCAGGCTCGCCAGGTCGGCCCGCGCGGGCGCCGGGGCCATGAGGCTCGCGAGGAGTCCCACGGCGAGCCACGCGGCGAAGCGAAGCGACACGGCCAGCGAGAAGCAGGATAAAAAGCGCGACGACAGGCGCAGCGGAAAGGAGGCTGCGGAACGCACGCCGGGGCGTCCGTCGATAGAGCCCTGCGCAGCGGCGTGCCCGTGCCGCGTCACCCATGAGGGATGCCGCTTTGCACACAACGCTTCGATCACCCGTCCCGCCAAACAAGACCTCCAGCCGCCGTTCTTTTGCCCGTTGCACACGTTTGCGCGGACGCGTCTTGCTGCAGCGCGGGCGCAAACGCGTTATTTCACCACATCGGCGCTCGAAAACCCCAGGACGCCGCTCAAAAAGGGCCGCAAGAAGCGTCAGATCAGGCCGCCCGCCTGGATGTTCCGCGCCTCGCGCTTGCGGTAAAATTGCCGCCGACACGCACCCAGGCGGCCCGTCAAACGCGGCCGCCTGATCGCAATCAGGGCACCTACGCGCAATTACGCGCAGCACTCGCGACGGACGTTAGCCATGTATCAGTCGGAAATCACGCAATTCCTGAATCAGCTCAAAGAGCAGAAGCCGTATCTCGACGAGCAGCAGCGCAAGGGCCGCGCGCTCCTGTGGGACAAGCAGCCGCTCGACCTCGACGAGCGCGAGCGCCAGCAAGCCTCGCGCGTCAGGCAGACGTCGTACGTCTACTACCAGAACTTCTGATGGCCGAGGCCGACGGGGCCGACATGGCTGAGGGAGCCGAAGGACGGGCCGACGCACGTCACGCCCTCCCGGCCGGCGCCGCGCCGGGCCACGCTCCTGCCGGCCCGGCGGGCCAGAACGCGAGCCCGGGTGAGGCGCTGAGCACTCCCGCCACGGATTCGACGCCCGACACGGTCGACGGCGTCGCGTTCGCGCGCCTCTATGGCGAGCCGCTTTTCAAGCTCCCGCAAGACCTCTATATCCCGCCCGACGCGCTCGAAGTCTTTCTCGAAACGTTCGAAGGCCCGCTCGATCTGCTGCTCTACCTGATCCGCAAGCAGAACTTCAACGTGCTCGACATCCCGATGGCGGATGTCACCACGCAATACCTCGGCTACGTCGAGCAGTTGCGCAAGACCAATCTCGAACTCGCCGCCGAATATCTGCTGATGGCCGCGATGCTCATCGAGATCAAGTCGCGCATGCTGCTGCCGGTCAAGAAGGCCGACACCGGCGAGGAAGCCGAGGACCCGCGCGCCGAGCTCGTGCGGCGCCTGCTCGAATACGAGCAGATGAAGCTGGCCGCCCAGCGCATCGACCGCCTGCCCCAGCTCGGCCGCGACTTCATGCGCGCCGAGGTCTATATCGAGCAGAGCATCACGCCGCGCTTTCCCGACGTGGACAGCAACGACCTGCGCGCCGCGTGGGCCGACGTCATCAAGCGCGCGAAGCTCGTGCAGCACCACAAGATCTCGCGCGAGGAGCTCTCGGTGCGCGAGCACATGAGCGTGATCCTGCGCCGGCTCCGGGGCGCGCGCTTCATGGAGTTCTCCGAGCTCTTCGACACCACGCGCGGCGTGCCCGTCGTGGTCGTGAATTTCATCGCCATGCTCGAGCTCGCGCGCGAATCGCTCATCGAGATCACCCAGGCCGAGCCGTTCGCGCCGATCTACGTGCGCCTCGCGTATCTGCCCGCGTAACTGCCTGCCTTGCTGCCCCTCTGGTGGCGCCGGATGATGGGGCCGAAGTGGTGATAGGACCCCATCATGCCACTCCAGGATAACCCCCCATCCGGAGCGGCTGCGCAGCACGCCCAAATCCTCTACAATCGCCCGCGCCTGCCCCTGACGGGCCGGGCACGCCATCCGGCCGGCCGCGCACCCTGGTGCGCCGCGCGAGTGCCGCTTGCCGCAACCCGTCTTGCCCCGTGCGAGGCATAACGCATCCGATCATGAAAGTCATCAGCTCGATTCAGGAACTGCGCGACCAGTTGCGCGGCCAAAACCGCACCGCGTTCGTGCCGACCATGGGCAATCTGCACGAAGGCCACCTCTCGCTGATGCGCCTCGCGCGCCAGCACGGCGACCCGGTGGTCGCCAGCATCTTCGTCAACCGCCTGCAGTTCGGCCCCAACGAAGATTTCGACAAATACCCGCGCACGCTCCAGGACGACATCGAGAAGCTGCAGAAGGAAAACGTCTACGTGCTGTTCGCGCCCACCGAGACCGACATGTACCCGCAGCCGCAGGAATATCGCGTCCACCCGCCGCACAATCTGGGCGATATTCTCGAAGGCGAGTTCCGGCCCGGCTTCTTCGAAGGCGTCTGCACCGTGGTCATGAAGCTGATGTCGTGCGTGCAGCCGCGCGTCGCCGTGTTCGGCAAGAAGGACTACCAGCAGCTCATGATCGTGCGCGCGATGTGCCAACAGTTCGCGCTGCCGACCGAGGTGATCGCCGCCGAAACCGTGCGCGACGCCGACGGCCTCGCGCTCAGCTCGCGCAACCGCTATCTCACGGAGCCCGAGCGCGCCGAGGCGCCGCAACTGGCGCTCGCGCTGCGCGCGATTCGCGAGCAGGTGCTCTCGGGCCGTCACGACTATCCGCAGATCGAGCTCGACGCGATGGCCACGCTCGCCGCGCGCGGCTGGAAGCCCGACTACATCGCCATCCGCAAGCGGGTCGACCTCTTGCCCCCCGCTCCCGGCGAAAAGGATGCGCCGCTCGTCGTGCTGGCGGCGGTCAAGCTGGGCGCCACGCGCCTGATCGACAATCTCGAGATCTGAGCGCCGCGCGCGTATTCACGCCAATTCGCGCCGTGCGCCGTTTTGCTGGTTGGCGCGCCGCTTTTTCCCGTTTTTCAGCACGCTAGTTCCGGCACTTTTTTCCGGCATCACCCGCGGCGGGCCGCACGCCCGCTCGCCCGAGGAGACACACCATGCAACGCCACATGCTCAAGTCGAAGATCCACCGCGTCGCCGTCACGCACTGCGAGCTCCATTACGAAGGCTCGTGCGCGATCGACGAGAACCTGCTCGAAGCGGCGAACATCGTCGAGAACGAGCGCATCGACATCTGGAACATCAACAACGGCGAGCGCTTCACGACCTACGCGATCAAGGGCGAGCGCGGCAGCGGCATGATCTCGCTGAACGGCTCGGCGGCACGGCGCGCGCAACTGGGCGACCTCGTGATCATCGCGGCTTTCGCGAACGTGGAAGAAGAAGAGCTGAAGGCGGGCTGGAAGCCGGACCTCGTGTTCGTCGACGAGAACAACCGCATCAAGGGCAGCCGCGACCACGTGCCGACGCAAAGCTGGAGCTAAAGCGCCGGAAGACCGGCTCATGCAGCGCGGGCGCCCTGCCCGCCCCGGCGCCGTTTATTTCGCGTCCACCCACGAAACGATCGGCTGCCACTGGTCGAGATCCTTCTCGACGCGGCTTTTCGCGACGTCCCAGAGCGTGAGGCCGTGGGCGGCGAGCTGCACGTAATTCTGCGTGTCGCGCAGATAGCCCAGCACGGGCAGATCGAGCCCCTCCACGAAGCGCTGCAACTGCTCGGCCGAGCGCGTGCGCGCATCCACGCGCATGCCCACCACGCCCACCTTGATCGAGCCCTTTCTCACCGCCTTTTCCTTCGCCAGCCGGTCGAGGAAGTCCTTGGTCGCGAGAATGTCGAACATGGACGGCTGCAGCGGCACGATCACCTTGTCCGCGAGCGCGACGATCGCGGCAAGCCGGTTGCCGTGCAGGCCCGCCGGCGTGTCGATGACGGCGTGCTCGAGCCCCTTGGGCGGCCTCGCCGGGTTATCCAGGTCGACGCTCCAGCTCTCGATGGCCGGCAGCGTCTCGGGCCGCAGGTCGAGCCACGCGTGCGCCGATTGCTGCCGGTCGAGGTCCGCGAGCGCGACCCACTCGCCTTGGGCCGCGAAATAGCCGGCCAGATTGGTGGACAGCGTGCTCTTGCCGACGCCGCCCTTCGGGTTCGCCACCACGATCACCGTCATGAATACTCCCGTCAGGATGGCTGGCGCGCGGGCCAGCCGGTTTGCCGATTGTGTCGATTCTGCCGATTTTCGCTTGCTGCCGATGCCGCAGCCCATCCGCTGCCCGCCACGTTGAAGGACGCGGCGCATCGGCGCAACCGTCCGATAATATCGGCAAATGCGGCGGCGCCGAAGTCCCGGCCCGCGCGTGCGCGCGTGTAGCGCATCGCTCCGCGCCCTTGCGAGGCGTGCGCACCGTGCCGCTTCCCCCCTTCATCCCCCTTTCGAAAACCGAGGAGATCTTCCTGTCATGAGCACGTTGCGCACCGATATCACCATCGATTCCCTGCACGAGCGCCAGCGCGGCCGGCTGCCGGGGCTGATCGGCTTTCGCGCGGTCGCGCTCGATCAAGGCCTGCTGCGCGCCGAACTCGACATCCGCAGCGAACTGCTCGCGCCCAATGGCTTCCTGCACGCCGCCACGGTGATCTGTCTCGCCGATACCGCCTGCGGCTACGGCTGCTTCGCGCATCTGCCGCCGGGCGCGAAGAACTTCACGACTATCGAGCTCAAGAGCAACTTCCTTGGCACGGCGCGCGAGGGCACGTTGAGCGTGGTCGCCACCGGCGTGCATCTCGGGCGCAGCACGCAGATCTGGGACGCGACCGTGACCGGCCCGGACGGCAAGACCACGGCTCTGTTCCGCTGCACGCAGATGGTGCTGTACTAACGCGGTGCGGTACTAACGGTAGCGCACGAATGTTGCCGGGCCGATGACGCCGGGCGGTGCTGCATACGCTTCAGGCGTCATGGACGCGCCGCCCGGTCAGCCGATCGCGCCATAAAGGCGCGCCAGATCGAGGCTCGTTTCGAGCGTGTCGGCGAGCCGATCGAGCGACGCCTCGCGCAGCGCCGGGTAATCGACACGTTGCGCCGCCTCCAGCCCCGCCCAGCGCAGCAGCGCGGCGCACGCTTCGGGCGTGTCGAAGAGGCCGTGCACGTAGGTCGCGAGAATCTGGCCGTCCGCCGATTGCGCGCCGTCCGCGCGCAGCGCGCTTGTCTCGCTGACCGCCGTGCCGTCGCTGTTCATCGCGCCGTCCTCCGCGCTATCCGTCGATACGATGTGCAGCGCGGGGTCGGCCAGCGCCGGGCCGCGCGTCACCCCCATATGGATCTCGTAGCCCTTTACCGGCGCCGGCACCCCGCCGCCAGCCGCGTCCAGGTCGCCGCGCAATGCAAGGCGCCCCGTCACGTTTTCGAGGGTCTTCTCGCGCGTGAGCCCGGTTTCGTAGTCGAGCCAGCCGAAGCCGGCCACGGTGCCGGGCTCCCCTTCCACGCCATGCGGATCGGCAATCACGCGCCCGAGCATCTGCATGCCGCCGCAAATGCCGATCACCCGCCCGCCGTAGCGCAGATGCCGCGCGAGCGCCGTTTCCCAGCCCTGCGCGCGCAGCCACGCGAGGTCGTCGCGCACGTTCTTCGAGCCTGGCAGGATCACGAGATCGGCGCTCGGCGGCGCGCTGCCCGTGCGCACGTAGCTGAATTCGACCTGCGGATGCGCGCGCAGCGCATCGAAATCCGTGTGGTTGCTGATGTGCGGCAGCGCCGGCACCACCACGCGCAAGGTCTTGCCGCCGGCTTGGGCCAGGGTATGCGCGGCGCCGGGCAACATGTCCTCGGCATCGAGCGTCAGGCCGTGCAGATACGGCACCACGCCGAGCACCGGCTTGCCCGTCTGCGCTTCGAGCCAGTCAAGGCCGGGCTGGAGCAGCGTCGCGTCGCCGCGAAAGCGGTTGATGATGAAGCCCTTCACGCGCGCGCGCTCGCTCTCGGACAGACACGCGAGCGTGCCGATCAGATGCGCGAACACGCCGCCGCGGTCGATGTCGGCGACTAGCACGACCGGGCAGTCGACGGCCTCGGCAAAGCCCATGTTGGCGATGTCGTTGGCGCGCAGATTGATTTCGGCGGGGCTGCCCGCGCCTTCGACGAACACGGTCTCGTAGCGCGCGCGCAGCCGTGCGTACGATTCGAGCACGGCCTCGCGCGCGATCGGCTTGTAGTCCTGGTAGGCGCGCGCGTTGAGATTCATGCGCGCCTTGCCGTGGATGATCACCTGCGCGCCCAGATCGCTATTGGGCTTGAGCAGCACGGGGTTGAGGTCGGTATGCGGCTCGATGCCGGCGGCAAGCGCCTGCAGCGCCTGGGCGCGGCCTATCTCGCCGCCGTCCACCGTCACGGCGCTGTTGAGCGCCATGTTCTGCGGCTTGAACGGCGCCACGCGCACGCCCGCGCGGCGCGCGAGCCGGCACAGGCCGGCCACGAGCGTGCTCTTGCCGGCATCGGACGTGGTGCCCTGGATCATCAGCGTGCCGCGCGGCACGGCGGCGGGTTTCGTTGCGGACATGGTGGCGATGAAAAGCGGCGAAGCGCCGGGTCGGTCGGGCGAACGCGCATTATCCCATCGCGTGCGGGCCCGCCGCGCTCGGCGTCAATCTGTCGGAGACTAGCCGCTACAATCACGCGATGATTTCGCGCGACTTCACCTTCATCGTCGGCGGCGCGCGCTCGGGCAAGAGCGCCTGTGCCGAACGCCTCGCCGGGCAAAGCGGCCTGCCGGTCACCTATATCGCCACCGCGGCCACGCCGGGGGGTGCGCACGCCGATGCCGAATTCGCCGCGCGCATCGCCCACCATCGCGCGCGCAGGCCCGCGCACTGGGGCTTCGCCGAAGCGCCGCTCGATCTCGCGGGTGCCCTCGACGCCGCGGCCACGCCCGGCCAGTGCGTGCTGATCGATTGCCTCACGCTCTGGCTCGCCAATCTGCTTTGCCCGCCCGGATCAGAAGCGCCGCTGCCCGACTGGCGCGCGCGTCTCGATGCGTTCGCCACCGCCTGCGAGCGCGCGAAGCGCGCCGACTGCGCCGCGCTCGTGGTGAGCAACGAGATCGGCATGGGCGTGGTGCCGATGGGCGCGGCCACGCGGCTCTATGTCGACGAGCTGGGGCGCCTGAACCAGCGCATCGCCGCGCTCGCCGACCGCGCGATGCTCGTCGCGGCCGGTCTGCCACTCGTGCTCAAGGCGCCGGCATCGGACACATCGGGCCAATCATGCTGACGGCACTGAGCCTGCCCGCCACCGCGGCCCTCGCCGTCGCCGGCGTGGCCGTCGACCGCTGGTTCGGCGAGCCGCGCCGCGCGCATCCGCTCGTCGCGTTCGGCGCGCTCGCGAACCGCGTCGAAAAACGCCTGAACACGGGCCGACGCGGCCGCCCGCTCGGCCTCGTGGCCTGGCTTGCCGTGCTCGCGCCGCCCGTGGCGCTCGCGGCGCTGCTGTGCGCCGTGCTGCCCTGGCCGCTCGCGTGGGCGCTGCACGTCGCGCTGCTCTGGTTCGCGCTCGGCGCGCGCAGCCTCGAAGAACACATCGCGCCCATCGCGCGCGCGCTCGCCGAACGCGACCTCGTGGCGGCGCGCGAGCTGACCGCACGCATCGTCTCGCGCGACACCGCGAACGCCGACGCCACCGCGCTCTCGCGCGCGGCCTGCGAATCGGCGCTCGAAAACGGCAACGACGCGATCTTCGGCGCGCTGTTCTGGTTCGCGCTCGCGGGCGGGCCGGGCGCGCTCGCGTTTCGCCTCGCCAACACGCTCGACGCGATGTGGGGCTATCGCACGCCGCGCTTTCTGCGCTTCGGCTGGGCGGCCGCGCGCATCGACGACGTGCTCAACTGGATTCCCGCGCGCCTCACGGCCGCGAGCTACGCGCTGCTCGGCGATACGCGCGTCGCCTTGCGCTGCTGGCGCGAGCAGGCGCGGCGCTGGGAAAGCCCGAACGCGGGCCCGGTAATGGCCGCGGGCGCGGGCAGCCTGAACGTGCTGCTGGGCGGCGCGGCGGTCTACCACGGCGCCGTGGAGGAACGCCCCGCGCTCGGCGCCGGCGCGCCGCCGCGCGCGCAGGACGTGACAGCCGCGCTGCGTCTCGTCGAGCGCACGACCATTTTGTGGCTCGCCGTGCTGCTCGCACTGGCCTTCCTGAGCGTGGCAACCCATGGCTGAAGCGCATCTCGACACCGCCCCGCGCGCGATCGCGCACGGCGGCAATCTGCACGAAGCCGCGCGGCGCTACGGCATCGCCTGGGACGCGTGGATCGATCTTTCGACCGGCATCAATCCGCACGGCTATCCGGTTCCCCCGGTGCCCGCCTCGGCATGGCGGCGCCTGCCCGAGGACGGCGACGGCTTCGCCGCCCGCGCCGCGCGCTACTACGGCGCGCCCGACGCGCAGCACGTGTTGCCCGTGGCGGGCAGCCAGGCCGCGATCCGCGCGCTGCCCGCGCTGTTGTCCACGCTGTCGCCGAAGTCGCGCGTGGCGATCGCCCCGCTCACCTACGGCGAGTACGCGCCCGCGTTCGCGCAGGCCGGCCATACCGTCGTGCCGTTCGACGTTGCGTGCCCGATGCTGCCCGAAGACGCAACGTACGCAGTCGTCGTGAATCCCAACAATCCCACGGCGAGCCTGATCGGCCGCGAGACGCTGTTGCGCTGGCACGCGCAACTCGCCGCGCGCGGCGGCACGCTGATCGTCGATGAAGCGTTCGCCGACGCCTTCGCCGATCCCCGCACGACCTCGCTTGCCGGCGCGACCGGCCGCGCCGGCCTCGTGGTGCTGCGCTCGCCCGGCAAGTTCTTCGGCCTCGCGGGGGCGCGCTGCGGCTTCGCGCTCGCCGCGCCCGCGCTGCTCGCGGCGCTGCGCGAGCGCCTGGGCGCGTGGACCGTGAGCGGGCCCGCGCGCCACGCGGTCGCGCACGCGTTCGAAGACGCCGCGTGGCAACGCGCGATGCGCGAGCGGCTCGCCGGCGAAAGCGCGCGCCTTGCAGCCCTGCTCGCTTCGCACGGCCTCGCGCCGCGCGCCACACCGCTGTTCGCGTGGGTCGTCCACCCGCGCGCCGCGGCTTTGCAGGACGCGCTCGCCGCGCGCGCGGTCTGGACGCGCCGCTTCGAATCGCCCGCGAGCCTGCGCTTCGGGCTGCCCGCCTCGGAAGACGAATGGCGGCGCTTCGAGACGGCGCTCGCGCAGGCCATGCAGGTGCTCGGCTGATGCAGCGCCCGACGCACCGCCTCTCGATCATTCGCGCCTTCGCTCGCAATGGCTGGCGCACCGCCGCGCTCGCGCTCGCCTTCGCGACGGTCGCCGCATTCACACTCGACACGGCTTGCGCCGCCACCGTCAGCGCCGTCGACGACGCCGGCAACACCGTCACGCTCGCCGCGCCCGCGCAGCGCGTCATCAGCCTCGCGCCGCACACCACCGAGCTGATCTACGCGGCGGGCGGCGGCGCGAAGCTGGTGGGCGTCGTCGCCTACAGCGATTACCCGCCGCAGGCGCTCAGCGTGCCGCGCGTGGGCGACAACCGCGCGCTCGACCTCGAACGCATCGCCGCGCTCAAGCCCGATCTGATCGTCGTCTGGCGGCACGGCAATGCGCAGCAGCAGATCGACCGTCTGCGCGAGATGCACATTCCGCTCTTCTTCAGCGAGCCGCATCGGCTCGACGACGTCGCGACCTCGCTCACGCGGCTCGGCGTGCTGCTCGGCACGCAGAAGACCGCGCAAGACGCGGCGCAAACCTATCGCCGCGAGATCGCGCAACTGCGCGCGCGCTACGCGCAGCGCGCGCCCGTGAGCGTGTTCTACGAAGTCTGGGACCAGCCGCTCATGACGATCAACGGCGAGCACATGATCAGCGACGTCATCGCACTCTGCGGCGGGCGCAACGTCTTTGCCGCGCTGCATCCGCTCGTGCCTACGCTCTCGACCGAAGCCGTGCTGGCCGCCAATCCCGACGCGATCGTCACCGCCTCGCAAGGCGCGACGGCGCCGGACCGGCCGCTGCCCGCGCTCACGCGCTGGCGCGCGTGGCCCCAGTTGCGTGCCGTGGCGCACGGCAATCTGTTCGCCATCGACGGCGATCTGCTCACGCGCCCAGGACCGCGCATCGCACAAGGCGCGACGCAGTTGTGCGAGGATATGGACCGCGCGCGCACACGCGACGCCAACACGGCGAATTAATCGGGAATCCGAATAGATGGGATGCGCGCTTCAGGCGTTCCAGCGCGCGAGCGACCACTCGCCGCTCGACGCCTCGCGGCGCAGCACGACGATCGCCGCCATCTCGAGCGGCCAGCGTGCGCAGCGCGCGAGCGGCAAGCCCAATGCGCGCGCAGTGACCGCGCGAATCACGCCCGCATGCGCGACGGCCCAAAGGCTCTCGTGCGCCTGCACGTCAAACGCCATGAGCGCCTTGAACCACGCGCCGGTGCGCGCATCGAACTGCGCGACGCTCTCGCCGCCATGCGTGCGCGCATGCTCGAAATCGGCGGCCCAGGCGTCGATCTGCGCGCGCTCGATGGCGTCCCAGCGCTGCATCTCCCATGCGCCGAAATCCATTTCCGCGAGACGCGCGTCTTCGTTGGGCGCGAGCCCTCCATGCATCTGCCCGAGCAAGCGGGCGACGCTCGCGCAGCGCGTGAGCGGGCTCGTTTCGATGCGCTGCGGCGCGCGTGCGCCGAGCGCGGCCAGACGCGCGGCGATCGATTGCGCGCCGGCAGCGGCGGCCCCGGCGAGCGCCACGTCGGAGCTGCCGTAGCAGACGCCCGCTTCCACCGCCACGGCCGGATGACGAATCAGGACGAGATCCACGCGAGCCCCATCAAATAGATCGCCAGTTCGAATACCTGCTGCGCGAAGCCGAGGCAATCGCCCGTATAGCCGCCGATGCGCCGCACGAAATAGCGTCCGAGCGCATAGCGCAGCGCGCCGAGCACGGCGAGCGTCGCCACGCCCGCGCGCCAGTCGGGCCACGCGGGCCAGAAAAGCCAGGGCAGGCCGAACACGAACGCGCAACCGAGCGCGAGCGCGCTCATGCGCTGCGCGACCGGCTTGGCCTTGCCTTCGGGCCGCACGTAGTCGAGCGAGACGAGATAGCTGATCGCGAGCGCGCGGCTCGCCGCGTGCCCCGCGATCATGAGCGTGGCGGCGCGCAGCGGCGGCAACGCGGCCAGCGTCTGCCACTTCAGCGCGAGCGCGATCACGAGGCCGATCGCGCCGAATGCGCCGATGCGCGAGTCGTGCATGATGCGCAGCACGTCCTCGCGCTGGTACGCGCCGCCGAATGCGTCGAGGCAGTCAGCGAGACCGTCCTCATGGAACGCGCCCGTCGCGAGCAGCGTGGCGCCCATCGAGAGCAGCACGGCCACGCTCGCGGGAAACACATGGAGCGCCGCGAAATACACGAGCGCCGCGAGCACGCCGATCAGCGCGCCGACGAGCGGAAAATAGCGCGCCGCCGCATTGAGCCATTGCGGCTCGAAGCCGACCCAGCGCGGCACCGGCACGCGCGTGAAATAGCCGAGCGCCGTGAAGAAGTAGCGCAATTCCGCAAGCGGATTCATTGCGCGCGCATCAATGCGGACGCTCGCTGCGATCGTCCACGCCCGCGGACTCGAAGCTCGCCATCTCGTTGAGAAACGCCACGGCCGCGCGCAACAGCGGCACGGCCAGCGCCGCACCGGTGCCCTCGCCCAGACGCAGATCGAGCGCGAGCAGCTCGCGCGCGCCGAAATGATCGAGCATGCGCCGATGCCCCGCTTCGTTCGACGCATGCGCGAACACGCAGTAGTCGCGTACGTGCGGGGCGAGCGTATCGGCGACCAGCAGCGCCGAGGTCGCGATGAAGCCATCGACGAGAATCGCCATGCGCTGGCGCGCCGCTTCGAGAAACGCGCCCGCCATCATCGCGATCTCGAAGCCGCCGAAGGTTGCGAGCACATCGATCGGCTCGCGCGCGTGCGCGTGGCGCGCGAGCGCCGCGGCGAGCACGTTGCGCTTTCTCGCGAGGCCCGCGTTGTCGAGGCCCGTGCCGCGCCCCACGCATTCGTCGATGGGCACGTTGCACAGCCGGCTCATCAGGCATGCGGCCGACGAGGTATTCGCAATGCCCATCTCGCCGAAGCCGATCACGTTGGTGCCGAGCGCCGCGTGATGGCGCACGCGCGCCGCGCCTGCCGCGAGTGCGGCGATGGCCTCGTCGCGCGTCATCGCCGGTTCGTGCGCGAAGTTGCGCGTGCCGCGTGCAACGGCCGCCGAGACGAGCTTTGAGGTGTCCGGCAGCGGCGGCAACGGCGTCGCGACGCCCGCATCGACGATCTCGAGCTCGAGCCCGGCCACGCCGCTGAACGCGTTGATGGCCGCGCCGCCCGCGAGAAAGTTCGCGACCATCTGCGCGGTCACGGCCTGCGGGTAGGGGCTCACGCCTTCGCTGGCGATGCCGTGATCGCCAGCGAACACGATCATCACGGGACGCTCGACGCGCGGGTGGGTGGTGCGCTGGATCAGCCCGAGCTGGCGCGCGAGCGCCTCGAGGCGGCCGAGGCTGCCGGGCGGCTTGGTCTTCGTGTCGATGAGGCGCTGCAGCGCGTCGCGCAGCGACAGGTCGAGCGGCTCGACGGCAAGCAATTCGGAAAGCGTTGAAGTCATAGGGGTTTCGTTTCGATTCTGTTCGGGTCGCGCGCGCCGGGCCCAAGCCTTCAGCGCTCGCGGGGATAGTCGAAGGCGGCCACGAGCGCCTCGTGCGCGCCTTCGCGGATCAGCCTGAGCGGATGGCCCAGCGCCGCGCTCGCGCGCTCTGCCGTGAGCACCTCGCGCACCGGGCCCGCGAAGCAGCCGCCGCGGCCATCGAGCAGCAGCGCGTGCGTCGCATAGCGCCGCGCGAGATTGAGATCGTGACAGGAAAACACCACGGTGCGCGACCCGGTGTTCACCCAGTGCGCGAGCGCTTCCAAGCAGGCGATCTGATGATGGAGGTCCAGATGCGCGAGCGGCTCGTCGAGCAGCAGCAGCGGCGCGTCCTGGCAGAGTACCGCCGCGAGCGCGACGCGCCGGCGCTCGCCGCCCGAGAGCGAGAGCACGTCGCGCGCCGCGAACGTCTCGAGGCCCAGCATCGCGAGCGCGGCGTGGGCGGCGGCGCGGTCGTCCTCGCTTTCCCATCCCCAGCCCGCGAGATGCGGATAGCGGTTGAGCAGCACGGTGTCGAGCACGCTCGCGCTGAATGCGTCGCGCACGTCTTGCGGCATCAGCGCGCGGCGTTGCGCGAGGCGCACCGGCGGCCAGTCGCGCAGCGCGACGCCGTCCACGTCGACCTGGCCCGCCGCGCTCTCGCGCAGGCCCGCGAGCGTCGCGATCAGGGTGGTCTTGCCCGCGCCGTTCGCGCCGGCCACGCACCAGATCTCGCCGGCCTCGAAGCGCTGCGTGAGGCCCTCGACCAGCGTGCGCGCGCCCGCACGCAGCGTGAGCGCGTGCACGGCGAGCAGCGGCTTTGCGGGCGTTACGGGCGCGGGGTGGTGGCTCGTGCTGTCATGGCTCATGGCGCGCGCCTTTTGAGCAGCATCCACAGGAACACGGGCACGCCCGCGAGCGCGGTCACGACACCCACGGGCAACTGCGTGGGCGCGACAATCGTGCGCGCGACGAGATCGGCGCCCATGACCGCGAGACCGCCCGCGAGCGCGGCCGCGGGCACGAGCATGCGCTGGTCGTTGCCGAACGCGAGCCGCAGCATGTGTGGCACGACGAGCCCGACGAAGCCGATGGTCCCGCCCGTGGTGACGGCCGCCGCCGCCGCGAGCGACGCCGCGAGATAGACGCCCATGCGCAAGCGCAGCACCGGGACGCCGAGCGCCTGGGCGGCGGCGTCGCCGCGCAGCAGCACGTTCAGGCGCGGCGCCGCGCTCACGCCAAAGGCGAGCACGAGCGCCAGCGCGATCAATGCGGGCCACGGCATGCCGGCGCCGTTGAGGTCGCCGGTGAGCCAGAACAGCATGCCGCGCAGGCTCGCTTCGGGAGCGAGCGTGAGCAGCAGCGTGATGAGCGCGCCCCACCCCGCCGCCGTCACCGCGCCCGTGAGCAACAGGCGCGGGGAGCTGTCCTGCGGCTCGCCGCGCCATAGTTCGCGCCGCGCGAGGCCGAGCACGAGCAGGATCGAAACGAAGGCGCCCGCGCAGGCGCTCGCCTGCACGGCCCACCACGCCGCGCCCGCGATCATCGCCACGAGCGCGAATGCGGCGGCGCCCCCGGAGACGCCCAGCACGTAGGGTTCGGCGAGCGGGTTGCGCAACAGCACCTGAAGCAGCGCACCGGCGAGCGCGAGCAGCGCGCCGCACGCGAAGCCGCCGAGCGCGCGCGGCAGGCGCAGCGTGCGCACGATTTCGCTCGCCACGCTCGACATATCGTTGACATTTTGTGTGGAAGACGAGGCCCGCACGAGCGCATGCAGCGCCTCGCCGAGCGTCACCGGCACACTGCCTGTTGCAAGCGACGCCACGAACACCGCGAGCGCAGCGACGGCGAGCACGCACCAGATCGCGGCCGCGCGGCGCGCGTTCATCGTGCGGCGAAGCAGCATCGTGCGGCGCGGTTTATCGGGGTGGACGGTTCGCATCGTCGAAAGGGGTCGATCTGGGGTTCCGGCGCACCGGCGCGCGAGCGCCGGCAAGTGTAGGAGGGCCCCATGCGAGCGTCAAGAAAGCGCCATTATTGCGCGAAATACTGTTCCGAACGCAGCACGGGGCCGCGCGAAAGCGCGGCTCGCACGCGAGGCAAGATGCGTTCCCGCATAGCAAGCGCCGGCGCGTGACGGGTCAAAAACTGCGAGAAGCAGACATGAAGCGGTGCTGTTACGTCTGGAAACGACGCAATTGTCGGAATACGCGACAATCCGCGCTAGAATGCCTGTCTTTAGAGGACGCAGCACATGCTCAACGAACTCGAAACACTCTCACAAAACATCGGGCGGCTGATCGAGATCAATCAGCGCCATCATGAAGCACGCGCGGCGCTCGAAGAGCAACTCGCACAACTACACGCGCAATGCGAAGCAACGCGCGCCGAACTCGAGCAGGTGCGCGAAGAGCGCAACGCGCTGCAGGCCGAGCGCGATGGGCTCTCGGCCAAGATCGACGACGCGCAGGTCCGTCTGAACGCGATTCTCGAAAAGCTGCCGCGTGCACGCGCGAATGCCGAACGCGATAATCAGCTCGATTTGCTCGAGCCGTCGCAGAACGCCGACGACGACAACGCGGCTCGCCACGGAGAAAATGCATGACGACCAAACAGATCGAAGCGACGATTCTCGGCCAGACCTATCGCCTCGCCTGTTCACCGGAAACCGAAGGCGCGCTGCTCGAAGCCGTGGCGCGCGTAGACGCGGAAATGTCGAAGATCCGCAATCACAGCAACGTACGCGGAACCGATCGCATCGCGGTGATGGCCGCGCTTTCGATCGCGTCGGAATTGCTGCGCCTGCAAACGAGCGTGCGGCACGGCGAAGCATTCCCAGCGGAAGAAATCCGTCGTACAATGCGCCAAATGAATGAGCAGCTTGGCGCAGTGATCCAGCAGTACGGGGTTCAATAAAACCCGCACAAAACCCGCTGTAGAATGCGTTAAAATGATGCCCAAGGAAAGGTCCACAAGACGTTTCTAAACAGCGGTACCGTAAGCGTACCGTGCAGCACCAAACAGTTTAGTCAGCTTCCCTGCCTGGTTCGCCAAGGTCATATATTCCTTGAACCAATGCCATGTGCACGGTTGCGGAAATTTGTAGCACGGGCGTGCGCGTCACTAGTCTGATGTACCCAAAGTGCTGCTAACTGCGACCAATTCTGAACCCCCGGTTCAGGATGCCGGCCTAGCGGCTAAGGCGGGGACCTATTCGAACGGCATCGGACTCACGTCCGATGCCGTTTTCCTTTGGTGTTTTCGTTTTGTGTCGTCCTTTGTTGCCGCCCGCTGCCCCTTCAATTGCAGCAGCGCTGCTGCACTTCCCTTCACTTTCGACGCGTTAACTTCGACTCATGCGCTACTGGCTGATGAAGTCCGAACCCGACGAAGCAAGCATCGACGACCTCGCGAACGCCCCGCAGCGCACGCTGCCATGGACCGGCGTGCGCAACTATCAGGCGCGCAATTTCATGCGCGACACCATGCAGATCGGCGACGGCGTGCTCTTCTATCACTCGAGCTGTCCCGAGCCCGGCATCGCGGGCCTCGCGCAAGTCTCGTCGACGCCGTACCCGGACCCCACGCAATTCGATCCGAAAAGCCCTTACTACGACGCGAAATCCACGCAGGAAACGCCGCGCTGGATGCTCGTCGACGTGGTGTTCAAGAAGAAGTGCCCGCTCATCGCGCTCGCCGCGCTGCGCGAGCATGAGGCGCTCGCCGACATGCGCGTGCTCGCCAAGGGCAATCGCCTGTCCATTACGCCGGTCACGAAGGCCGAATGGGACTTCATCACGAAGCGGCTGATGTGACTCCCTGACGTGAGCTTGAAGTAAGCCTCTAATATTCGCGGCGATGCATACATCCGCCGCCAATCTTTAAAGATTGCAAAGGCCCCCTGCTCCAGCGGGAACCCTGCATGACCCGCCCCGCCTAACGAACACGCACGGATTATTCATCCGCACACCCAGCCGACACGCTTGCGCGAAGTTACGCACAATCATGCGCTCGCGTCGGCAGGCTGCTGTGCGCGCCGTTTGCGAATCCGTTCTGCAAGGAGCCCAAATGAAGAGAAAAACCGCCGTCATGCTCGCCGCCGCTCTCGCTGCTGCTGTGCCGCTCGCCATGACGCTCGCGCCGCGCGCCGCGCTCGCGCAGAGCGAGGCGCACTATCAACCCTCGGGCGTGCTCTCGCTTTCCGCGCAAGCCAGCGCCGAGGTCCCGCAGGACGTCGTCACGATCACGCTGTTCTACGAGCAGGAAGCGAAGGATCCCGCCTCGCTCACCGCCACGCTCAATCAGCGCACCGATCAGGCGCTGCAAAAAGCCAGGGGCGTCGCGGGCGTGACCGCACGCTCGGGCCAGTTCTCGATCTATCCGTCGACCGATCGCGACGGGCGCATTTCGGCATGGCGCGGCCGCACGGAAGTCGTGCTCGAATCGCACGACTTCGCCGCCGCTTCGAAACTCGCCGGCGATATGGCTTCGGCCATGCAGGTGGGCAACGTGCAGTTCTCGCTCTCGCCCGAAGCGCAGCGCGCCGCCGAGCAGAAGCTCTCGGGCCAGGCGATTGCCTCGTTCCGCGAGCAGGCTGCCGCGAACGCGCGCGCGTTCGGCTATAGCAGCTACACGGTCCGCGACGTGAATGTGGGCCATCAAGGCGTCATGCCGCGTCCGATGATGATGATGAGCGCAAACGCCATGTCGGCCGACGCGAAGGCCGCGCCGCCCATGTCGCTCGAAGGCGGCACGTCCACGGTGACCGTCAACGTGTCGGGCTCGGTGCAGATGAAGTAAAGCGCACGTCGCGCATAGTGCATGTGAAGCGCGTGTCTCGCACACGGCGCGCTTAAAACAAGAAAGCCACGGCAAAACCGTGGCTTTCTTCATGGTGCGGGAAGCGGAGCGTCTATCGCATCAGCTCTTGGCGCCCACGGCTTGCTGCGCGCCGTTGCTGCTACGTTTAGCGCGGCGATACGCCCAGATCATCAGCAGCACGCCCCCAATGATCATCGGCAGCGAGAGCCATTGCCCCATCGAAAGACCCAGCGCGAGCAGGCCCAGGAAGTCGTCGGGCTCGCGCGCGAACTCCACCGTGAAGCGCGCGAGGCCATAGCCGATCAGGAACATCGCCGAGATCGCGCCCACCGGACGCTGCTTGCGCGAGAACAGGATCAGCACGATGAACAGCGCAATGCCTTCGAGCGCGATTTCGTAGAGCTCGGACGGATGGCGCGGTAGCAGGTGATATTGCGCGAACACTTCGTTCAGATGCCATTGCGCGGCCTGTTGCGGATGCGCGGCGAGCCACGCGGCGTCGTCGTTGGCGGCGCCCGGGAACAGCATCGCCCACGGCGCGTCCGGCGAGGTCACGCGGCCCCACAGCTCGCCGTTGATGAAGTTGCCGAGGCGTCCGGCGGCAAGACCCGTGGGCACCATCGGCGCAACGAAGTCGGTGACCTGGAGCCAGGTGCGTCCGCGCTGCCACGCGAACAGGATCATCGCGAAGGTCACGCCGAGAAAGCCGCCGTGGAACGACATGCCGCCTTCCCACACCTTGAAGATGTCGAGCGGATGCGCGAAGTACCAGCTCGCCTTGTAGAAGAGCACGTAGCCTAAACGCCCGCCGAGGACCGTGCCGAGCACGCCGTAGAACAGCATGTCGTCGATGTCCTTGGCGGTCCAGCCCTGCGCGGCCACGTACGGCAGGCGCAGGCGCAGACGGCCGATCACGATCGCGAGAATGAAGCCGACGAGATACATGAGGCCGTACCAGCGCACGGCGAGCGGCCCCAGATGAATGGCGACGGGGTCGAGGTTCGGGTGGATGAGCATCGTGGAATCTGGGCTTGTCGGCGGTGAGGTTTGAAATCGAGTTGTAAAAAACAGCGCAAAATCGGCAGGAAAATGCCTGAAGCGTGCGCGAAAACGCGCGGCGCGTGCATTGGACGTTTCCAAAGCGGCGCAGTTCGCACGGCGCGCCGCGGGCCCACATTATCGCCGAGACGAGGGGACACGAACCAAAATGCACCCTGACAGGGTTCGCGGCGGGTTCAAGGGCCGGATTTGGGCGTGGCGTGCGCCTTGTCGCGAGCGGTGCTCATTGCGCTCGTTGCACGCGCGTGGCGTCCACGGTCGCCGCATGGGCGCGCACGATCTCGATGAAGGCCGCCAGCACCGGGCTCACCTCGGCCGCGCGCCAGACGAGGCCCGTTTCGATCGTCGGCGCCGCTTCGGCGAGCGGCCGGTAGACCACGCCCGTGCGGCGCAGGTGCCGCAGCGACTGCGGCACGAGCGCAATGCCCATCCCTGCCGAGACGAGGCTCACGATCGTCTGCATCTGGATCGCCTCCTGGCCCACCCGCGGCGCGAGTCCGGCGGCCCCGTAGCAATCCATGATGGTGTCGTGAAAGCCCGGGGCCAGATGGCGCGGGAATACCACGAGCGGCACGTCGGCGAGATCGGCGAGGCTCACGGGCGTCTCGCACCAGTCGTGCCCGGATGAATCCGATGAATCGGCTGAATCGCGCGCGTTGTCCCGCTCTCCCACCGCCCCACCCGTGCGCGCCGAAAGCTCGGCCGGCATGGCCACCACGAGCGGCTCGCGCGCGACCGGCAGATACGCGAGCTGCGCCGCATGGCGCGGCGGCAAGGGCGCGATCACGAGGCCCGCGTCGATGCGCCCTGCCACCAGCTCGTCGATCTGCACGTCGCTCGTGGCCTCGGCGAGCTGCAGGCGCACGCGCGGGTGGCGCGCGCCGAAGTCGCGCAGCAAGAGCGGCAGCAGGCCGTAATCGGCGGTCGAAACGAAGGCCAGCGCCAGCACGCCCGCCTCGCCGCGCGCGAGGCTCTGCGCTAGCGGGCGCAGCGCCTCCGCGGCGGCGAGCAGGCGCCGCACCTCGGGCAGCAGGTCGGCGCCCACGGCCGTCAACTCGACCGAACGGCGCGTGCGCGCGAAGAGCTCGACGCCGAGCGTCTCCTCCAGCGCACGGATGGCCTGGGAAAGCGGCGGCTGCGTCATCGAAAGACGCGCCGCCGCGCGGCCGAAATGCTGCTCCTCGGCCACGGCTACGAAATAGCGCAGCTGGCGCAAATCGGGAATCGCGGTGCTCATCGGCAAACGGGTCCTGTGATTCTTTTTACGACTCAATAGCCCACGAATAATATATTGGACATTGCGCTCGCGAAACACCATTCTACTTCGCACACGCCGGCGCTTTCCTCCCCAAGCCCCCCGCATCCGGCGATCGAAACCAAAATTCGAGACATACCCCACGGAGCGTCCCCATGGCATACAACCGTCGTTCGAAGCACGTCACGCAAGGCGTCGCGCGCTCGCCCAACCGTTCGATGTATTACGCGCTTGGCTATGAAAAGGCCGACTTCGACAAGCCGATGATCGGCGTCGCCAACAGCCACTCGACCATCACGCCCTGCAACGCGGGCCTGCAGCGCCTCACCGACGCGGCGGTGGCCGCCGTCAAGGGCGCCGACGCCAACCCGCAAACCTTCGGCACGCCCACGATCTCGGACGGCATGTCGATGGGCACCGAGGGCATGAAATACTCGCTCGTCTCGCGCGAAGTGATCGCCGACGCCATCGAGACCTGCGTGCAGGGTCAATGGATGGACGGCGTGGTCGCGATCGGCGGCTGCGACAAGAACATGCCGGGCGCCATGATGGCGCTCGCGCGCATGAACGTGCCGGGCATCTTCGTATACGGCGGCACGATCCGGCCGGGCCACTGGAAAGGCCAGGACCTGACCATCGTGTCGGCGTTCGAGGCCGTGGGCGAGTTCACGGCCGGCCGCATGAGCGAAGTGGATTTCGAAGGCGTCGAGAAGAATGCGTGCCCGTCCACGGGCTCGTGCGGCGGCATGTACACGGCCAACACGATGAGCTCGTCGTTCGAGGCGCTCGGCATGTCGCTCATGTATTCGTCGACGATGGCCAACCCCGACCAGGAAAAAGTCGACTCGGCCGCCGAGTCGGCGCGCGTGCTCGTCGAGGCGGTCAAGAAGGATCTCAAGCCGCGCGACATCATCACGAAGCAGTCCATCGAGAACGCCGTTGCGCTCATCATGGCGACGGGCGGCTCGACCAATGCGGTGCTGCACTATCTTGCCATTGCCCATGCGGCCGAAATCGACTGGAGCATCGACGACTTCGAGCGCATGCGCAAGAAAGTGCCGGTGATCTGCAATCTGAAGCCTTCGGGCCAGTACGTCGCGACCGACCTGCACCAGGCCGGCGGCATTCCGCAGGTGCTCAAGATCCTGCTCGATGCGGGCCTGCTGCACGGCGAGTGCATGACCATCACCGGCAAGACCATCGCCGAAGAACTGAAGGACGTGCCGTCAAAGCCGCGCGCCGATCAAAACGTGATCTTCCCTATCGACCAGGCGCTCTACAAGGAAGGCCACCTCGCGATCCTCAAGGGCAATCTCGCGACCGATGGCGCCGTCGCCAAGATCACGGGCCTGAAGAACCCCGTGATCACGGGCCCGGCGCGCGTGTTCGAGGACGAGCAAAGCGCGCTCGAAGCGATCCTCGCCGACAAGATCCAGGCCGGCGATGTGGTCGTGCTGCGCTACCTCGGCCCGAAGGGCGGCCCCGGCATGCCCGAGATGCTTGCGCCGACTTCGGCGATCATCGGCAAGGGTCTGGGCGAATCGGTGGGCCTCATCACCGACGGCCGCTTCTCCGGCGGCACGTGGGGCATGGTGGTCGGCCACGTCGCGCCCGAAGCGTTCGAAGGCGGCGCCATCGCGCTCGTGCAGGAAGGCGATTCGATCACCATCGATGCGCACAAGCTGCTGCTGCAACTCAATATCGACGACGCCGAACTCGCACGCCGCCGCGCCGCGTGGAAGCAGCCGGCGCCGCGCTACACGCGCGGTGTGCTCGCGAAGTACGCGGCGCTCGCGCGTCCGGCCAACAAGGGCGCGGTGACGGATTGATAGCGGGTTAAAAGCGGAGTGAAGGCTGCCGGGAGGCCACAAGAAGGGCGCACAGACCGTGCGCCCTTTGCTCTTATAATGCGACGACACAGCCGGCGACCACGCTAGCGGAGACCAGTATGAAACGGAAGTCGCAGGCAAAGAACAAGACAGCGACGCCAACTGCCGCGCTGGCATTGGCATTGGCGCTAGCCACGGCGAGCGCCCACGCGCAGAACGGTCCCGGCGGACTCGCACTCGCGCAACAGCAGAACTGCATGAGCTGCCATTCGGTAACGCGCACGTTCATGGGCCCCGCACTGCGCGCAGTCGCGGCAAAGTACGCGGGCAAGCCCGACGCGCAGACCTATCTCGCACACAAGATCATGGAAGGCAGCAGCGGCGTGTGGGGCACGGTGCCCATGCCCGCGAACACCCAGTTGAATCCCACCCAGGCGGCCACGCTCGCGAGCTGGATTCTCACGCTGAAGTAACGCCAGCCTCAAGCCTCCGGCGGCGTCGACTGCCCTGCGCGCGCAGCCAGTTCGTCGCGCACCGCGGCCTGCACCCAACTCCTCAATTCAGTTTCGAGCGCGAGACCGATCTCGCGCGATACCTGCCCCACGATCCAGTGCGAATGCTCCTGCAGCGCCGCGGCGCAGCGCGCCTCGATCACGCTGCGCCCTTCGCCGGTGAGCCAGCTCATCGCGCGTCCACTCAGACGATCGACGAGCGCTTCCGCATCGCGCGGAAGGCTATCGGCCTCGCTTGCGGGCACGCTGGTCGAACTCCCGGCCGGAGCGCCAAAACCAGGCTCATGCGCGGGCTCGGGCGCTGCAGCGGCCTGCGCAGCGGGCGCAGCGGCCGTTTCGAACGGCGACGCATGGCGCCCGCGCAGCAGGTTGCCCGGCACGAGCGTCTCGTTCAAGAGCGGGATCGGCGTCTCGTCAGGGCTATGAAAATCGGACACGATCACCTCCTCTGGATTTCGATCAATATGCATGAAGGAGAGACAAGCAGCAGGCGTGCCGGGTTCAACCGCCTTGCTTGTAGTTGTTCAGCGCGTAGCCGCGGTCGCGGTAGAAGCGGTAACGCTCGCGGCCCGAGCTCAGTTCCTCGGGCGCATCGCCAATCACTTCGAGCAGGCGCTCGAAGCGCGCGAACTGGGGCGGCACGGCCGCGCCCAGATTGAGCAGCACGCCATGATGCGGCGCGCGCTCGAGATCCGTGGCCAGCACGATGGGCGTTTGCGCGGCGAGCGCGCTCCCGGCCATGCAGTGCGGCACGAAGTCGAGCGGCGAGAAAGTCCAGAGCATCTCGTCGAACGCGCGCAGGCGCGCGGGCTCGGCCAGCACGATGGCTTGCTGGCCGGCCTGATACGCCTTGCGCACGAGCCGGCACGCGTACATCAGCGAATTGCCGACGTTCGTGTGAAAGTCGATGCGCGTCATTGCCCTGCTGCGCGACCGTCAGCGGCCCTATCGATCAGGAACTGCGCGAGCAGCGGCACGGGACGGCCCGTTGCGCCCTTCGCCGCGCCGCTCTTCCATGCGGTGCCCGCGATGTCGAGGTGCGCCCACGGATACGCTTCGGTGAAGCGCGAGAGGAAGCACGCCGCGGTCACGCTGCCCGCCGGACGGCCGCCGATATTGGCGATATCGGCGAAATTCGACTTGAGCTGGTCCTGATACTCGTCGTCGAGCGGCAGGCGCCATGCGGGGTCGTTCGCTTCGCGCGAGGCGTCGAGCAGCTCGCCCGCGAGCGCGTCGTCTTTCGAGAACAGGCCGCTGTTGTGATGGCCGAGCGCGATGATGCACGCGCCCGTGAGCGTGGCGATGTCGATCACGGCGGCCGGCTTGAAGCGCTCGGCGTAGGTAAGCGCGTCGCACAGGATCAGGCGCCCTTCGGCGTCGGTGTTGAGCACTTCGACCGTGAGGCCCGCCATCGTCGTGACGATGTCGCCCGGCTTCGTGGCGTTGCCGGCCGGCATGTTCTCGCACGTGGGGATGATGCCGATCACGTTGAGCTTCAGGCCCATTTCGGCGACGGCGCGAATCGTGCCGAGCACCGAGCCCGCGCCGCACATGTCGTACTTCATCTCGTCCATGCCCTCGCCGGGCTTGAGCGAAATGCCGCCCGTGTCGAACGTGATGCCCTTGCCCACCAGCACGACGGGCGCGGCCTTCGCGCTGGCGCCCTGGTAGTGCAGCACGATGAATTGCGGCGGCTCGACCGACCCTTTTGTAACAGAAAGAAACGAGCCCATCTTGAGCGCTTCGATCTGCCGCTGGCCGAGCACTTCGACCTTGAGCTTCCAGTCGCGCGCGAGCTTCTTGGCCGTGGCCGCGAGATACGTAGGCGTGCAGACGTTGCCGGGCAGATTGCCGAGGTCGCGCGTGAGATCCATGCCGTTGGCGAGCGCCACAGCCTGCCTGGCGGCGAGCTTCGCGGCCTTGTCGTCGCCGGCGTCGACGCTGAAGACGACGCGCTTGAGCGCGCGCTGCGTGACGTCGGGCTTGCTCTTCATCTGCGTGAAACGATAGGTCTCCTGACGCAGCGCGAGAATCGCGGCGCGCACGCCCCAGTCGCCCGTGCGCTCCTTGATGGGCAGCTGGGCGAGCGTGAACGTGACCTGTGCAATCCTGGTGCCGAGAATCGCGCGCCAGGCGGCCTTGACGGCCTCGCCATAGGCCTTCTGGCCAAATGCATCCTGCTTGCCGAGGCCGACGAGCAGCACGCGCGAGGCGCCGATGCCGCTCACTTCCGGCAGGAACAGCGCCGAGCCGGCCTTGCCGTCGATGTCGCCGGACTTGACGAGGCGGCCGATCGCGCCGCCAATGGCGCTGTCGATCACGAACGCCGGGCCGGAGAGGGTCTGCGCCTCGAAGATGCCCACCACGACGCAATCCGACTTGCCGGTCAGGAAGGGGCCTTCCCCGCCTTTGCTCCAGTCACAGGCTTTTATGCTAAAGTCCATCGCGCTTGTCCTCGGATAAAATCAGGGCTTAGGATGAAAGCCGCAATTATCCGCTATTTTTCCCGCGGCGGCTCCTGGGCGGATGCGCGAGCGCTTCGCCCAGCGCGGACCGCCCGCCCTCTTCATCAATAATGATCTTCGAACGTTCCCTGCAGCGCGAACTCGCGTACACGGCCGGCGCCGTGTTCATGGTTCTGCTCACGATCATGCTGACGACGATGATGATCCGCATCGTCGGCTTCGCGGCTTCGGGCCAGATCGACCCGCGCGACGTGCTGGTCCTGATCGGCCTGACCGTGATCGGCTACCTCGCCGTGATGCTGATCGTCACGCTCTTCGTCTCGATCCTGTTCGTGCTCACGCGCTGGTACAAGGACTCCGAGATGGTCGTCTGGCTCGCCTCCGGCGTGAGCCTCACGCGCCTCATCAAGCCGATCGCGGTCTTCTCCACGCCGATCGTGATCCTCATCGTCTTTTTCGCGTTCATCGGCTGGCCGTGGTCGAACGCGCAAAGCAAGCTGATCCGCGCGCGCTTTCAGCAGCGCGATGAAGTGTCGCTGCTCGCGCCCGGCCAGTTCCGCGAATCGCCCACCACGCACCGCGTGTTCTTCATCGAAAGCATGAGCCCCGATCAGGCCCGCGTGGAAAACGTGTTCGTTACGAGCACGGAGAACGGCAAGGTCAGCGTGATCGTTTCGAAGACCGGCCACACGGAAACCATGAAGACCGGCGAGCGCTTCGTCGTGCTCGAGAACGGCCGCCGCTACGACGGCGAGCCCGGCCACCCGGACTTCCGCATCACCGAGTTCCAGCGCTATGGCGTGAAGGTCCAGAGTCAGCCCGTGGTCTCCACGCCCACGGCGAGCAGCACCCCCACGCTCGACCTGCTGCGCCATCCGAGCAGCGACAATCTCGGCGAATTCGCCTGGCGCGCGGGCTTGCCGCTCATCGCCATCAACCTGATGCTGCTCGCGATCCCGCTCGCGTATCAGAACCCGCGCCGCGGGCGCACCATCAACCTCGTGATGGCCGTGCTGATCTACCTCACCTACTCGAACCTGCTCAACGTCATGCAATCGCAGATCGAGCAGGGCAAGATGTCGTTCGGCCTCGGGCTCGTGCTGTTACACGTCATCGTGCTCGCGCTCGTCGTCTTCATCTTCTGGCTGCGCGTGCGCAACCGACCGCTCTTTTCGCGCGCGATGTTCCAGCGTGCGTCGCAGGGGAGCTGACCGATGCGCATCTACGAGAAATACTTCGCGCGCCAGGTCTATCTGGCGTTCGTGTTCATCCTGTTCGCCTTTTCGGGTCTGTTCTTCTTCTTCGACCTGATCAACGAGCTGAACTCGGTCGGCCACGGCAACTACAAGTTCATGTACGCGGTGCTGCGCGTCGCGCTGCAGGCGCCTTCGCGGCTCTACGAGATCATTCCGGTCGCGGCGCTCATCGCCGCGATCTATGTGTTCGCGCAGATGGCCGCCAATTCCGAGTACACGATCTTTCGCGTCTCCGGTCTCGCGACCGGCCAGGCGCTGCGCTCGCTGCTCAAGATCGGCGTGCCGCTCGTGCTGCTCACCTACCTCGTGGGCGAAGTGATCGGCCCGTACACCGACCAGCTCTCCGAGCGCGTGCGCCTCGAAGCGCTCGGCTCCGCGGTGTCGACGGACTTCAAGTCGGGCGTCTGGGTGAAAGACACGCTCACCAAACGCGCCGACGGCGAGCAGGCCACGCGCTTCGTCAATGTGGGCGAGCTGCTGCCCGACGCGACGATCACCAACGTGCGCATCTACGAATTCGATTCGCAGTTCCGGCTCACCAACGTGCGTCTCGCGAAGAGCGGCAAGTACGAGCCGCCGGGCCACTGGCTGCTCAAGGACGTGACCGACACCGAGCTCATCGGCGTGCCGCCGCCGCCGAACCAGCCCACCGATGCGCTCAATCCGGTCTATCGCGCGCAGCAGACCGCGTTGCCCGAATATTCGCTGCGCTCGGAGCTCACGCCGCAGATTCTCTCGGTGCTGCTGGTTTCGCCCGATCGCATGTCGATGTTCAACCTGTTCCGCTACATCCAGCATCTCTCGGAGAACCATCAGGACACGCAGCGCTACGAGATCGCGTTCTGGCGCAAGCTGATCTACCCGTTCGCGGTGTTCGTGATGCTGGTGCTCTCGCTGCCGTTCGCGTACCTGCATACGCGCGCGGGCGTGGTGGGTGTGAAGGTGTTCGGCGGGATCATGCTCGGCATGAGCTTCCAGCTCGTGAACACGCTGTTCTCGCACATCGGTACACTGAACACGTGGCCCGCCCCGCTCACGGCGGCAACACCGGGTCTCATCTATCTGGCGCTCGGGTTGATCGGCCTGAAATGGGTCGACCGGCATTGATGTCGCTTTGACGTGCGCTTCGGCGTTCGTCAGCGGCTAAGGCCACGCTTTCACGGGAAATCGCGACGATGGGCAAGCACGGCATGATCCTGTTCGGCCACGGCGCGCGCGATGCGCGCTGGAAAGAGCCGTTCGCGCGCCTGGCGGAGAAGCTCGCGGCCACGCGCGGCGAAGCGGGCCCCGTGAGCCTCGCTTTCCTCGAACTCATGACGCCGGACCTGCCCGAGGCCATCGCCGCCCAAGCCGCGCTCGGCTGCGACGCCATCACGGTGGTGCCGGTGTTCTTCGGCCAGGGCGGCCATATCCGGCGCGATTTGCCGGCGCTCGTCGCGCAATGCCAGGCCGAGCATCCACACGTGCGGATCGCCTGCGCGAGCGCCGTGGGCGAGGACGAAGGCGTGCTCGACGCGATCGTCCAGTACTGTCTCAGGCGCGAGCGCGACTAGCGCGCCGCCCATCGAAAGATTCGCCAGCACAAAAGCAGACGGGCCGCTCAAAGAGCGGCCCGTCTTGCGTTCTACCTACCCCCGTTTTTCTTCCGAGGCTTCAGGCCGCGGCGCGGCGGCCCGACGGTTCGGCGTCCGCATCGGCTTCGGCCTGGCGCTGCGCTGCCCGCTCGGCGAACGCGTCGCCGATCATGAGCAGGCTCGGCTGCGCGGCATCGAGCCAATCCTGCGCTTCGCCGGCGGCGAGACCCGCCAGCGTGAGCGTGAGCGTGCGTTCGCGCGCCGTGCTGCACGCCTCGACGATCGCCACGGGCGTCGCGCCCGCGCGGCCCGCTTCGATCAACTGGCGCGCGATCTCGGGCGCGCTGTCGCGGCCCATGTAGAACACGAGCGAATCCGCGCTCACGTGCTCGCGGATCTCGTCGCTGCCCGCCGCGCGCGAGTACGTCGCGAGCGCGACGCTGCGCGAGACGCCGCGCAGCGTGAGCGAGCGCTGCAGCGCGGCCGCGCTGGCCAGCGCCGCGGTGATGCCGGGCACGATCTCATACTCGATGCCGGCCGCTTCGAGCGCGCGCATCTCTTCGTCGGCGCGGCCGAACAGCATCGGATCGCCGCCCTTCAGACGCACGACCACGTCGTGCTCGCGCGCCGCATCGACGAGCTGCTTGTTGATGAAATGCTGCGCCGTCGAGCGCTGCCCGCAACGCTTGCCGACCGCGATGAACTTTGCGTCCTGCGGCGCGTACTCGAGCATCGCCGGCTCGACGAGCGCGTCGTGCAGCACGACCTGTGCCTGCGCGAGCAGCCGCGCGCCGCGCACCGTGATGAGGTCCGCCGCGCCCGGTCCTGCGCCGATCAGATAAACCTTGCCCATTTGCCTCGTTGACTCGTGTGTCGGCGCGTCGCCGTTAGTCGGGTGGCGCGCCGCGTGCAGTGCGCCTTAAGCGGAAACCGCGCGGACCATGCCCGCCGCCACCGTGTGGTGCGTCGCCTCGTCGATGAGGACGAACGCGCCGGTGCCAGGATGCACATCATACAGGTCCGCGACGATCGGCTTTTGCAGCGTGAGCGCCACGCGGCCGATGTCGTTCATCGCGAGGTTGTGGCGGTCGGTGGCGTGCGAGAGCGTATGCACGTCGAGCACTTCCTTGACCGCGCCGATCTTGGCGAACACCGTGCTCGCGGTCTGCTTGAGCAGATACTTGCGCTGCGGCGAGAGCGGCTCTTCGTCGAACCAGCAGAGGTCCGCTTCGAGCTTCTTCGCGGGCTGCGTGTCGTCCGAGGCCGGCACAAAGGTGTCGCCGCGCGAAACATCGACGTCTTCAGCGAGACGGATCGTGACGGTCTGGCCCGCGAACGCGCGGTCGACCTGCGCCGTGCCGCCCGGCACCGGCGCGATGATCTCGGCGACCGTTGCGCTGCGGCCCGCCGGCAGCACCGTGATGGCGTCGCCGAGCTTCACTTCGCCCGCTTCGACGCGGCCCATGTAGCCGCGGAAGTCGTCGGCGCTGGAACCGTCCTGGCGCGCGACCCATTGCACCGGGAAGCGCAGCGCGTCGCCCGTGGCCTGCTCGACCGGCAGCGCCTCGAGCACGTCGAGCAGCGGCTCGCCCGCGTACCACGGCATGCGCTCGCTCGCGGCCACGATGTTGTCGCCCTTGAGCGCCGAGACCGGCACGAAGCGCACGTCTTCCAGACCGAGCTGGCGCGCGAGCGCGACGTAGGCGTCGCGGATCAGGTCGAACGTGGCTTCGCTGTAGTCGACCAGATCCATCTTGTTGATCGCGACGATCACGTGCTGCAAGCCGAGCAGCTTGACGATCGCGCTATGGCGCTTGGTCTGCGGCAGCAGTTGCGTGACGCCGTTCTCGACCGTCACGCGCGTCGGGTCGATCAGGATGATCGCGGCGTGCGCCGTCGAGGCGCCCGTGACCATGTTGCGCGTGTACTGCTCGTGGCCCGGCGTGTCGGCGATGATGAACTTGCGCTTCGCGGTGGCGAAGTAGCGGTACGCCACGTCGATCGTGATGCCCTGCTCGCGCTCGGCTTCGAGGCCGTCGGTGAGCAGCGAGAGGTCGATCTCGTCGCCCACGGTGCGCTTGTTCTTCGCGCGCGAAAGCGCCGAGAGCTGGTCGCTCAAAACTGCCTTGCTGTCGTACAGCAGGCGGCCGATCAGCGTGCTCTTGCCGTCGTCCACGCTGCCGGCCGTGATGAAGCGCAGCACGCCGAGGTCTTCAGGTTGATGCGTCGTAACCATATTCAATGTTTCCTCAACGTGCTCTTTAGAAATAACCTTGCTTCTTGCGCTGTTCCATCGCGGCTTCCGACGCCTGGTCGTCCATGCGCGTCGCGCCGCGTTCCGTGATTTCGGTCACGGCCGTTTCGGCGATGATCTTCTCGACGTTGTCGGCATCGCTTTCCACCGGGCAGGTGCAGCTGATGTCGCCCACGGTACGGAAGCGCACGAGCGCCGTTTCGCTGGTTTCGCCTTCCTTCATCGGCGTGAGCGGCGTGACCGGCACGAGCAGGCCGTTGCGGCGCACGATCTCGCGCTGGTGCGCGTAGTAGATCGACGGCAGTTCGAGCTTCTCGCGCTCGATGTATTGCCACACGTCCAGTTCGGTCCAGTTCGAGATCGGGAACACGCGCAGATGCTCGCCGTTATGCAGGCGCGCGTTGTAGATGCTCCAGAGTTCCGGGCGCTGCGCCTTCGGGTCCCACTGGCCGAATTCGTCTCGGAACGAGAAGATGCGCTCCTTCGCGCGGGCCTTTTCTTCGTCGCGGCGCGCGCCGCCGATCATCGCCGTATAGCCGTATTGCTCGATCGTTTCGAGCAGCGTGACGGCCTGCGCGGCGTTGCGCGAATCGGTTTCGCGGCGCAGACGCACGGTGCCCTTCCTGATCGAATCCTCGACGTGGCCGACCACGAGTTCGGCGCCGATCTCGGCCGCGCGGCGATCGCGGAAGTCGATCACTTCCTCGTAGTTGTGGCCCGTGTCGATGTGCACGAGCGGGAACGGCAGCGAGGTCTTGCGGTTCGCGCCGAGGCCGAATGCCTTGAGCGCGAGCGCCAGCACGACGACCGAATCCTTGCCGCCCGAGAACAGCAGCGCGGGCTTGCTGCACTCGGCAACGAGTTCGCGCAGGATGTGGATCGACTCGGCTTCGAGCCAGTCGAGGTGGTCCATGCGGTTCGCCGTGACCTGGAGCGGTGCGTTCACTGCGGAATCGAGCGTCGTGCTCATGTTCGGATCCTTCGTTTGTGCGCCCCTCATTGGTGGAGCGCGGTGCTCTGTATTCGACTTCGCGCCGCCTTCGGGAAGCGGCGCGACAACCTTCAATGCTGGTTCGCGTGGCCGGCGGCCGGCGCCTGCACAACCGGAATTGCGGAAACCGACGTGATGTGCAGCCCGCATTCCTTCGTGTCGCGCGACTCCCACCACCAGCGGCCCGCCCGGCTGTCTTCGCCGGGGCGCACGGCGCGCGTACAGGGCTCGCAGCCGATGCTCGGGTAGCCGCGCGCGTGCAGCGGGTTCACCGGCACCTCGAAGGCGCCCAGATAGGCCCATACGTCGGCTTCGGTCCAGTCCGCGAGCGGATTGAACTTGGCGATGCCGCGCGCGTTGTCCTGCTCCTCCTCGTGCAGCTCCGCGCGCGTGACCGACTGCTCGCGGCGCTGGCCCGTGACCCAGGCGGAAACGTCCGAAAGCGCGCGGTTCAGCGGCTCGACCTTGCGGATCTCGCAGCAGCGCTTGCGCAGATCGATGCTCTCGTAGAACGCGTTGAGGCCGTGCTGCGCGACGTATTCGTCGACGGCGTCCTGCTGCGGCAGAAACTGCTCGATCTCGTAACCGTAGCGCTCGCGCACTCGGTCGATCATGCCGAGCGTTTCCGCATGCAGGCGACCCGTGTTCAGCGAGAAGATGCCGATCTTCACGCCGCGCGAGAGGATCGCGTGGGTGAGCAGCATGTCTTCGGCTGCGAGGCTGCTCGCGAGCTTCACGTTGGCGTGGCGCGCGGCGATCGAATCGAGCAGCGCGTCGAGGCGCTCGATCTTCGCCTGCAGCGCCGGCGCGATTTCATTCGCTAGCGTGGCAGAAGCGGTACTCATGCTGCGGCGCCCTGCTGTGCTTGTTGCGCGAGACGACGGCGGAACAGCGGCGACGGCTCGTCGAACGCGCCCTGGTACTGCACCGTGAACTCGGTGAACGCCTTGAGCGCGTCGTTGATGTCCTTGTCGGCGCGCAGCGCGTACGCATCGAAGCCGCAGCGCTCGTAGAAGCGCAGCTGGTCGCGCAGCACGTCGCCGATCGCGCGCAGCTCGCCCTTGTAGCCAAAGCGCTCGCGCAGCAGACGCGCGATCGAATAGCCGCGG
This sequence comes from Paraburkholderia sp. J63, assembly GCF_905220245.1. Taxonomy (NCBI): domain Bacteria; kingdom Pseudomonadati; phylum Pseudomonadota; class Betaproteobacteria; order Burkholderiales; family Burkholderiaceae; genus Paraburkholderia; species Paraburkholderia sp. J63. The sequence continues at coordinate 74,123 of NZ_CAJMZF010000014.1, read as the reverse complement.
CCGTCACGGAACACCGGGAAGTCGATGCCGATCAGCGCGATCTTGTCGAAGTCGCCGGCGATGTCGGCCGGTTCGCTATCGGGCGCGAGCCACACGCCGAGCTCGTCCTTGCCGCGCGAGGCGACGAGCGCGTCGCGCCCGGCCTGCCACAGTGCGAGCGGCACCAGCACCTTGCCAGCGGGCAGCGCCGCAATCTCGGGCACCGCGCCGTCTTCGGCCGCACGCACGACTTGCCAGGTGTCCTCAACGATCTCGCGATTCCTGATAATCAATGAAACCATGTTTGCTTAACCCTCGTGTCTCGTTGCGTGCCGCTTATGCGTGGGCCGGCTGGCGCGAAGCGTACACACGCTCCTTGAAAGGCGCGATGCCGATGCGGTCGTACGTGTCGATGAAGCGCTCGCCGTCGATGCGGTGCTCGACGAACGTATCGATCACCTTCGACACCACGTCGGGCATTTCCTCGGCCGAGAACGACGGGCCGATCACGCGGCCAAGGCGTGCGCCGTTGGCGCCATTGCCCTGCTCGCCGCCGAGCGACACCTGGTACCACTCCGAGCCGTCCTTGTCGACGCCCAGCACGCCGATGTTGCCGACGTGATGGTGACCGCACGAGTTCATGCAGCCCGAGATGTTGAACGACAGGTCGCCCAGGTCGTAGACGAAATCGAGGTTGTCGAAACGCTCCTGGATCGCGAGCGCGATGGGGATCGACTTCGCATTCGCGAGCGAGCAGAAGTCGCCGCCCGGGCACGCGATGATGTCGGTCAGCAAGCCGATGTTCGCCGTGGCGAAGCCTTGCGCCTTCGCCTTTTCCCAGAGCGCGTAGAGGTCGCGCTTCTTGACGTCGGCGAGGATCAGGTTCTGCTCGTGCGAGACGCGGATCTGGCCGAACGAGTACTCGTCGGCCCAGTCGGCCACGGCTTCCATCTGCGCGTCGGTGGCATCGCCCGGCGCGATGTCGCGCGGCTTGAGCGAGAGCGTGACCGACGCATAGCCCGGCACGCGGTGCGGACGCACGTTGCGCTCGACCCAGCGCGCGAAGGCGCGGCTTTCCAGCAGATGCTTCTCGTACGACGCGTCGGTATCGGCGAGCTTTTCGTAGGCCGGCGGCGCGAAGTGCTGCGAGACGCGGTCGAGCTCTTCCTGCGTGAGCGTCGAGGGGCCGTCCTTCAGGTGCTGCCACTCCTCTTCGACCTGCGCGGCGAACTTCGCCGGCGAGAGCGCCTTCACGAGAATCTTGATGCGCGCCTTGTAGAGGTTGTCGCGGCGGCCGTAGCGGTTGTACACGCGCAGCACGGCTTCGCAGTAGGTCAGCAGATGCTGCCAGGGCAGGTCGCGCTTGATGATGGCGCCGACGATCGGCGTGCGGCCGAGGCCGCCGCCCGCGAGAATGCTCGCGACGACTTCGCCGTTCTCGTTACGGTCGAGGTAGACGCCCAGGTCGTGGATCTGCACGGCGGCGCGGTCTTCCTTCGAGCCGGAGACGGCGATCTTGAACTTGCGCGGCAGCCACGCGAACTCGGGGTGGAACGTCGACCACTGGCGCATGATCTCGGCCCACGGGCGCGGATCGATGACTTCGTCGGGCGCCACGCCCGCGAACTGGTCGGCGGTGATGTTGCGGATGCAGTTGCCCGACGTCTGGATGCCGTGCATCTGCACCGAGGCGAGCTTGCGCAGGATTTCCGGCGTGTCTTCGAGCTGGATCCAGTTGTACTGGATGTTCGAGCGCGTCGAGAAGTGGCCGTAGCCGCGGTCGTGCTCGCGCGCGATGCGGCCGAGCATGCGCAACTGGTCGCTGCGCAGGTTACCGTACGGAATCGCGATGCGGTGCATGTAGGCGTGGCGCTGGTAGTACAGGCCGTTCTGCAGGCGCAGCGGGCGGAACTCTTCTTCGCTCAATTCGCCCGAGAGGCGCCGGCGAACCTGGTCGCTGTATTGCGCGACGCGTTCGTCAACGATGGTCTGGTCGTACTGATCGTATTGGTACATTCGGGGACCCCAGGGTTGTTCATTCGCAGCGTTCCGGTTACGCCGCGCGCTCCGATTTCAATTCGACCGCCTTGATCGTCGCTTGGGAGGGGTGCCCTTCAATGCACCGCTCCTTTGCTAATGACCAAAACAGATATCCATATTGGAAAACTTGGGGGAATGGTAATAAACTCGCTTTATATTTCAAACGATCTAAAAATCAGGTTGATATGCCAAGGGGTTATATATGAACCTCCACCAGTTCCGCTTCGTGCGCGAGGCCGTGCGCCAGAACTTCAACCTCACGGAGGCGGCGAAGGCCCTGTATACAAGCCAGCCGGGCGTCTCGAAGGCGATCATCGAGCTGGAGGATGAACTCGGGGTCGAAATCTTTACGCGGCACGGCAAGCGCGTGCGCTCGCTCACGGAGCCGGGGCGCATCATCCTCGCCTCGGTGGAGCGCATCCTGCAGGAAGTGGAGAGCCTGAAGCGCGTGGGCAAGGACTACGCGGCGCAGGATCAGGGCAATCTGGTCATCGCGGCCACGCACACCCAGGCGCGCTACTCGCTGCCGGCGGCCATCGCCGAATTCAAGCGGCGCTTCCCGAAGGTGCACCTTTCGATTCTGCAAGGTAGCCCGACCCAGGTGGCCGACATGGTGCTGCACGACCAGGCCGACCTCTGCATCGCGACCGAAGCCATTTCGGGGTACAAGGAGCTGGTCTCGCTGCCCTGCTTCAACTGGCACCACGTGGCGGTGATGCTGCCCGACCACCCGCTGCTCGAGCGCAAGCCGCTCTCGCTCGACGATCTGGCCCAGTTTCCGCTCATCACCTACGACAACGCGTTCGCGGGCCGTACGAAGATCAACGACGCGTTCCGCTTGCGCGGCCTCTCGCCCGACATCGTGCTCGAAGCTATCGACGCGGACGTGATCAAGACCTACGTGGAACTGGGCATGGGCGTGGGCATCATGGCCGACATCGCGTTCAATGCCGAGCGCGACCGCCATCTGCGCGCGGTGCCCGTGGGCCACCTGTTCGGCAGCAACGTGACGCGCGTGGCGCTCAAACAGGGCGCGTACCTGCGCAGCTACGTCTATACGCTGGTGGAACTGCTCTCGCCGAGCCTGAACCGCAAGCTGATCGAGCAGGCGCTCAAGGGCGAGCACGAGACTTACGAGCTGTAAAGCACAAGCACGCGCGAGCCTGGCACGGCGCGCGCCAACGCGCCGGAACAACGATCAAGCCTCATTACAACAACGCTTCTCGCTTCATTTCCTCCTGGAGACCCATCGCATGAAGCCGTATCCGCGTCTGAGTTCGTTCCTGAGTTCGTCCCCGCGTTCGCCTTTCGCTACGCTGCGTCCGCTCGCGGCGGCGGCCGCGCTTGCTGCTGCCGCGTTTGCGCCCGCTGCGCATGCGGACCTCAAGGTCGGCATCGATCTGTCGAGCACGGGCCCCGCTGCAGCCATCGGCATCACGAGCAAGAACGCCATGCTGATGTGGCCCCCGGAGATCGCGGGCCAGAAGACCGACTACATCGTGCTCGACGACGGCTCCGACCCGGGCGCCGCGGTGCGCAACATCCACAAGCTCATCAATGAGGATCACGTGGACGTGATCGTCGGGCCGAACATCACGCCGGCGGCGCTCGCCGCGCTCGACCCCGTGGCCGAGGCCAAAACGCCGATGATCACGCTGGTGGGCTCGGGCTCCGTGGTCGAGCCGCAGCAAGGCGCACGCGTGTGGGCCTTCAAGATGGCGCAGACCGACGCCGCGATGGCCGACGTGATGACGCGCTACATGGCCGCGCACGGCGTGAAGACCGTGGGCTTCATCGGCTTTGCGGACAGCTACGGCGACAGCTGGCTCAACGAATTCACGAAGTTCGCGAAGGAACGCAACATCCAGATCGTGGCGACCGAGCGCTTTAACCGCACCGACGCCAGCGTGACGGGCCAGATCCTCAAGCTGATTGCCGCCAAACCCGACGCCGTGCTGATCGCGGGCGCCGGCACGCCCACCGTGCTGCCGCAGCGCACGCTGGTCGAGCGCGGCTACAAGGGCGCGATTTATCAGACGCACGGCATCGCCACGCCCGAATTCATCAAGCTGGGCGGCAAGGACGTGGAAGGCACGCTGTTCCCGACGCAACCGGTCGTGGTCGCGCGCACGCTGCCGGCGGACCAGCCGGCGCAGAAGGCGGCGCTCGCGTTCGTCGAGGCTTATGAGGCCAAATACGGCCCGGGCACGGTCACGCAGTTCGCGGGCGACGCGGCCGGCGTCTACCCGCGCCTGCAGGACGCCGTGACACGCGCGCTCAAGAGCGCGCAGCCTGGCACGGAGGCGTTTCGCGTGGCATTGCGCCGCGAGCTCGAGCACGCCCACGAGCTGGTCGTGCCCAACGGCGTGGTCAACACCAGCGAAAAAGACCACGTGGGCCTCGACCAGCGCGCGAGCGTGATGGGCACGATACGCGGCGGCAAGTTCGTGTATCTCGCGCAGTAAAGCGGCGAGTCGGGCGGCTCGACCGCAGCGCGCGGGCTCTTCGCCTCGGTTAAGGCGCGTTGCTCACCGCCGCCGCGCCCCGCTTCGCGAAATGCGCCTCCACCTCGTCCGCCTCGATGCCCGGCTGCGGATCTTCAAGCGCCTCGCGCACCTTCGCGCGGAACCACGCGTCATGCGTGGCCGGATCGACCGCGAAGTCGAAAGGCAAAGCGCCTTCGTTCGCGACGCGTGTGAGCAGAATGCGCACCGCGTCCGAAACGGTGAGCCCCATGCTTTCGAGCACCGCCGACGCGCGCTCCTTGAGCGCCGGATCGATGCGGACCTGTACCAATGCGCTTGCGCTCATCCCCCAACTCCTTCGCGTGATGTTCGAAGCGACATCGAAATTCATCTGTATTACGTTAGACATGCTGTTCCTTTGAAGCTGGTTAAACCCGCCTCAAGTTTCGCTGTCCGACGCGATCCGCTCCATTCATCCGAATGGCCATACGATCCGTGCCATGCCGCGGGCTTGCTCCAACGCATCAACCGATGCTTCGCCAGGCGCCGTTCGCCGCGCTGCTCGCGAGCACGGCTTCGATGAAGCGCAGCCCGGCCACGCCGTCGTCGACCGTGGTCAGCAACCGGCTCTCCGGCGGCGGCGCAATGCCCTGCTCACGCGCACGGATCTGCGTCGCCGCGTCGCGATAGAGCTGCGCGAACGCCTCCAGATAGCCCTCGGGATGACCCGGCGGCACACGTGTGGCATGGCGCGCGGCCGCGCCCGTCACGCGGCCGCGCGTGAGGCGCTGCGCCTCGCCGCCTTGCGGCGTGAACCACAACACGTTGGGCTCCTCCTGATCGAACGCCAGCCCCGCCCGTGTGCCGTAGACCCGCAGGCGCAGCGCATTCTCCGCGCCGCTCGCCACCTGGCTCGCCCACAGCATGCCGCGCGCGCCGTTCGCGTAGCGCAGCAGCGCCTCCACGTGATCGTCTACGCGCCGCCCCGGCACGAAGGTATGCACGTCGGCCGCGACCGATTCGGGCGTGAGACCGCTCACGAACGCCGCCAACTGCCAGGCATGCGTGCCGATATCGCCGAGACAACCGGCCGGTCCCGCCTGCGCCGGGTCCGTGCGCCAGCTCGCCTGCCGGTTCGCGCCATCGCGTTCGAGCGGCGTGGCGAGCCAGTCCTGCGCATATTCGACCTGCACGATGCGCACCTCGCCAAGCTCGCCCGCCGCGACGAGCTCCCGCGCATGGCGCACGAGCGGATAGCCCGAGTAGGTATGGGTGAGCGCGAACACGAGATTCGCCGCGCGCGCGTGCTGCGCAAGCGCCTCGCCCTCGGCGAGCGACACGGCAAGCGGCTTGTCGCAAATCACGTGGATGCCGGCGTCCATGAACGCGTGCGCCACGGGAGCGTGCAGATGGTTGGGCGTGACGATCGCCACGACGTCGATGCCGTCTTTGCGTGCGCCTTCCGCGCGCGCCATCTCGCGCCAGTCCGCGTAGCTGCGCGCGAGGCCGATTGCCTCGGCGCTCGCCTGCGCACGCCCCGCATCGGACGACAATGCGCCCGCGACCAGCTCGAAGCAGTCGTCGAGCCGCGCCGCAATGCGGTGCACGGCGCCGATGAAGGCGCCCTCGCCGCCGCCGACCATGCCGAGCCTGAGTCTTCGTGCCGCGCTCGCTGCCATTGCCTCGCTCCTTCAGGAATTGCCGATGCGTACCGGCAACAAAATGCCTGCATTAATGTGCACGCGTTGCATGCGCATGAAGTCATTTGCCGCCTGCACAATCGTGCAGCGCGCGCGACGCACTGCATTGCATCCTCGCGCCGGTCTTCAGAGACCGAGCACGCTCTTCAGCCCCGCGGCGTCGATGCCGCTGCCGGCGAAGTCGTCGAATGCATGCTCGGCCACGCGGATGATGTGCCGCCGGATAAACTCGGCGCCCTCGCGCGCACCGTCGTGCGGATGCTTGAGCGCGCACTCCCATTCGAGCACGGCCCAGCCGGGGTAGTCGTACTGCGTGAGTTTCGAGAAGATCGCGCCGAAGTCGATCTGCCCGTCGCCCAGCGAGCGAAAGCGCCCCGCGCGCTCGACCCAGTTGCTGTAGCCGCCGTAGACGCCCTGGCGGCCGCTGGGCCGGAACTCCGCGTCCTTCACGTGAAATGCCTTGATGCGCGCGTGATAGAGGTCGATGAACGCGAGGTAATCGAGCTGCTGCAACACGAAATGGCTCGGGTCGTAGAGGATGTTCGCGCGCGGATGCTCGTCCACGGCCGCAAGAAAACGCTCGAACGTCACGCCGTCGTGCAGGTCCTCGCCCGGATGCAGCTCGTAGCATACGTCGACGCCCGCGGCATCGAACGCATCGAGAATCGGCCGCCAGCGCTGCGCGAGCGCTTCGAACGCGGTCTCGACGAGCCCTGCCGGCCGCTGCGGCCACGGATACAGATACGGCCACGCGAGCGCGCCCGAAAACGTCACGTGCGCGGCCAGCCCCAGGTTCTTCGACGCCTTCGCGGCCAGCATCAGTTGCCCGATGGCCCACGCAGTGCGCGCCTCGCGGTCGCCGCGCACGTGCGGCGCGGCAAAGCCGTCGAATAGCGCGTCGTAGGCCGGATGCACGGCCACGAGCTGGCCTTGCAGATGCGTCGAGAGCTCGGTGATCGCGACGCCCGCGTCCTCGGCGACCTGGCGCAGCTCGTCGCAGTACGCGACGCTCGACGCGGCCCGGTCGAGATCGATCAGGCGCGCGTCGCAGGGCACCTGAATGCCCTTGTAGCCCAGTTGCGCGGCCCACTCGGCCATGTGCGCGAAGCTGTCGAACGGCGCGTCGTCGCCGAGGAACTGGGCGAGGAAAATCGCCGGCCCCTTGATGGTTTTCATCGCCAACCTCCCTCGTTGCGGCCCGACCTCAGAACGGCGAGTCGGGGAAGTAGAACTGCTTCGCGTTCTCCTTCGTGATGAGCACCGAAGGAATGATCGTCGTGGGCGGCAGCGACTTGCCCTGCAGGCGCGCCTCGGCGGTCAGCTTGATCGCGTCGTAGATGAACTTCGGCGAATACGACACGTCGGCCTTGATGAGCGGGTCGCCGTCCATCACGCGCTTGACCATGTCCTTCGATCCCGCGCCGCCGAACACGATCTTGATGTCCGTACGCTTGGCCTGGTCGATCGCCTTGAGCACGCCCACGGCCATGTCGTCGTCGGCGGCCCAGACCGCGTCGATGTGCTTGAAGCGCGTGAGGAAGTCCTGCATGGTGCGGAACGCATCGTCGCGGTTCCAGTTCGCGTACTTCGCGTCGAGGATCTTCATGTCGGGATAGTTCTTGAGCACCGACGTGAAGGCGGTCCAGCGCTCGTTGTCGAGCGTCGTGGGAATGCCGCGCAACGCGACGATGTCGCCCTTGCCGTTCAGCTGCTTCGCGAGATATTCGGCGGGGATCTTGCCGAACGCGGTGTTATCACCAGCTACGTAGGCATCCTGAGCACTTTTATCCGTGAGGCCGCGGTCCACCACCGTCACGTAGACGCCTTTCTTCTTCACCTGCGCCACCGGCTGCGTGAGCGACGCCGACTCGTATGGGAAGATCACGAGCGCGTTGATCTTGTTGACGGTCACGAGGTCCTGCAACTGGTTGGCCTGATCGGGCGCGTTGGCGGCGGTCTTGACGATGATCTTCAGGTCCGGATGCGCCTTCTCGAGATCCTTCTTCGCCTCGTTCGCCCACCAGACGATGCCGCCCGTGAAGCCGTGATCGGCAGTCGGAATCGCCACGCCCAGCGTCACTTTCTCTTGCGCCCGCGCGGGCGCTGTGCCGAGCACCGCCGCCACGCCGAGCGCCAGTACGCCCGCCCCGCAGAACCTGCGAATCGCCTTGTTCATGTTGCCGTCTCCTCATGTGCGCTCATGCGAGCGTCGTCCGTGTGACCGTGTGAAAGTCCTGCCTCCTTCTGCCTGCCGCTCAAGCACTTTTAAGCACCTGCTTTCCGATAGCTCATAAATATTTCGTAATCCATACCAAATCAACTCACCGCCTGCCGCGCTGCAGGAAGGCCACGGCGATGATTGCCACGCCCTGCACCGCCGCATTGAGATACACGCTGATGATGCTCGTGAGATTGAGGATGTTCGCGATCACCGAGAGCAGCACCGCGCCCACCACGGTGCCCGCCACGCGGCCTTCGCCGCCCTTGAGCGCGGTGCCGCCCACCACCACGGCCGCGATCGCTTCGAGCTCCCACAGCAAGCCCGTGGTCGGCGTGGCGGAGCCGAGGCGCGGCACGTAGAGCACGGTCGCCACGCCCACGCACATGCCGACGAGCACATAAGTCGCGCACTTCACGCGATCGACGCGTATGGCCGCATAGCGCGCCACCTGCTCGTTCGAGCCGATCGCCTGCACGTGACGCCCGAACGCCGTGCGATTGAGGATCAGCGCGCCGCCCACCGCGGTGAGCGCGAACACCCAGACGGGCACCGGCACGCCGAAAAGGCTCGCGTAATAGACGGGCCCGTAGAGATCGGCGAGATTGTTCTGCAGCGTGAGCGCACCGCCATCGGCGAGCCACGTGAGCACCGAGCGGAAGATGCCGAGCGTGCCGAGCGTCACGATGAACGGCTCGATGCGTCCGCGCGTGATCAGCAAGCCGTGCGCGAGCCCGAACAGCGCGCCGAGCGCGAGCGCAATCGCGATGCCGATCGCCACGATGGCCACGGGCGCGAGCGCATGGCCGCCCACGCCCGCCGCGAGCGTGTTCATCGTCCAGATCATCACGCCCGCGATGAGCGCGGCCATCGAGCCCACGGAAAGATCGATGCCGCCCGAGATGATCACGAAGGTCATGCCCACCGAAATGATGCCGATGAACGAAGTGCGCGTGAGCACGTTGAGCAGGTTGTCGACGGTGGCGAAGTCGCGGTTGAGCAGCGTGCCGAGCACGCATAGCGCGATCAGGCCGATGAGCGGGCCCACGCCCGCGAGCCGGTGCGCGAGCGCGGCGAGGCGCCGTGCGCGGCCGTGCGGGTGCGCCGCTTCAGTGGGTGCCGGTTGCATGAGCGATGAGCTCCTCTTCGTTGAGCTGCGCCTCGGCGAGCGTGGCGACGAGCCGGCCCGCGCGCATCACGGCGACGCGGTGCGCAAGGCCGATCAGCTCGATGAGCTCGGACGAGATCACGATCACGGCGCGCCCCGAGGCCGCGAGCCGCTGGATCAGGAAATAGATGTCGCGTTTCGCGCCGATATCGACGCCGCGCGTGGGCTCGTCGAGCACGATCACGCGCGGGTCGGGCTGCAGAAATTTGGCGAGCGCGAGCTTCTGCTGGTTGCCGCCCGAGAGCATGCGCGCGCGACTGGAAAGATCGCCGGTGCGGATGCCGAATTCGCGCACCGCCGTCTCCAGCGCGCGCCGTCCCGCCTTGAGATCGAGCAGCGGCCAGCCGTAGCGTTCGAGCGTCATCAGCGTGAGGTTGTCCTGGAGACTCAGGTCCAGATGCAGGCCGCGCCCCTTGCGGTCCTCGCTCAGATACGTGAGGCCGTGGCGCACGGCGTCGCGCGGATGCCTGAGCGCCACCGCGCGCCCATCGATCTCGATCGTCCCGGCGCGCCGCGCGCGCAGGCCCACGATCGCCTCGAACGCTTCGCTACGCCCCGCGCCCACGAGCCCCGCGAAGCCCAGAATCTCGCCCGCGCGCACCTCGAAGCTCAGGTCCTCGACCCTGCCCGGCACCGCAAGACCGCTCACGCGCAGCGCGACGGGCGCATCGGCGCTCGCCGGCGTCTTTTCCGGGAACATGTCGGAGAGCTCACGCCCCACCATCAGGTTCGCCATCTGCTGGCGCGCGAGCCCCGCCGTCGCGCTCGCCGCGACGAAGCGGCCGTCGCGCATCACGATCACGTCGTCGGTGATGCGCTCGACTTCGTCGAGCTTGTGCGAGATATAGACGATCGTCGTGCCGTCGGCGCGCAGCTTCGTCATCAGCGCAAAGAGGCGCGCGGTTTCGGCGGGCGTGAGCGTCGCGGTGGGCTCGTCCATGATGAGCAGGCGCGCGTGCCGCGACAGCGCCTTCGCAATCTCCACCAGTTGCTTTTCCGCGACGATCAGCTCGCGCACCGGCGTGTCCGGGCTGCGCGCGAGCCCCACCTGCGCGAGCAGGGCGCGCGCTTCACGGCGCATCGCGGCATCGTCGACGAAGGGGCCGCGCTTCTTCTCGTGACCGAGAAAGATGTTCTGCGCGATCGTCAGATGCTCGGCGAGGTTGAACTCCTGATGGATCAGCACGATGCCGGCGGCCTCGGCCTCGCGCGAGCCCTCGAAACTGCACGCGCGCCCGTCCACGAGCATCTCGCCCGCGCTCGCGCGCTCGTAGCCCGCGAGGATCCTCATGAGCGTGGACTTGCCCGCGCCGTTCTCGCCGAGCAGACCATGGATGCGGCCGGGCGCGAGCTCGAAGGTGACGCCGTGCAGCACGCGCACGGGGCCGAAGTCCTTGCGGATGTCGGTAAATCGCACGGCGACGCTCATGGCCGGCCGCTCCTCCTTGTGTGATGGCGTCTGCACGCTCAGCCGCTTTGCCGAACCACCAGCCGGTGCGGCAGCAGCACGCCCGGCACGTTCGCCTGCGGATCGGCGAGGCGCCGCAGCAGCAGGCGCGCGGCGGTCTCGCCCAGCTCGCGCATCGGCTGCGCGATGGTCGTGAGCGGCGGGTCCACCTGCGCGGCAAGCGCGATGTCGTCGAAGCCCACCACGGCGACGTCCTCGGGTACGCACCAGCCCACCCCGCGCAAGCCGTTGAGCACGCCCACCGCGAGCGTGTCCGAGACCGCGAAAATGGCGTCGGGCGCTTCGCTGCGGCGCACGCGCATCAGCGCGGCGGCGGCCTCCCCGCCCGCCTCGTAGTCGAGGCAGTTCACGTTCACGCGCCACGCGTCGCGCGCCTCGATGCCGGCTTCGGCGAGCGCGGCCAGATAGCCGTCGCGGCGCTGCTGCGCGTAGAGATAGTGGTCGTCGGAGTTGATGAGCGCGACACGGCGGCGCCCGCCCGCGATCAGATGCCGCACCGCGTCGCGCGCGGCCCGAAAGTTGTCGATGCCGACGTACGGCACGCCCACGGCCGGATCGAACTCGCAGCAGGCGACCCATGGCAGCGCCGTCGATTCGTCGGCCATCATCCGGTTGGCCTGCTGGACCGTGGCCGGGTCGAGGCAGATCGCGCCGTCCGCGCGATGGCGGCGCAGCAGGTCGAAATAGCTGCGCTCGCGGCCCGCATCGGCGCCGGTGTCGCACAGCAGCATGAAGTAGCCGTGCTGGCGCGCGACGCTGTCGATGCCGCGCACGATCTCGGCATAGAACGGGTTGCCGAAGTCCGGCACCATCGTCAGCAGCAGGCGGCTTTCCGCCGTGCGCAGGTTGCGCGCGAGCTCGTTGACGCGATAGCCGCTCGCCTCGATCTCGGCCAGCACGCGCTCGCGGGTGGCGGGCCGCACGTTGGCATGGCCGTTGAGCACGCGCGAGACCGTGGCGACCGAGACGCCCGCGCGCCGGGCCACCGCCGCGATCGAGCTGCCGCGCGCGGTGGCCGGGGCCTCATCGGCTTCCGGCAAGCTGGTGGACCCCGGTTGCGGCTGAGCGGGCATCGCGCGTCCGTCAGAATGTAATCGATTACATTCTTGGTCCGGATCGGCCCAAACTTCAAGGCGAGCGTAGCCAGGACAAATACTGATCCGCTTGCGCGTTTGAGCTGCCGCCGGCCAGGCGCGGCGCGAAAGCCCTTTGGTACAATCTCGCGGTTGCCTGGCACCGTTTTTTCTGCGCCACTTTGACCGTGTATCCGGGGCCGGGCCATCTGCATAGAACCCGAACCATAACGCCGAGTCACCATGAACATCGAACAAGCGCGTTTCAACATGATCGAACAGCAGATTCGCCCCTGGGAAGTGCTCGACCAGGACGTGCTGAACCTGCTCTCGATCGTCAAGCGAGAGCATTTCGTCCCCGCGGCCTATGTCGATCTCGCGTTCGCCGACCTCGAGGTGCCGCTGCCCAACGACCAGCACATGCTGGCGCCGCGCGTCGAAGCGCGCGTGCTGCAGGAGCTCGCGGTCAAGAAGCACGAGAGCGTGCTGGAGATCGGCGCGGGTTCGGGCTATATGGCGGCGCTGCTCGCGCATCGCGCGCAGAAGGTGCTGACGGTGGAGATCGACACGGAGCTCGCCGATTTCGCGCGCGCCAACTTCGTGAAGAACGGCGTGCTGAACGCCGAGGTCGTGCAGGGCGACGGCTCGCGCGGCTGGGCGGCCAACGCGCCCTACGACGTGATCTGCGTCTCGGGCGGCCTGCCCGTGGTGCCGCAGGAACTGCTCGAGCAACTGAAGGTGGGCGGGCGCATGGCGGCTTTCGTCGGCGGCGCGCCGGTCATGGAAGCCCAGATCATCACGCGCATGGACGAAAAACAGTACCGCATCGCGAGCGTGTTCGAGACGTACGTCGAGCCGCTCGAAAACGCGGTGCAGCCCTCGCGCTTCAAGTTCTAGGCCCGTAGTTCCCGGCCCGCAGTTTGGCCCATACCCAGGCCATATCCTGTTATTGTTCGTAGCGGGCCGCGCAAGCGGCTCGTACTTTTTCAACGACCGAGTCTCACATGCAGAATCTGACCGCCCCCGCCCTCGCCGAATGGCTCGCCGACACCTCGCGCGACGCCCCCGTGCTGCTCGACGTGCGCGAGCCCTGGGAGATCCAGACCGCCAACATCGCCGGCAGCGTCTCGATTCCGATGGCGCAGATTCCGGCCCGCAGCGAGGAGCTCGACGACGAGGCGCAGATCGTCTGCGTCTGCCACCACGGCGCGCGCAGCGCCCAGGTCGCGATGTTCCTCGAGTCGCGCGGCTTCACGAAGGTGTTCAACCTGCAGGGTGGTATCGACGCGTGGTCGCGTCAGGTGGATCCCAAGGTGCCGACGTACTGAGGACCTCAGCAGCGGCACGCCCGCTTTTGCAGGTAGCTGTCACGAAGGGCGCGGCGCACACCGCGCCTTTTTGTTTTTCGGGCGTACCCACGTTGATTGACGGTTTGCCAACGAGCCGCCAACCGTCCGATTTCGAGTGCGCGCGCAGGCTCATGCAAGCCGCGCTTCTACTCCCGCGCATGTCCGCTGGACGCCTCGGATTGTCTATCCCGCCGCCCCGGACCAAAGGCGTGTCGCCGCTTGATCGCGCACGTTGAATCGCCTGGCAGTCGTACAGCCACCGCATGAGATTTCATTACCGCGCGCACTCGCGACTCTGTTGTCATAGGCACGTCCGCACCTTGGCGTGGACATCCCCACAATCGTAAAGCGAGGTGAGCCTATGTCGCCCCCTGTTGGCAGTACCGACTCCAATGCCTGGTACGACCCGTCGTCGCAGGATAGCCAGCAAACACCGTCGAATCAGCAAGATCAGCAGATTCAGCAAGAGCAATCGGCCCAGCAAACTCAACAGGACCAGCAGACTCCGTCGAGCCAGGATCAACAGGTTCAGCAAGATCAACCGCCCGAGCAAACTCAACCAAGCCAGCAGACTCAGCAAACCGACCAGCCCCAGCAGCCGACGTCGATCACGACGTCCATGCAAGTGAATTACGCACAATCGCAGCAAACGTCCACGCCAGCAGAGGCATCTGGAGCGCCAGCAATTTCGCCCTCTGACGTTCCGCGGGCTGAGGCGCAGCACCTCGTCGACACGTATGAGTCCGGCAAGGGCTACCCAGACGACGAGACGAATGCGAAGGCGCTTTCCGAACTTCAGGAGGACGGCCTGCGCGGCGAATCGCCGGATGCCATCAAGTTCCAAACCCAGCAAACGCAAACCCGTCAGAAGATTGAAGCGCTGCCGCAAAAGGAGCGCGAACGGTACAGCGGCATGCAGGCACAGGGCATCAATGTGTACGAGTCCATGAAATCGCCATCCGATCGTGCGAAGGTCCAGCAAACCATGGACGGCCAGGTGACCCAACCGGTGGACACGGCATACCAGAAGATCAAGAGCGACCCGACGCAGCGCGTACCCCTGGAATTCAACGCGCCGTTCGGTTCGCAATATCTGGGATCGGCGGGGCAGCAACAGATAGCAAGACTCCAACAACTGCACGACGATTTCAATGGGGCGAAGACGCCTGAGCAACGCGAAACCGTGTTCCGTCAGGCAGCGGAACTCCGTCACAGCATGCAGTTGCAGATCGGAAGCAACATTGCGTATGGCAAAACGCAGGTGGATCAGCAGTGGGCCGAAGCCGACAAGGAGTTACTCACGGCACAGGAGAACGCCAACAACATGAGCATCGCGACGCTGGGCGATCTCGACAACACGAGTTCATTCGAACGACTCAAATCGTTTGCAGACAATGGCCTCGCGTCGGAGCGCAACGTGCGGGAATTCCAGTATCAGATTCAACACAACCCCGAACGCTTCGGCCCCGTCAAGACGTGGTACGCCGACGCGGCGGCGAAGACCGAATGGGCGCGCAAGAAAATCCAGGACGATCCTTTCCGACGCACGCCCGATTTACCCGGCCCGCTTCCGGACTTCACGAATATGAAAACCGACGATTTGCGCATCGGCAACTACGGAGCGGAACTGCTGGATCGCTACAAGCAGGCGAACCAGGGGATTGCCGCGGACCAGGCGATGTATCACTCCGCCAGCCAGGGTGGCCCGATCAGGGAAGAGTATCTCAATACGCATACGCCGCCGAAACCTCTGTGGCAGCAGCGGGCCGAGGATGTGCTGGGTCGCTTCTTCGTCGGGATGGTGCCCGGCGTAAATCTGCTCACACCCTGGATCGTTCCGGCGAACTCGCTTTCCCAAGATGCGAAAAACGGCATTGACTTGATGTCGGGTGTTCTCTCGGGGATGCTTGGGTTTGCGAAACTTCCGAGCACCCCCAAGCCCCGAGGAGATGGAGGTGGAGGCGCAACGGGCAGAGGAGTAACGCCGCCCGGTGGTGAAGTCAAATCCGGCGAAGGCACAGGCACGGGCGCCAAGACCGAGACCGAGACCGGTAGCAACGGTGAATCGGGCGAGCCCCCGAGCGGCACTGAGGGCGGCACAGGCGTACGCGGCGGTGGCTCACCGCAAGGAACTGGCACGCCAACCAAAGGACCCACAATGTCGAACATCGCCAACGTGCCCGCGGCTTACGTGAGCCATCCGACAGAACCTCTCATAGCGGATCCCAAGTATCGCGGCATCTACCGCGACAGCAAGGGAAACGGCTATATCCGGCAGGGTGACCAAACCTTCGCCGTGAGCTACCAAAAGGATAATGGAACGTGGACCGTGAACGCGCCTCGTGGAGATTACTCAGCACCCTATCCGGTGCGGCTCAACCGTGAAGGGAACTGGGAACCGAATGCAGATACCGGTTTGAAGGGAGGGGGCGGCCCCAAGTACACTTCATTGCCCGGCGGGGGGCGGACCATGTATACCGATGAGGCCGGTCGCATCGCATACGAAAGCTATGAAAGCGGAGGCAATTATGCAGAGACCGCAAGGCTGATGGGCAAGTCCAGTCAAACAACAAAGGCTTATATGGAGCGATATGCGAAGGAGCACGGCCTCCCAGTGCCCTACAGTGTCGCATCACGCCTCGAATTGAATTGGATGAGTGACGGAACAGGAAAATCCATTTATACCGACCTGTCAAACGGGAGTTCGTTGGCGGATGTCGCAAACAAATATACGAGCGGCAACACACTGGCGGCATATCGGAGTGCAATGCGATATGCACGCACCAACGATGTCTCGACTGAACCGGTTGTACAGTTCAGACCGAAAGGGACTGCCGGGGAAGCAGGACCCGCATCCGGCGCCGGGCTGGCAACAACAAGTGACCAGCCGCACGTAGATCCCATGACGCATGAGCAATTCAACGAGGCGGCAAAGCTCTACGACGAGGGCAAACTGTCGCGCGAGGATATTGCAAAAGAAACCGGCATACCCAAGCCATGGGTTGACGAGATCGCCGGGGGCAAAGGCCATTGGTCGGATTCGCAGCAAGGATATGTCGTGTCGCCCCGTGCGCCTGGCAGTCCGTCAGAGCCGCCTGCGAAGGTCCAGCGTCTGACCGGGCCAGCCGAGGCGGAGCAGGCGTGGGGGCGCACACAGGTCCAGCAGTACATCAACGATCCCAATCCGCTTGACAACGAAACCTTCAACTCCATCTACGACTGGCTCAACGAAAATGGCCCTGCGCCAGCCGGATTGCAACAGGCGATGAGAGATCAGGGATTTCCCAACCTGACGCCGGATTTGGTGCGCGCGTATCTCAATCCCAACGTCAACGCCCCACTCACCACCCAGCAACGCATCGACATTGCCAGGTGGCTTGGGGTTTGAGGGTCACGCGCAAACGGGCACGTCCTTCACTCCACCTCGTGCAACACCAGCGCGACGGTGGAGAAGATCTCCTCGATCTGCGCCTCGTCCACGATCAGCGGCGGCGAGAACGCCAGGATGTCGCCCGTATAGCGCGTGAGCACGCCCTTCTGGTAGCAGCGCACGAAAACCTCATAGGCGCGCGCGCCCGGCGCGTCTTCGCGCGGCTCCAGCTCCACGCCGCCCACGAGCCCGAGATTGCGCACGTCGATCACGTGCGGCTCGCCCTTGAGCTTGTGGATCTCGCGCTCGAACACCGACGCCATTTGCGCCGCGCGCCCGAATAGTCCCTCGCGCTCGTACAGGTCGATGGTCGCGCACGCGGCCGCGGCGGCGACGGGGTGGCCCGAATAGGTGTAGCCGTGAAAGAGCTCGATGCCGCTGGGCGCGCCGCCCACGATGGCGTCGTGGATGCGTGCGCTCGCGGCCACGGCGCCCATCGGCACAGCGGCGTTGTTGGTGCCTTTGGCCATCGTCAGCAGGTCGGGCGTCACGCCGAAGTAATTGGCCGCGAACGGCGCGCCGAGGCGCCCCCAGCCCGTAATCACCTCGTCGAAAATCAGCAAGATGCCGTGCTTGTCGCAAATCTCGCGCAGGCGCTGCAAATAGCCCTGCGGCGGAATCAGCACGCCGGCCGAGCCCGCCACCGGCTCGACGATCACGGCCGCGATGGTCGACGCGTCGTGCAGCGCGCACAGCCGCTCGAGCTCGTCGGCGAGATGGGTGCCCCAGGTCGGCTGGCCCTTCGAGAAGCCCGCCTCGCGGATATTGAGCGTATGCGGCAGATGGTCGACCGAAGGCAGCAACTGGCCCGAATACGCCTTGCGGTTCGGCGCGATGCCGCCCACCGAGATGCCGCCGAAGCCCACGCCGTGATAGCCGCGCTCGCGCCCGATGAAGCGCGTGCGCTGCCCTTCGCCGCGCGCGCGATGGAACGCCAGCGCGATCTTGAGCGCCGTGTCCACGGCCTCGGAGCCCGAATTGGTGAAGAAGATGTGCTTGAGGTCGCCGGGCGTGTGCTTCGCGATCTTCTGCGCGGCCTCGAAGGCCTTGGGGTGGCCCATCTGGAACGTCGGCGCGAAATCCATTTCCTCGGCCTGCGCCTTCACCGCGGCGACGATCTCGTCGCGGCAATGCCCCGCGTTCACGCACCAGAGGCCCGCAGTGCCGTCGAGAATCTGCCGGCCGTCGTGCGAGGTGTAGTACATCCCTTTCGCGCCGACGAGCAGCCGCGGCGCACTCTTGAACTGCCGATTGGCGGTGAAGGGCATCCAGAACGCGGACAGATCGGGCAGGCTGGCATTCATCTACATCTCCTTGATCTCTGTGATGGGACGATGGCGTTTCACTGCATTCAGCCCGGCTTCCAGTTCAGTTCTGGCTCAATTCAGTTCAGCTCAGTTCAGTTTAGGCAGCGCTTCCCGCATGCACAACGATGCAGCGCGCGCCCGAACATGCATCTCATTGCACCATATTCGCTCACCCGCTGCGCGGCGCTGCAAACGGTGCAATCCGCCAACGCCTTGCGCCGCCACGCGCCGCGCCCATGCCGCGCGACGGCTTCGCCTGGCATAACGCTTGCAGTAATTCCCCCTCGCAAGGCTGGACACTCACACTGGCGGTGCGTAACCAGACGCGCCGCGACCCACGACGTCAACCAGAAAGGGGCACACATGAACCGTCGCAGTCTGTTGAAACTCGGGACGATGTCGGGCGCGCTCGCGCTCGCGGGGCGCGTGCCGTTCGCGCGCGCCGACACGGGCAGCGGCCCGATCAAGGTCGGCATCCTGCATTCGCTCTCGGGCACCATGGCGATCTCCGAGACGTCGCTGAAGGACACCGCGCTGATGACGTTCGCCGATATCAACAAGAACGGCGGCGTCATGGGCCGGCAGATCCAGCCCGTGGTGGTCGACCCGGCGTCGAACTGGCCGCTGTTCGCCGAAAAGGCCCGCCAGCTTCTCACCGTGGACAAGGTCGCCTGCGTATTCGGCTGCTGGACCTCGGTGTCGCGCAAGTCGGTGCTGCCGGTGTTCGAAGAGCTCAACGGCCTGCTCTATTACCCGGTGCAGTACGAGGGCGAGGAAATGTCGCGCAACGTGTTCTATACCGGCGCGGCGCCCAACCAGCAGGCGATTCCCGCTGTCGAATACCTGATGAGCGACGAAGGCGGCGGCGCGAAGCGCTTCTTCCTGCTAGGCACGGACTATGTGTATCCGCGCACCACCAACAAGATCCTGCGTTCCTTCCTGCATTCGAAGGGCGTGAAGGACAGCGATATTCAGGAGGTCTACACACCGTTCGGCCATAGCGACTATCAGACCATCGTCGCGAACATCAAGACCTTCTCGCAGGGCGGCAAGACCACGGTCGTGTCGACCATCAATGGCGACTCGAACGTGCCGTTCTACAAGGAGCTCGGCAATCAGGGCATCAAGGCGACCGACGTGCCCGTGGTCGCGTTCTCGGTGGGCGAGGAGGAGCTGCGCGGCATCGACACGAAGCCGCTCGTGGGCCACCTCGCGGCGTGGAACTACTTCATGTCGGTGAAGGGCCCGCAGAACACGAAGTTCAAGGAGCAGTTCGCCGAGTGGGTGAAGACGAACAACCTGCCGGGCGGAGCCAAACGCGTGACGAACGACCCGATGGAGGCGACCTTCGTAGGCATCCACATGTGGAAACAGGCGGTGGAGAAGGCGCAGAGCACCGACGTCGACAAGGTGCGCGTGGCGATGATCGGCCAGACGGTGGCGGCGCCTTCGGGCTTCACGCTCACGATGGACGGCAACCATCATCTGCACAAGCCGGTGATGATCGGCGAGATCCGCGGCGACGGGCAGTTCAACGTCGTGTGGCGAACCAAAACCGCGATCCGCGCGCAGCCGTGGAGCCCGTTCATCGCGGGCAACGAAGGCAAGCCCGACGTGGTGAGCTCGAGCGTCTTGCCCGGCTTCCTGCGCCGCTCGCGCACCGCCTGACGTCGTGCAGCGCCGCGCCGCCGTGCGCGGCGCGCACCAGGAATAAACCATCATGGCTCTCTTACTCTCGAGATTCGTCCGGGTGCGAGCGCGCGTGTGCGTGCGCCGCTCACGCGCCGCGCACCCCCTCGTGCTTGTGCTGGCACTCGCGCTTTGCGCAGCGTTCGCCACAGGCGCCCATGCGCTCGAAGCAGCCGACATTGCGCCGCTCGCCGGCGACGACTTCGATGCGAAGTCCGCCGCCATCGACAAGCTCATCGCGACGCACGACGCCGCGTCGCTCGCGCTGTTGAAGGCGCTTGCCGAGGACAACGTCAGCGCGACGGACTCGGGCGAAGTGCTCGTGCAAGACAGTGCGGACGAACAAGGCACACGCGACGCCGCCACCGGCAAGCCGGTACCGCCAGGCGTCGCGGCGAGCGCGCAGCCCATTACGCTGAACAACCTGCTGCGCTCGAAAGTGGCGGGCGCGGTGTCGGGCCTGCAGCTCGCCTCGCCCGACGTAGCGACGCGCCGCACGGCCATCGCCGAGCTGCTGAAGAACCCAGATCCGGCGATGAAGCCGATGATCGACGCCGCGCGGGCGAAGGAAACCGATCCCGCGCTCAAGCGCCGCCTCGATACGCTCTGGGCCATGACCGCGCTGCACGACCCCAATGCGGCCACGCGCCTCGAAGCCGTTAAGCTGGTGGCCGCGCGCCGCGACCTCGACATGTACGAGCTACTGCGCCCGCTCGTGGCCAAAAGCGCGAGCGGCGTCTGGAGCGAGCCCGACGCCAAGGTGCGCGCCACCGCGCAACGCGGACTCGACGCGCTCGATTCGATCCAGCGCCGCAGCGAGATTGCGGGCACGCTGTTCGCGGGCCTCTCGCTCGGCAGCGTGCTGCTGCTCGCGGCGCTCGGGCTCGCGATCACCTATGGCCTCATCGGCGTCATCAATATGGCGCACGGCGAGTTCCTCATGATCGGTGCGTACGCAACCTGGGTGGTGCAGACGCTGTTCCAGCGCTACGCGCCCGGCGCATTCGACTGGTATCCGCTCCTCGCGATTCCGGCGTCGTTCGTCGCCGCCGCGCTGGTGGGCGCCGTCATCGAGCGGCTCGTGATCCGCCATCTCTATGGCCGGCCGCTCGAGACGCTGCTCACCACCTTCGGCATCAGCCTGATCCTCATTCAGGCCACGCGGATGATCTTCGGCGCACAGAACGTGCAGGTCGAGAATCCCGCCTGGATGAGCGGCGGCGTCACGCTGATGCAGAACCTCATCCTGCCGTACAACCGCCTCGCGATCCTCGCGTTCTCGCTGATCGTGGTGGGCATCGCGTGGGCCGTGCTCACGAAGACGCGCCTCGGCCTGTTCGTGCGCGCCGTCACGCAGAACCGGCGCATGGCCGCGTGCGTGGGCGTGCGCACCGCGCGCGTGGATGCCTGGGCGTTCGCATTCGGCGCCGGCATCGCGGGGCTGGGCGGCTGCGCGCTCTCGCAGATCGGCAACGTGGGCCCCGATCTCGGCCAGAGCTACATCATCGACTCGTTCATGGCCGTGGTGCTCGGCGGCGTCGGACAGCTCGCCGGCACCGTGATCGGCGGCTTTGGCCTCGGGCTCGTCTCCAAAGCCATCGAGCCGTTCTGGGGCGCGGTGCTCGCCAAGATCGCCGTGCTCGTGCTGATCGTGCTCTTCATCCAGAAGCGCCCGCAGGGCCTGTTCGCCCTCAAGGGCCGCAGCGCGGAGGCATGACATGACGACCACGGCCAGCTCCAGCCCACAGCGCGCCGCGTATGGCGCAAGCGTTGCGCCCCGCGACGCCCGCCCCGAATCGTTCGCGCTCGGACTTCCCGAACGGCCCGCGCTGCTCCCGCGCCGCGCGTGGCTCGCGCTCATCGCCCTCGTCGTGGCGATGGGTGTGGGCGTGCCGCTGTGCGCGCTCGTGCTCCCGCAATCGAGCGCGCTGCATCTCTCGGCCTATACGATGACGCTCGCCGGCAAGCTCATGTGCTATGCGATCGCCGCGCTCGCGCTCGATCTCGTATGGGGCTACTGCGGCATCCTGAGTCTCGGCCATGGGCTCTTTTTCGCGCTCGGCGGCTACGCCATCGGCATGTATCTGATGCGCGAGATCGGTCACGACGGCAAATACGGCAGCGACCTGCCCGACTTCATGGTGTTCCTCGACTGGCACACGCTGCCGTGGTACTGGCAGGGCACGCAGCACCTCTGGTACGCCTTGCTGCTCGTCGTGCTCGCGCCCGCGCTGCTCGCCTGGGTATTCGGCTTCTTCACGTTCCGCTCGCGCGTGAAAGGCGTCTATCTGTCGATCATCACCCAGGCCATGACCTTCGCGGCGATGCTGCTGTTCTATCGGAACGAGACGGGCTTTGGCGGCAACAACGGCTTCACCGACTTCAAGCGCATCGCGGGTGCGCCCATCACGCATCCGGGCACGCGCACCGTGCTCCTGCTGCTGACCTTCGCCGCGCTCGTGCTCGCCTTTCTCGCCGCGCGCGCCATCGTCACTTCCCGGCTCGGCCGCGTCGTGACCGCCGTGCGCGATGGCGAAGCGCGCCTCATGTTCCTCGGCTACAGCCCGCTCGGCTACAAGCTCTTCGTCTGGACCGTCTCGGCCGTGCTGTGCGGCATCGCGGGCGCGCTCTACGTGCCGCAGGTGGGCATCATCAACCCGAGCGAGATGTCGCCGGGCAACTCGATCGAAATGGCGATCTGGGTGGCCGTGGGCGGACGCGGCACGCTCATCGGCCCGATCGTCGGCGCGTTCGCCGTGAACGGCGCGAAGAGCTTCTTTACCGCCCACTTCGCCGAGTACTGGCTGTTCTTCCTCGGCCTCATCTTCGTGCTGGTGCCGCTCCTGCTGCCCAACGGCATCGTGGGACTCGTCGAACTCCTGGCGCGGCGCCTGAAAGACCTTACTGCCAAGGGCAAGCGCTCATGAACGGACACCTGCTGCTCAACGATCCGCTCGGCCACAATCCCTTCGACGACGACACGCTCACGCTTTCGGGCGTGGCCGCCATGGGCCACGTCGTGCAGCCCGGCGCCATCGACACCTCGCACGGCACGATCCTCTATCTGGAAGACGTGAGCGTGAGCTTCGACGGCTTTCGCGCGCTCAACCAGCTTTCGCTGGAGATCGACGCGGGCGAACTGCGCTGCGTGATCGGCCCGAACGGCGCGGGCAAGACCACGATGATGGACGTGATCACGGGCAAGACCGCGCCCGACTCGGGCAAGGTTTTTCTCGGCCAGACCATCGACCTCACGCGCATGAACGAACCGGCCATCGCGCGCGCGGGCATCGGCCGCAAGTTCCAGAAGCCCACGGTGTTCGAGCAGCACCCCGTCTGGGAGAACCTCGAACTCGCGATGGCGCCCGACAAGGGCTGGTTCGCCACGCTGCGCGCGCGGCTCGACCGCCGCGCGCAGGCCCTGATCGAGGAGACGCTCGAAATGATCCGCATGGAGGGCGACGCGCGGCGCCTCGCGGGCGAGCTCTCGCACGGGCAGAAGCAGCGGCTCGAGATCGGCATGCTGCTGATGCAGCGCCCCGCCCTGCTGCTGCTCGACGAGCCGGCCGCGGGCATGACCGACGACGAGACCATGGAGCTCGCCGCGCTGCTCAACCGCCTGCGCGGCAGCTGCTCGATGATGGTGGTCGAGCACGACATGGAGTTCGTCGCCGCGCTCGCGGGAGAGACGGGGCGCGTGACGGTGATGGCCGAAGGCCGCGTGCTCGCGCACGGCACGCTCGACGACGTCAAGCGCGACGAAGCCGTCATCGAATCGTATCTGGGCCGCTAACGGGCCTGCTTGCACGCATAGGGGCGACATGCTCACCATCGACTCGCTGAACCAGTATTACGGCGGCAGCCACATCCTGCGCAACGTCTCGATGACGGTGCCGCCAGGCCAGCTCACAGTGCTGCTCGGGCGCAACGGCGTGGGCAAGACCACGCTGCTGCGCTGCCTCATGGGCGTGGTGCCCACGAAAAGCGGCACGATCGCGTGGCGCGACACGGCGCTCACGAAGCTGCCCACGCACGCGCGCGTCGCGCACGGCCTCGCGTACGTGCCGCAAGGGCGCGATATCTTCCCGCGCCTGAGCGTGGAGGAAAATCTGCTGGTGGGCGCGGCCAGCCGCAAGCGCGCGCCCTCGGGCGTGCCCGCGCACCTCTACGCGCTCTTTCCCGTGCTCAAGGAGATGAAGACGCGGCGCGGCGGCGATCTTTCGGGCGGCCAGCAGCAACAGCTCGCGATCGGACGCGCGCTCATGAGCGAGCCGCAATTGCTGATTCTCGACGAGCCCACCGAAGGCATCCAGCCGTCGATCATCCAGGACATCGGACGCACGCTGCGACAGCTCGTCGAGGAAATGAACCTCACAGTGCTGCTGGTCGAGCAGTATTACGACTTCGCGAAGGCCATCGCGGACCACTACTGGGTGATGCGCCGCGGCGAGATCGTGGCGGGCGGCGCGGGCGCCAGCATGGAAGCCGATGGCGTGCGGGAGATGATCGCGGTCTGAGCCCGCCGCGGCGCGCGTGCTATCCTCCACGCCACTGCCCGCCCACGTCCCACGCCCTCAGCATGTCGCTTCACGAAGATCACGCCGCGCTCGCCAGCACTACCCGCAACACGGTTCACCAGGAATGGGCCGCGAAGCTCGAACTCGGCTTCGCGCGCCACGGCGCGCGCACGACGCTCGCGCACCGGCTGCATGCGGGACCGTTGCGCGTGCAACGACCGCTCTATCCCGAAGGCGATGCGATCTGTCACGCGGTGATCGTCCATCCGCCCGCGGGCATCGCGGGCGGCGACCGGCTCGACATCGACGTGAACGTGGGCGACGACACGCATGCGGTGCTCACCACGCCGGGCGCGACCAAGTGGTACAAGTCCAACGGCCGCGTGGCGCGCCAGCGCATCAAGTTGCGCGTGGGCGCAAATGCCCGGCTCGACTGGCTGCCGCAAAACAATCTCGTGTTCGATCACGCGCACGCCGAGCTCGACTTTTCGCTCACGCTCGCCGAAAGCGCGACGGCGATCGGCTGGGACGCCGTGCAGCTCGGCCGCCAGGCGGCCGGCGAGCGCTGGTCGGCGGGCATGGTGCGCTCGGTCACGCGGGTGGTGCGGGCTGCCGCGCCTGGCACAGACGAACAGCTGCTCTGGTTCGAGCGCGCGCTGATCGACGCCGCCGACCCGTTGCGCGACGCGCCGCAAGGCCTCGCGGGCTATCCGGCGTTCGGCATGCTGTGGGCCGTTGGCCCCGCGTGCAACGAGGCGCTCGCGCAAGACCTCGCTCTCACGCTCCCCTTCGACGACGACCTGCGCGCGGGCGCGACCTGCGTCGCGCCGGGCGTGCTGCTGGTGCGCGTGATCGCGCGCTCGATGGAACCGCTGCAGCAGACGCTCACGCGGTGCTGGACGCAGTTGCGCCCGATCGTGCACGGCGTAAAGGCGACGCCGCTGCGCCTCTGGACCACCTAAGCCAGCCGGAATCCATCGCGCGCGCACCACATCGGCGCACGCATGCTTCATCGCGGCGCATCGACGCCTGCGCATGGCGCACGCCACTCGCACAAACGGTGCATTCATGCTGCCGCTTCGTTGGCACATACCTTGCAGCGCATTTCCACCATCAAGCGCGCCCAGCGCACGGATCTGCAAGCTGCCCGTAACCTCACTCCCGTAAGCTGAGCCGACGCACGATCGGGCCCCGGCCGCGTGTATTTGCAGCATATGTGCCGCGTATTTGCCGTGCATCGCGCACGCGTGCGCCACCGGATAGCCGTCCCGGATGGCCACCCCCAACCCACTGAAAACGATGAAGCTCACGCCACGCGAGAAAGACAAGCTCCTGATCTTCACCGCCGCGCTGCTCGCCGAACGGCGGCGCGCGCGCGGCCTCAAGCTCAACTACCCGGAGGCGGTCGCCTTCATCAGCGCCGCGCTCATGGAAGCCGCGCGCGACGGCAAGACCGTCGCCGAGGTCATGCACTACGGCACCACGCTGCTCACGCGCGACGACGTGATGGAAGGCGTGCCCGAGATGATCCCCGACATCCAGGTCGAGGCCACCTTCCCCGACGGCACCAAGCTCGTCACCGTCCACCATCCGATTCCTTGAAGGCCCGCCCATGATCCCCGGCGAAATGCTGATCGACGACGGCGAAATCGAACTCAACGCGGGCCGCGAGACCGTGACCGTGACGGTCGCGAACACCGGCGACCGCCCCGTGCAGATCGGCTCCCACTTTCACTTCTACGAAGTCAACGAGGCGCTCTCGTTCGAGCGCGAGGCCGCGCGCGGCTTTCGCCTGAACATTGCGGCCGGCACCGCCGTGCGCTTCGAGCCCGGCCAGGAGCGCACCGTCGAGCTGGTCGCGTTCGCGGGCGAGCGCGCCGTCTATGGCTTCAACGGCAAGGTGATGGGCCCGCTCTGAGCGGCGGCGCACCCCTTCCAGAATTCCGAATTCATCAGGATTCCGATATGACATTGAAGATCGGCCGCCGCGCCTATGCGGAGATGTTCGGCCCCACGACCGGCGACCGCGTGCGTCTCGCCGACACCGAGCTCGTGATCGAAATCGAGCGCGACTACACGGTCTACGGCGACGAAGTGAAGTTCGGCGGCGGCAAGGTGATCCGCGACGGCATGGGCCAGTCGCAGCGCCTTAGCGCCGAAGTCGCCGACACGGTCGTGACCAACGCCGTGATTCTCGACCACTGGGGCATCGTGAAGGCCGATATCGGCATCAAGGACGGCCGCATCTGGCGCATCGGCAAGGCGGGCAATCCCGACGTGCAGCCGGGCGTGACGATCCCCATCGGCGCCTCGACCGAAGTGATCGCCGGCGAAGGCCAGATCGTGACCGCGGGCGGCATCGACACGCACATCCACTTCATCAGCCCGCAGCAGATCGACGAGGCGCTCGCCTCGGGCGTGACCACGATGATCGGCGGCGGCACGGGGCCCGCCACCGGCACCAACGCCACGACCTGCACGCCGGGCCCGTGGCACATGGAGCGCATGCTGCAAGCCGCCGACGGCTGGCCGATCAACCTGGGCTTTCTCGGCAAGGGCAACGTAAGCCTGCCCAAACCCGCCGAAGAGCAGATCGCCGCGGGCGCGATCGGCCTGAAGCTGCACGAGGACTGGGGCTCGACGCCCGCGGCCATCGACAACTGCCTCACCGTGGCCGACGCCACCGACACCCAGGTCGCCATTCACACCGACACGCTCAACGAAGGCGGCTTCGTCGAGGCCACGGTGAACGCGTTCAAGGGCCGCACGATCCACACGTATCACACCGAAGGCGCGGGCGGCGGCCACGCGCCCGACATCATCAAGGTGTGCGGCGAGGCGAACGTGCTGCCCTCGTCGACCAATCCCACGCGCCCGTATACGGTCAACACGCTCGACGAGCACCTCGACATGTTGATGGTGTGCCATCACCTCGATCCGTCGATTGCCGAGGACATCGCCTTCGCCGAGTCGCGCATCCGCCGCGAGACCATTGCCGCCGAAGACATCCTGCACGACCTCGGCGCGCTCTCGATGCTTTCTTCGGATTCCCAGGCAATGGGCCGCGTGGGCGAGGTCATCATCCGCACCTGGCAGACCGCGCACAAGATGAAGGTGCAGCGCGGCGCGCTGCCCGAAGACAGCGCACGCAACGACAACTTCCGCGTGAAGCGCTATGTCGCGAAGTACACGATCAACCCCGCGCTCACGCACGGCATCGCGCACGAGCTCGGCTCGATCGAGCCGGGCAAATGGGCCGACCTGGTGTTCTGGGACCCGGCGTTCTTCGGCGTCAAGCCCACGCTCATTCTCAAGGGCGGCATGATTGCCGTGGCGCAGATGGGCGACCCGAACGGCTCGATTCCCACGCCGCAGCCAGTGCATTATCGCGAGATGTTCGGCACGCGCGGACGCGCGCTCACGCAGACCTCGCTGACCTTCGTCTCGCAGCTTGCGCTCGATCTGCGCATGCCCGAGCGCTACGGCCTGCAAAAGCGCGTCGTGGCGGTGCGCAACTGCCGCAGCGTCACCAAGGCCGACATGATCCATAACGCGTGGCGACCGTCGATCAGCGTCGATCCCGAGACCTATCAGGTCGTGGCCGATGGCCAGTTGCTGACCTGCGAACCCGCCACGGTGCTGCCGATGGCGCAGCGATATTTCCTGTTCTGACATGCGCACGATAGACAAACGACTCAACGCCAGGCTCGCGCCCGTACTGATCAAGCGCGCGCCCACGCTCACCCTGGCCTACGACGCGCGCTGCAAGAGCCGCTTCGCGGCCACGCTCGATTCGGGCGAGGAAGTGGGTGTGGTGCTGCCGCGCGGCACGGTGCTGCGCGACGGCGACATGCTCGTGGCCGACGACGGCGGCCTCGTGCGCGTGATCGCCGCGGCGCAAAGCGTGCTGCGCGTGCGCGCGCCGGACCGCCTCACGCTCACGCGCGCCGCGTATCACCTCGGCAACCGCCATACGCCCGTGGAAGTGGGCATCGACGAACTCAAGCTCGAAGCCGATCCGGTGCTCGAAGACATGCTCAAGCGCCTGGGCGCCCAGGTCGAGCGCGCGACGCTGCCGTTCCAGCCCGAGGCGGGCGCTTATGGAGGCGGTCATCGTCACGGACACGACGAGACTTTTGCCGAAGACTACGCGCTCGCGCAGCGCGTGTTCGACGAGCATCACGGGCATGCGCACGATCACGGGCACGGCGATCACGGCCATGGCGCCGCTTGCGAACACGATCATGACCACGGCCACGATCACGGTCATTGCGACGGCCACGCGCACGACCACAGCCATGAACATCGCTGAGCTCACGGCCCTGCTCCATCTCGCGTCGCCGGCATTGCCGATAGGCGCGTTCAGCTATTCGCAGGGGCTCGAAGCGGCCATTGAGGCGAAGCTCGTCGCCCACGCCGACGACGCCGCGCACTGGATCGCAAGCGGCCTCGCCAACGTGCTCGCGCCCGGCGAACTGCCCTTCATCGCGCATCAGCTCGAACGCTGGCGCACCCACGACGCCCACGCGCTGATCGAAGCGAACGAGGAATTCGTCGCGAGCCGCGAATCGGCGGAGTTGCGCCGTGAGACCTCGCAAATGGGCTGGTCGCTGCGCCAGCTTTGCGTGCAGCTCGAATGGGGCGACGCCGCGCGCCGCGAGACGCTCGAACGCATGACGCCTATCGCGCAGCCCACGGCGTTCGCGTTCGCGGCTTTCGCGCACGACGCCGCCGCGGACGCCACGCTCGCCGCCTACGCGTTCAGCTGGGTCGAGAACCAGGTCGCCGCCGCGCTCAAGGCCGTGCCGCTCGGGCAGCTCGCGGGACAGCGCATCGTGGTCGCGCTGCGGCCCGCCATCGAAAGCGCGGTCGCGCGCGCGCTCGCCACGCCGCCTGATTCGCTCAACACCTTCGCGCCGCAGCTCGGCATTCTCAGCGCACGGCACGAATCGCAATACTCGCGGCTGTTCCGCTCCTAGCCTTTTTGCATCGTAGAACTTATGAATTCGCACTCCAGACACATGAACAAGCGCACGAAGAAACTGCCGCCGCTGCGCGTCGGCGTGGGCGGTCCGGTCGGCTCGGGCAAGACCACGCTGCTCGAAATGCTCTGCAAAGCCATGCGCGAGCGCTACGACCTCGTCGCCATCACCAACGACATCTATACGAAGGAGGATCAGCGCCTGCTGACCGTCGCGGGCGCCCTGCCCGCCGAGCGCATCATGGGCGTGGAGACGGGTGGCTGCCCGCACACGGCGATCCGCGAGGATGCCTCGATCAACCTCGAAGCCGTCGACCAGATGCTCACGCGCTTTCCCGACGCGGACATCGTCTTCATCGAATCGGGCGGCGACAATCTCGCGGCCACCTTCAGCCCCGAGCTCTCGGACCTCACGATCTACGTGATCGACGTGGCGGGCGGCGAGAAGATTCCGCGCAAGGGCGGCCCCGGCATCACGAAGTCGGACCTGCTCGTCATCAACAAGACCGATCTCGCGCCGCTGGTGGGCGCGAACCTCGACGTGATGGCCTCGGACGCGAAGAAGATGCGCGGCGAGCGTCCGTTCGTGATGTGCAACCTGAAGGCGCTCGAAGGCCTCGATCAGGTGGTCGCGTTTATTGAAAAGCAGGGACTGCTCGTCGACAGAGCATAAAGAAACCGCTCACGCATACGCAGGCGGCCCATACTTCGGGCCGCCCAACGGCCAGGCGTTCGTCGACGGATCTCAAATGATCAGTGGCATCCGTCTGATGCGTTAGTCCCGGGACTTGCAGCGGTCGGCGTGCATTTTCTTTTTAGTATGCAGTCGTTTTTTGATGCACCATTTCACCGGAACTGATGCTTGAATATGACAAAAGGGCGATCGCAAGATGGCCTTTTATTGGTTTTCATAAAACATTCTACTTCGGATGACATCTGAATCTCCGGACAGAGGTCCCCGCCTGAACTAGCGGGTATAGCAATGGCCTGCCAATCACAGACCCGCATTCAGAGCAGGCTGGAGGCAGGCAATTGTCTGTTTATTGACGGCCAGGTGTAATACCGATATTCATAATCTGCAGGTTTTGGAATATTTGGCCCCGTGAGGTCCTTAAGCTGATTTAGTCTTGGGAGCAACACGTGGATGAAGTCAATGCCCTGGTATTGGCCTTATACCAACGCGCCCGCGAGGTGCCTCTCGAGCAGTTCCAGGGGGAAGCGCTGCTGGCCATTAAGGCGTCCCTTCCCTTTGACGTGGCCCGGTGGGGAACCGGAAGATTCGACGCCCAAGGACTGGTTTTTCACACCCCCTTCCTTTACAACGACTCACCCGATAGCCTGCTGGATTACACCCCGATCAGGGACCGGGATTGGGTGGCGTTTCATTGCGCGTCACGTCCAGGAGTGACGCTCAATTGCTACCTGCCTGACCTCAGTCGGCATTCGCCAGAGCTGACGGCGTACGCGCATCGTTATCGACATGAGCAGGGGCTTGTAACCGGCTATCATAATCCGGCGACGGGGATAACCGCATCCGTCTCACTGTACAGAGCGTACGAGCACAGTTCTTTCACCGAAGGCGAGCGCCAACTCATGCAGACGCTCTTCCCGCATCTGCTCGAGGCCTTGAGGATATGTCAGCGGCTCGAAGTCGAACGTATCCGGCTGGTCGACGACAGCAACCGCTGGAGCGTCGCAGTGTCGGACCTGGGGGGCGCCATTTGCTTTGCCGAGGAGAATTTCCTCGCTGCGATGCAAAAGGAGTGGCCAGGCGCATTGCCGCATACCATCCCGTTTGAGCTCTTCCGAATCATTCAGGCGGCGCCCCATCGGCCCACTTACGGCAAACACATCGTCGTGGTACCGTTTCCCACGAAGTCCCTGATATTCCTGAAATCCCGCCCTCGGGAACCCATCGACAATCTCACTGCGCGAGAGCGCGAGATTGCAGAACTGGTCGCGGCCGGCTTGACGCACAAAGAGGTGGCCAAAACGCTGAACATCGCACCATCCACGGTCAATAACCATCTGCGGGCCATTCATGAGCGGGTCGGCGCCCACAACAACGCGGAGCTAGCGACCCAGCTTCGATACGCTCGCATCTAACCTTTTGGCAACCAGAGTTCCGGCGGACATTCGAGGTGTACGAAATGTCCCGCGTTCAGCCACTGGATGGTCACATTCTGAAAGTAGCGCGACCATGTTTGAGCTTCACGTCGCGGGTCGACGAGCACGTCGTGCAGCCCGAACACAATATTCACCGGTCCGCGCACCGTAGTCTGCACCCGCAAGGGGGTGGTTTCCATGAAGTCCTTAAGGATGACATGGCATGCGTTGAAATCCAGCCATGCTTCCCGCTCTATCAGAGCGTTGAACCACTGTCTGCGCTCGACTGCATCAGGTCCCCAGTACATGTCGAGAAATCCTGGGACTTGACATATCCGTTCGAAAAGCGTCCAGAGCGCATTGAAGCTGTTTTTCTGTGCACGGTTGAGCGCGATCGCGCGCAACAATCCAGCCGGATTTTCGCTAACGCTGGCTGCACGCTCACCGAGTCGCATGAGTGCGTCTGCAATATCGAAGACGGGCGCTACCAGCGTGATCGCCCCGAGCCGCTCGGGCATGACCATGGCAAGATGCAGGGCCAGGTGCGCGCCAAACGAATGGGTGACCAGGTCTATCGTGCCGCCCCCCTGACTGGCGAGCATCTCAACCTTGAATACGACGTCATCCAGAAGCGCCTGATACGGACGGGCAAACAGAACCTCGGTGCGTGGCTGGTCCCACCACACCAGCGGAAGCGATTCTCCATACAGTTCACGCTCCACGATGGCCGATAAGCCCGGCCCCCCATGCAGAAATAACGTCGTTGCCTGTTTCACTCGCGCCCCCTGACTGTCCACTGCCACCGTAAGATCTCCCGTGCTCGAAGACGGGGGTCATCAATGCGTGCCTCTCCGGCAGCGGGTCATAACCATGGCACAACATAGACCGCATGGTTCGCGGTGAGAGCAATCTCCTTCGCGCTTGCGAGGTAGTCGGCCACGTACGAGCCGATGGCCAAACATGGCTCTCAAGTCAACGATGGGTTTGGCATCGCCGTAGCCCCTCGTGAAGCCAATTCCGGATGAACTGCCGATCATGATGGACCTCGTCGTTGAAGACATATCCGCTGTCCGATGATGAGGCGGCTGCCGTCCGGGATACATAGTGAAATTTGATCATGGTACCAACGAGGTTCTACGCCGATAGTTCTCCTGTATGAAGATGTTCGTCACTCCGGCACGCATGGCGGCCACTTCTCGCATTTTTCATGCACGTGACGAATTGTTAAGACTTTCTCCTGCACGACAACTTCACGACGGGTGAGCCAAATGAACAAGAATGAGACACAAACGAGACGGGTTCGGATAACCAAATCATTCTTTGCGACAGCAATCGTTGGGGCCGTGGCTGGATGTGGCGGAGGCGGCTCCAGTGACACATCGGGTTCCAGCGGTGGCCCCGGCGCTGCCGGCAGCAGCGGCGGCGCCTCATCTCCTGCTGCAGCGAGTGCGCCAGACAGCGCGTCATCACCCACTCCCACGACCAGTCTCGCGTGTCCGGCCGGCAACGGTCAAGGTACAAATGGTCTTCAGTTCTATAGCCCAACCGGACAATTTTCATACTCTTTGAGTACCCCCGCCGCATCCGCTCAGGATTACGCGACCCTCACGTGGGGAGTCAAATTCAATAACGTGAACAACCTCGCTCCGACTGCTTATTCCGGCTCTCTAAGAGCAACGCTCTTTGCAGTGTCGAGTTCCTTTACGGGCGGAAATGTGATTCAGGGCCAAGTTCTCGGCGTATTCAATCCCAACTTCACGGGATCGGGGGCACAGAGCGCGAATCAGATCAAGGTGGGCGGCTACAGCACCACGACCGTCATTAGTTCATCCGTCGAAATTAATCCGCCCGCAGGTCAGTATTGCATTGTTGCTGCGCTCGATGAGTATTCCCCATCAAGTTGCTCGTCGTCGGACGGCTACTGTTTCGTCGACTGGATCCAGTTTCCCGGCCCGGAAATTTTTAAGTAGCCAGCAATTACAACTTTTCGATGCGAGGCTGAATTTTTCTTAGCAATCCGAATCATGTATCGAATGAACCGGATACCCATAAACCACATGATATGGGGATGTCAAAATGAAGCAAACCGCTAGCGCCTTGCGCAGGCTGGTCTCAGCCTGTTTGCTGGCCACTCTTGCTGCATGTGCCGAATATGGCACAACCATGACCGGGACCACTGAGAAACTGAGGACGGGCGCGGTTGAAGATGCGATCGCCAGTCACGAAAAAACTTATGACGGCGCGACAGGACGCTCGCGCGATCTGCTTTACTACCTGGAGAGCGGCGAACTGCAGCGCGCCCGCGATGGCGGCCTCGACGCCAGCACGCAGTCGTGGCTGCAAGCCGACGAGCTAGTGAAAGGCTGGGAGGACGAGGCGCGCGGCAAGCTGCAAAAATCGGTCTCGACGCTCGGAGCCTGGCTGCTCGACGATTCGCTCGCACGCTATGACGGACAGGACTATGAAAAAGTCATGCTGAACACAAATCTGGCCGAGAACCATCTGACAAAGGGTGACTGGCAGTCGGCCCGCGTCGAGATTCGCAAGATGTACGAGCGCGAAGCGTTGATTGCCTCGCTACGTGAGAAGCAGGTCGATGCACTGGCCGCACGCGAGCAGGAAAGCGGCGTCAAGGCCAACCAGACCCAGATCTCGGACATCAAGGGCTATCCGGTCGAGATTTTCGACGATCCTGAAGTCACCAGGTTGCGCAATTCCTATCAGAGCGCGGCGTCCCACTATCTGGCTGGCTTCGTGTTCGAGGCATTGAACGAGCAGAGCCTCGCCGCTGCCGGCTACCGTCAGGCCATCGAACTGCGTCCCGACGTGCCGGCCCTGCGCGGCGGCCTCGAGCATCTCGGCACCGTCCCGCCAGCCGGACAGACCGATGTGCTGGTGCTCCTGGAGACCGGGCTCGTGCCGGTGCGCGATTCGATGAAGGTTACGCTGCCGGTGCCGCTTGGCAGCGGCGTCAAGCTGCTGACCACGGCCTATCCGGTCATCCATCCCGCGCCCGACAACTACGCGCCGGGGAACATCGAACTGGGCGGCACGCTCGTGCCGACTGCGGTCGTGACCAATCTCGACGCCATGGCACGGCGCGCACTCAAGGACGACATGCCGCTGATGATCACCCGCAGCATGACGCGCATGGCCGTCTCGGGGGCGGCGCAGGAAGCGCTGCAGCACAATAGCTCATCGGGCCTCGGCTCGCTGATGAGCCTCGCGGTCGGGATCGCCTCGGCCGCCACCGCGAGCACCGATACTCGCGAATGGCGCACGCTACCGGGTTACATCTCGATTGCGCGGGTCACCGTCAAGAGCGGCCAGCAGACACTCGCATTCGATACGCCACACGGCCGGTTCAGCGCCAACGTCAACGTGGCCGGTCCGCGTCAGGTGATCCTGGTACGTCCGCTCGGCACGCGGCTCGAAGTGCTCGCCTCGCTACCCGGCGACCTGCCACTACAAGCCGCCGCGGCGCCAGCCAAACTGCCCAAGGGCAAGCCGAAGATGGCGAACTTCACTCAGTCCGACGCAGCGCAATAAGCGTGGCGCCGCCCTCGTGCAGCGCTGACATTCAATTCATGGAGAGCGCCTTGAAACCTGTCACACGCCTGTGTGCCGCAGCGCTATCGGTTGCGTTAGCCGCCGTCGTGCCACCACCTGCCTATGCAGAGTCGATTGCGTCGAAAGTCGACCAGCTCGGGCAACTGTCCAACGTGTCGATCACTAGCCTGCGCACGACGAATCGCGCCGGGCTGCTGTTTCTCGAAGCGACGTTTTCGAATGCATCGATCTACGACGACTCATTCGAATACCGTATCAAGTGGATCGACCGCGACGGCTTCCCGGCAGGCACCGACGAAGCCTGGAAGCCCGTGCTGATTCACGGGCTGCAGCGACTGTCGATCCAGTCAATCGCTCCGTCGCCCGACGCTGCGGATTTTCGAATCGAGCTGCACAGCCCGAACAACGTGGCGCCGGCCAACACCACCAATACCGCCAATACGCCAGGGCACTGATCCCGGCGACGGCACGCTCCAGTCTGCCTGCCGTACTTCGCCGCACCTGGTAAAAAGGAACTTGAGATGAATCAGACCATCAAGCGCACGATCTATCTGACCAGCGCCTTCCTGAGTAGTACCGCCCTCGTGGGATGTTCGGTCAACGGGCCGCTCACAGCGGGCGGCGGCAACGTGCAATATGGCGACGCCAAGGCGGTCGAGACAGTCACCAACGAATTCGGCTCGACCGACCTTCAATCGATCGCCGAAAGCATGTCGCGTTCACTCCTGCAATCGCGCGTGATCAGCGGAGCACCGCGTCCGCCGATCCTGACGGTAGCCGAAGTGAAGAACAAGACGGCGGAATACATCGATACCGCGTCGATTACCACGAAGATCCGCACTCAGCTCATGAAGAGTGGCGCCGTGCAGTTCACAGCGTCGATCTCGGAGATGCAGGGCCAGATGGACGAGATCGCGCGTCAAAACAGCGGCGCCTATGCGGCCAATGGCCAGGCCAGGACAGGCAGAATGCGGGGCTCGCAGTACCGGCTCGAAGGCAGCATCTCGTCGATCGTCAAACGCTCGAGTAACGTGAAGGATGTCTACTACGTCTTCAATCTGAGCCTGTTCGACAGCGAGTCCGGCATGATCGTCTGGGAAGACGAGAAAGAAATCCGCAAGACGTCTCTTCGTTAACGCCAACTCATTCCGGGGCCAACATGGGTCTCTTTCATCGGCTAGTGACGATTGCGCTTGTCGGCAGCGCGCTCGTCGCCGGGAGTGCCGCCAACGCGCAGGCGAGGATCGCCGTCGCGGACCTGACCTGTAGCGAGACAGTGCGGGAGTCGTTTTTCGACGAGGCCGGCGACGACCGATCGAGCTCGAACAGCTCTGCACCCTACGGCGATTCGGACTTCCCGGCTTCAGGTCAGGAACGCATCGAATACGGCGAGCTGCGCAAGTTCACTGCCGATATCAAAGGGCAGCTTCTCGCCACCGGCTTCAGGGTAACGCAGTCGCGTCCGTACCTCGACATGCGTGGCGACGAGAAGATCTTCGACATCATCAACCGCATCAAGAAGGGCGGTTTTCCGGGCGCGGACTATGTACTGTTCGGTACCGTCGATTCGGTCGAATGGCGCAACGACGTCGCGCCGCTACAGGGCACCGATCGCGCGATGCTCGACTATAGCCTCGAGGTTGGCGTCGAGTTCAGCCTCGTCAATACGCGTACCTACGAAGTCCGCGCCGCGTTCTCGGCGGTAGGCGAAGGTAACGACAACAAAGTGTGGGGCACGGGCGCTCGCCTCACGCCCAACCGCGCGCGAGTGTTGCAGGAGGTATCGCGCTCGCTCGCCGATGAGACGACCCAGCAACTCGCTCGGCAGTTCCGCCGAAGCCCCATGCCCATGGGTGGCGGTAGCCGGCCGCGTGGACTTTCCGACGACGACGGCACCGACGGTAGCGCAGCGCGTGCGCCGGCGCCCGTTGTCAAGGTCTACGAGTAGAGGTCAGCGGCGAGCCAACACCTGTTACTCGACTCGGACCCGAAACGCCGACACGGCTTCACGCAGTGTT
Organism: Paraburkholderia sp. J63; assembly: GCF_905220245.1. Classification (NCBI taxonomy): domain Bacteria; kingdom Pseudomonadati; phylum Pseudomonadota; class Betaproteobacteria; order Burkholderiales; family Burkholderiaceae; genus Paraburkholderia; species Paraburkholderia sp. J63. Next base: position 37,045 of record NZ_CAJMZF010000014.1, on the reverse strand, counting down.
TGCGCCTGGCGATGCATCAACGGGGCCGCAGTTGCCGCCTCTTCGACAAGCCTTGCCTGCGACAACTGCCCCCTCCCTTGCTGTTCCGCGCGCGGCCTCAACGGCTGCATTCAGTGCAGCACAGGCCGCCCCTCTCGACTGAACGCTCGCCACGTAACGCGTACGCAACCGCGCCCGACGTCATACGTCGGAGACGAGTGCCCGCACGACATCAACTGTGCGCGCCGTGGCGCCGCGATGGCGCGCCGCGAATGCGGCGGCGGCGGCGCCCATCGCCACGCGGCGCGGCTTGTCGTTGAAGAGTTCGCGCAGCGCGCGCGCGAGATCGGCCGGGTCCTGCACCTGCAGCGCCGCGCCGGCTGCCACGGCGTCGGCCGTGGCCTGGGTGAAGTTGAACACGTGCGGGCCGATCAGCACCGGCACGCCCACCGCGCACGCCTCGATCAGATTCTGGCCGCCCAGCGGCAACAGACTCCCGCCGATGAACGCGAGATCGGCAACCGCGTAATAGGCGCCCATCTCGCCCATCGAGTCGCCGAGCAGCACGTTCACGTCCTGCGGCAGCGCGTGAAGGCCCTCGTGCGACGCGGCAGCGCTGGCCTTCGAGGCAGCCGACGCCCATTTCGAGCGCCGCTTGAGCTTCAAATTCTTGCGCGCGACGAGCGCGGCCACCTCGTCGAAGCGCTGCGGATGGCGCGGCACGAGAATCAGCAGCGCGTCTTCCACGCCAAGCGCCGCGAACGCCTGCAGCACGAGTTCCTCTTCGCCTTCGCGCGTACTCGCCGCGACCCAGACGGGTCGCGCGCCAATCGCGCGGCGCCAGTCGCGCCCGCGCGCGACGAGCCCCGGCGGGCTCGCCATGTCGAATTTCAGATTGCCGAGCACGCTCACGTTGCGCGCGCCCAGCGCGGTGAGGCGCTCGGCATCGGCGGGGCTTTGTGCGAGCACGCGCGTGAAGCCGCCGAACACCTCGCGCGCATGCGCGCCGAACTTCGCCGCGCGCTTGAACGAGCGCGCCGACATGCGCGCATTCGTGAGCACGAGCGGCACGTCGGCGTGCTTGCATTCGTCGATGAGCGTCGGCCACACCTCGGTCTCCATCACGAGGCCGAGCGACGGACGCCATGCGCGCAAAAAGCGCCGCACGGCATGCGGCATGTCGTAGGGCAGATAGCAGCGCAGCACGCGATCGCCGAACAGTTGCTCGCCCGTCGCGCGCCCGCCGGGCGTCATATGCGTGAGCAGAATGCGCGCGTCGGGACGCGCCGCCAGCAGCGCGTCGACGAGCGGCTGCGCCGCGCGCGTCTCGCCCACCGACACGGCGTGCACCCAGATGAGCGGCGCGTCGTCCTCAGGCACGCGTCCGGCGCTGTAGCCGAAACGCTCGCCGATATGCTGGCGATAGCCGCGCTCGCGCCGCGAGCGCATGATGAGGCGCAGCACCGCGAGCGGCGCGATCAGCCACCAGGCCGCGCGATAAACGGCCCTCAGCATCGGGCCTCCGCGACGCGCGGCGTCATGCGCGCCGCGGCGATCGTCTTCGTGACGGGATTCAAGCCCGGCTTCAAACCAGTTCCCTGCCCTTGATGCGCTGAAGAATGCCCAGCGGCGCCCAGTCCGGATGGACCATGTCCTTCGCGGGCAGGAAGAAGGTCTGCTCCATCATGAACTGGCCGGACATGACCGCGTGCGACGCGTGATCTGAGAAGCACACCCAGACGCAGCCCGGCGGAAAGTTGATGGTCTCCTGCGGGCTCGACTTCTGATAGTCGAGATCGGCCTTCATGCTGTCGTGCAGATTGAGCATCAGATGGTCGTACTCGCTGCGCGGCGACTTGGTGATGTGCAGCAGATTCTGCAGCCAGGCCGAGCCCGGCATCTGCGGCTTGATGTTCGGCAGGAAGCGCCGCGCCATGTCCTCGAACGGCTCGCCCACGCGCCACACGCGCGGCATGCCGTTCGGGTTCACGTTGGTGAATACGCGCAGGATGCGCTCGCCGTAGTTCGGCCGCGACGGAAAGGCGTCGACGTGCAGGCGCGAATCGTCCTTGCGCCACGAAGTCTGACGCGTCTCCACCTGATGCAGGCGCAGGCTCGTGGGCGCGACGCGCAGCTTGGCCGCGTACTCGGGAAAGAGCCCGTCGACGAGCGTGCGCGCGCAGGCCTGATAGCGCCCGATCATCGCGCGCACCGCCGACTGCGTGACCGTGTCGCCGAGTACGCCGCGCAGCGCGCCGCCGTTCGGGTCGAGACTGATGTTCTTGCGCTTGGGATCGGCGATGGCCGGATCGAGCAGCGCGCGCTCGCCGCCTTCGACCGGAAACTCGAGCTTCGGGAAGTACAGGACCTTGCCCTGCTCGACGGCATCGAGCAGCGTCTCGCGCGGCTGCGAAAGATATTGGCCGTGCCAGTCGGCGGATGTGATTTCGATGATCTGGGATTCGTTCATGGTCGCCCCTGGAAGCGATGGATCGGGATGCCTGGCGGGATGCCCGGCGCCGATCCTTATACCCCGCGAGCCGCTTGGCGCGCCTTGATGCGCCGCAGTCTGTCAGGCCTTGCAGTTGCGTTTGCCGCGGCGCGTTGCCGCCTATGCCCCACTCGCCCGGCGGCAGCGCCTCATAGCAGGCCGAAGCCCGCCAGCGCGCCCTTGACCTGCGCGAGCGTGGGCGGCTGCCCCGCGGTGCCGAGATTGACGACCTTCGGCGACCAATAGCCGCCGGTGCGCCAGGCGGTCGCGAAATTGTACAACTCGACTGTCGGACGCTTCAGCGCCGCCGCGATGTGCACGAGGCCCGTGTCCACGCCCACCGTGGCCGCCGCGCCGTCGATGAGGCCCACCACGGCCGGCAGCGAGAGCTTCGGCGGCACGATGGCCGCCTCGCCGAACTCGCGCGCGAGACGCTCGCTGGTCGCGCGCTCGGCCTCGCTGCCCCACGGCAGCACGAGCGAGGCGCCGCGACGCACGAGCGCCTGGCCCAGCTCGATCCAGTGCGCATCGGGCCATTGCTTGTCGGCGCGCGAAGTGGCGTGCACGAACACCACATAGGGCACTGGCAGATTCAGCCCGACGCCGGCGAGCGCCTGCGCTGCGCGGTACGTGTCGAGGCCAAAGTCGATATCGTCGGTGGGCTGCGGCGGCGGCAAGTCCAGCGCGGCCGCAACCAGTTGCCGCGTGCGCTCGACCACGTGCGTGCGCGGCTCGATGCGCACCGCGCGCTTGTAGAAGAAGCGCACCGGCCATTCGTAGCCCGCGCCATCGGTCCGGTTGCCGAGGCCCACGAGCGGCCCGCGCGCCCAGCTCGCGACCCACGCGGTCTTGATGAGCCCCTGGCAGTCGATCACGAGGTCGTACTTCTCGGCTGCGAGCGCGCGGCGAAACGCGCCGATCTCGCGCCAGTTGGCGGCCGAGAACAACCCTTTGCGCCAGCGGCGCAGCGAGAACGGAATGGCGCGGCGCACGCCATGCACGAGCTCGACGAGCGACTGGAAGCTCTCTTCGACGAGCCAGTCGATCTGCGCGTCGGGATACCGCCGCCGGATGTCGGCGATGGCGGGCATGTTGTGGACGACGTCGCCAAGCGACGACACGCGCACGATGAGGATCTTTTGCACGCTCAAGGCAGAAGGGGGCGGACAGGTTGATAAAAGGTCCGCAATTTTAGCGCGCCGAACGAAGTTAAGCGAAAAAGCGGGAAGAAAGTGCGGATATGGGCGCTGGAATGCGCACACAGGCCGCCGAACGCCGAAAACGCCGCGGCGCCGGGCGGAAGGACCGCACGGCGCCGCCAGGGCTTCCGGTCTTGCTTCAGATGCCGCGTCGAGGCGGCATCGCCAGCACGTTAGAGGCGAGTCAGGGCAACGCCCAGGCCTCAGAACGGCAGCTTCGCGTCCGGCTTCTCGGCGAGGATCACGCGCTTGAAGTCGGCCTGAATGCGCGCGAGCGCCGCATCGTTATCGGCCTCGAAGCGCATCACGACCACGGGCGTCGTGTTCGACGAGCGCGCGAGGCCGAAGCCGTCCGGATACTCCACACGCAGGCCGTCGATGGTGATGACGTCATCGGCGCCCGTGAACTTCGCGTTCTTCTGGAGCTTCGCGATGAGCGCGAAGTTCTCGCCTTCTTCGAGCTTCAGCTGCAATTCAGGCGTGGCGTGCGAGTTCGGCAGGCTGTTAAGCAGCTTGCTCGGGTCGGCCACGCGCGCGAGGATCTCGAGCAGGCGCGCGCCCGTGTACAGGCCGTCGTCGAAACCGTACCAGCGGTCCTTGAAGAACACGTGGCCGCTCATTTCGCCGGCCAGCGGCGCGCCGGTCTCGCGCAGCTTCGCCTTCACGAGCGAGTGGCCCGTCTTCCACATGAGCGGCTCACCGCCCTTCTCCTTCACCCACTTCGCGAGATTGCGCGTGCACTTCACGTCGTAAATGATCTGCTTGCCCGGATTGCGCGAGAGCACTTCCTCGGCGAACAGCATGAGCTGGCGATCCGGATAGATGATCTCGCCGTCCTTCGTGACCACGCCCAGACGGTCGCCGTCGCCGTCGAACGCGAAGCCCACTTCGGCATCGGTTTCCTTGAGCGCGCGAATCACGTCCTGGAGGTTCTCGGGATGCGCCGGGTCCGGATGGTGGTTCGGGAACGTGCCGTCCACTTCCGTAAACAGTTCGACCAACTCGCAGCCCATCGCCTTGAACAGACGCGGCGCGAGGCCGCCCGCCACGCCATTGCCGGTGTCGACGACGATCTTCAGCGGACGCGCGAGCTTCACGTCGCTCACGATGCGCGCGATGTATTCATCGGCGATGTCGTAATCGGCATAGGTGCCCGCGCCCGATTCGAAACGATTGTCAACGATGCGCTGATAGAGCGCCTGGATCTGGTCGCCGTAGATGGCCTTGCCGCGCAGGACCATCTTGAAGCCGTTGTAGTCGGGCGGATTGTGGCTGCCCGTGACCACGATGCACGAGTCGACGCTGCGCTCGCCCGAAGCGAGCTTGAGCGGCACGCTGGCCGCGAAATAGCCGACCGGAGTGGGCACCATGCCCACGTTGACGACGTCCACGCCCGCGGCGCGCAGGCCCTCGGCCAGCGCGGCCGAAAGGTCCGGCCCCGAAAGGCGGCCGTCGCGCGCGATCACCACCGCGTCGCCGCCCTGCGCACGGACTTCGCTGCCGAATGCCCGGCCGATCGCGCGTGCGGTGTCGGCGTCCAGCGTCTTGCCGATAACGCCGCGAATGTCATAGGCCTTGAAAATCGATTGAGAAATCATGGTGGGGCTCACAGTGCGAAGAAAGTCGGGGGGTATTCGTAACACGATTTGGCCGCCTGGCGGGACCGGTCGTTACGAAAAGTCGGAATCGTTACAACTATAATTGCGGTTTTTCGGCGTCAGCCGTTGGTTATGCACCTATTTTAATGCCTCGCCGTTTCTTACAGACGACAAAATCCGCGCCGGTCGCCGTGCCGGCCCCGTGCCTGAGCACGCGGCATGCCTATTACATAAACATAACCGGCGCGCGCCCCCCATGCTGAGCCTCAAACGCTATGCGAACCCCGACGTCCGGCGTGCATTCGCAAACATCGTGTGGCTCGGCCTCGAGCGCATCACGCAGATCGCCGTGGCCATTGTCATCAGCGGCGTGCTCGCGCGCTATTTCGGCCCCGACGTGTTCGGCAAATGGCAATACGCCAACACGCTGCTGCTCGTGCTCGCCCCCATCACCTGGGTCTGCGGCGCCGAGATCCTCGTGCCGACCATCGTGAACAAACCGCACGAGGAACTGGGCACCGTGCTCGGCAGCGCCTTTGCGTTGCGCATCGGCGTCTCGGCGGCGGCGTTGCTCGTGACCTGGGCCGGAATCGCGATGGGCGCGACCGACCCGCTCGTGGGCGCGATGCTCGCCGGGCTCGCCGTCACGATGCTGTTTCGCGAACCGTTCGTCGGCGTGATCAACGCGTGGCTGCAGAGCATGACGTACAGCAAGCCACAATTGCTCGCGAGCATGAGCACGGCCGTGGTCAAGGCGCTGCTCGTGTTCCTGCTCGCGCGCGCGGCGTTCACGCCCGCGAGCTTCGGCTGGCTCTGGGCGCTCGAATCGGCGGCCATCGGCGCGGCGCTCGTGCTCTACTTCCGGCGCCGGCACGGCGGCAAGCTCGGCTGGCACGTGGACCGCGCGCTCTTCAGGCACTTCGCGACGGCGGGCACCGTGTTCTGGCTCGGGCTCATCTGCATGTACCTGTTCCTCAAGCTCGACCGGCTCATGCTCGAGCGCACGATCTCGTTCGCCGACCTCGGCCGCTACTCGGCCGCGCAGCAGCTCAACGAAAACTGGATCACGCTCGCGCTCATGCTCTCGCAGACGATCGCGCCCGCCTTCGTCTATCGCGTGCAGCAGGCCGCGCAACTGCGCCGCAATCTCGTGCGTCTCTTCGCAATGACGGCCGCGCTGATGGTTGCGGGCGCAATCGTGCTCGACGCACTCGCGGGCTTCATCATCGGTCATGTGTTCGGGCCGGATTATGCCGAGGCGATCGGTATTTTCCGCTGGGCCGTGTGGCTTTCGCTGCCTGCGGGGATCGAAGCGATTGGTAATCTCGTCGTGCTCAAATATCAGGCGAAGTTCGTTCTGCTTGCCAAGTGGCTGCTTGCGCTTGCGGTGGCGTTCGTTGTGAATCTTGTGGCGATTCCGCGGCTTGGCGCTTATGGCGCGCTTGTCGGGCTCGCGTGCGGTTATCTCGCGGCGGCTGGCGTGAACTTCTATTACATCCGCTTCAAGTTGGCTTCATGACGAATTCTCACGCCGCCGCGCACGCTGATGATGCACGTACCGGCGCACTCGCCGACGTGGCCGTGCTGATGCCCGCCTTCAACGGCCAGGCCGATGTCGAGCGCACGCTCGCTTCGTTTGTCGAGGATGCGCTGGTTTATGTGCTTATCGTCGATGATGGAAGTACGCCGCCTATCGTTGCGCCCAACTTGTCGGGTATGCAGGTCGAGGTGCTGCGCATGGCGCAGAACGGTGGGATCGAACGTGCTCTGAAGGCGGGCGTGGAAGCGCTTGCGGCGCGTGGGTTTCGCTACGCGGCGCGTATCGATTCCGGGGATCTCGCCGCGCCGCAACGGCTCGCGAAGCAACGGGCGCGGATGGAGGCTGAACCAAGGCTTGCGGCGCTTGGGACGTGGACGCAGGTCGTGAATCGCGCTGGGGCACCGCTTTTTATGCTGCGGCCCGCCGCTGATGCGCGAACGCTGCGCCGTACGCGCATGCTGCGCTCGCCGCTTGTGCATCCTTCGGTGATGCTGAGAATCGATGCGGTGTTGGCGGTGGGGAATTATCGTGTGCAGTATCCGGCGGCTGAGGATCTTGATTTGTTCTTGCGGCTGATGGAGCGTTATGACTGTGCGAACCTACCGGAGCTTGGGCTTTATTACGAGCTCAACGAAGGCGGTATCAGCGCGACCAAGCGCCGGCGGCAGATCGTCTCCACGCTGCGTTTGCAGGCGCGGTATTGGAATGTGCTGAACTGGCGCGACTGGGCGGGGATTGCGAAAAGCTTGCTGCATTTCGTGACGCCGTACGGCGTGCTGCACCGTATCAAGCGCACGGTGTTTGCGCGCAGCGGACAATGAGTAACGGGCTGTAACCTGCTCGCGCTATCGCAAGCCATACGCGGGAAGATTAAAGACAGGGGTGCCGCCCCCGGACGTTTGAAGCGCGGTGACGCCGGGCCGACAGGCGGCATTTTCCGGGGGGTGATCGCGAATAGCCACCAACCCGGCTCTCCCGATCCAGCCGGTTTCCCCCTTGGTCAGGAGCGGCTATCTCCGCGCTCGATTACCAGACGCACAGGGACGGATTGAGGCGACCGACGGGCCCGCCGAATGGAACGGTCAACCGCTTCGGCGCCTCGTCACCCCCGGCTGGCTGTCACTCGACGGTTCAAGGCATTGTCGGCCGTGCGCTACGGCACAAAATGAACTCCGTTTCAGGCATCGCTGCGGACCGGTTGCATACACCCACCGACGTCGAACGCACAGAAAATACGTTGTACACCCACGCTATATTATGGCGCTTGACGCCATAATATACGTATGGCATCCTACGCCATATGAAGAAGAAAGCCACACTCTTGTTCGAAGACCGAACCGTCTACCCAGACGGGGCCATTCTCGAAATGCGCATCTGGCGATTACCGAAGATCGACAGCGAACGGCCGCACGGTCTCAAGTACAGCCTGTTTTATGGTCGCGCAGGTCAACGAATCATCGGTTACGACAACGAGCAGGGCAAAGGCGACCACCGGCACTATCGCGATCGGGAAGAGCCGTACGCATTTTCGACGCCTGAGCAGATGGTGGCAGATTTTCTTGATGATGTAGAGCGTGAGCGAGGTGAATCATGAGCAAACTTAATGTGCATGTGGGTGGTGCACGGGATATGGGTCGTCGGTTCGCGGCGGCGTTTAACCGTGCGCAGGCAGGCGAGAATTTCGAAGAGCGGCACGTGACGTTTCTGTCGCTCGAGGAGATGCTCGCTGCACTGTCGCCGAAGCGCCTTGAGATGCTTCGTCATCTACACCGCGAAAGCGCGGAGAGCGTGAAGGCGTTGGCAACTGCACTGAATCGGGACTACAAGCGTGTCTACGAAGACGTGGTGATTCTGGAGAACGCCGGCCTTATCGTGCGTGAAGAAGGACGTCTGAGCGCGCCGTGGGACGCGTTGACCGCCGAGGTTTCTTTGTGACCAAGTCGCGACATGCGGCCATAGGTGCACAAGCGACGAGACGACGGCGTCGTTGAATCCTGCCGTCACAGACCGCGCCGCGTGCGCGAAGGCAAGGTCCGCTATTTCGGGCTGTCGGAGAGTCGTCCGGAGTGATATGCGCCAAAAAGAACCAGCTTTTGCGTGTGTTCTGGTTTCGTTATCGCTCACGTGTTCGGGCCGGATTATGCGGAGGCAATTGGGAACCTCGTCGTGCTCAAATATCAGGCGAAGTTCGTGGTGCTCGCCAAATGGCTGCTTGCGCTTGCGGTGGTGTTCGTCGTGAATCTCGTGGCGACACTGCGGCTGGCGCCTATTGCGCCCTCGTCGGGCTCGCGTGCGGTTATCTCACTGTGGCCAACACCAACATCCGGCCCGTGCCATTAGCGCGCGAATGAAAGCGCGAACCGTCACTGCCCATACACCCAGGTCGTGGCGAACAAGCAGATAAAATATCAGATTTTGCCTGCCGGCGATAAGCAGAGGCGGCTTATCGCTACTGCGTCATTACGAGGATGCCCCGCTCAGCAGGAGCTGACTGGTTGCCAAGCGAATGGAATTCAGAAAGGACATAAACGGCCTGCGAGCGATTGCAGTCATTGCGGTCGTCTTTTTTCACTACGGGGTGGGGTTCTTTGGCGGCGGATACATCGGCGTCGACGTGTTCTTCGTCATCTCGGGGTTCTTGCTTACCTCAATTGCGCATAGGCGGTTACAGGCGGGGCAATTTTCGGGGGGACAGTTCCTCCTGAATCGCCTGCGCCGGATTTTTCCCGCCCTGCTCGTCACGGTGATCGCGTCCTGCACGTGGGCATCGCTATTTTATCTGCCAGACGACTTCATCAGACTTGTACGCAATGGCACAGCGTCTCTACTGTTCCGCTCGAACTATGCCTTCCTTAGCGACGCGGGAGGTTATTTCGCGCCTGATGCGCGCACGAACATCTTTCTGCACACCTGGTCTCTAGCCGTCGAATCCCAGTTTTATCTCGCGTTCGCGGCGAGCTGCGCGCTTTTCTGGCCTCGCTCAGGATCGCGTCGCAAATTGGGGGGCTGGATTGCCTTCTGCGTCGTCGCGCTGGCGTCGCTAGTTTGGTGCGTTATTCATACGCCCGCGCATCAAGCAAGCTCGTTCTATCTGCTATGGGGGCGCGCGTGGGAGTTTATGACGGGATCGGTGGCCGCTTTGGTCGTTGTGCGGCCGAGGCTGTCGAGTGCGAACATCGTATCGGTTATCGGTGCAGCACTGTTGATGTTCGCCATCTTCGGCCTGCGTGGCGATGACCCATATCCGGGATGGCGCGCGATTCTCCCGGTCGCAGGAACAGCGTTGATCATCTATGCGGGTGAGGGGTTCGTCACGAGCCTGCTGTCGTGTCGGCTGCTACAGTTCATCGGCACGATTTCCTACTCGATATATCTCTGGCACTGGCCGATTCTGCTTGCCTTCCGGGAACGCGTCGGCAGCGATCCGTCCCCGGGCCAGGTGGCGCTGCTGATTGCGGCGTCAGTTGCAGTGGGCTGGGTGTCGTACGTCGCGGTCGAGCAACCAAGCCGTCGACGACTGCGCAATGGCTCGATTGCTTTACTATTCGTGCTCGGCATAGCTTCTGGTTTGACATTTACCGCTGTGCTGCAGAAAACGAATGGCCTTCAGGGCAGACTGCCTACCTACCTTCGCGCAGCGTCGGAAGCCATGAAGAGCGAGGCACCACGTAGCTACGAGTGCATGAGAGATGTGGACGGGACAAAACATACATCGGGCGACTTCTGTAGCCTGGGCGGCATACCATCGGGCAATCAGCCAGTAATGATGCTATGGGGTGATTCCTTCGCGAACATGATTCAACCGGTCGTCGATCAGGCGTCGGCCGGGATGCACGTTCCGGGCGTCGTAGCAACGCTGGGCGGATGTCCGCCATTCCGAGGCAAAGTGTTTCCGGGATCGGGTGCAGAAGTCTTTCCGGGCTGTGAGCGATACGCGAACTTCGCCTTCGACTATTTCATGCACACGCCTTCGATCAGGCTCGTCGTTGTTGCCGGGGACTGGCAACGGTATGAAGCAAACTATGAGGGTGGCGTATTGAGGGATATTGCTACCGAGCTTTCCGCCCGTGGCGGCAAGATGGTACTCGTGAAGGCGGTTCCAAATCCTCAAGGTGATCTTCCGCGGCTGTGGGCGCGGTCGCAATTCGCAGCTGGACACGAGATACCGCAGATGAGTATTCCTCGCTCCGGTGAGGCAAACGTCGCTGAACACGGCAATCAGATCGCACGTATTGCTGCGCAAGGTGGAAACGTTTCGATGGTCGATCCGTTCGACGCGCTATGCGATCACAGCGAGTGTTTCACAGTAAAACAGGGTCATGGGCTATACAAGGACACGGACCATCTGACACAGGACGGAGTCGCAATGCTCGCCCCATCTGTTACGGCCGCAATCGAGGAAGCGTTGCAGGAAATTGGCTCTGCAAAAGACCCGTGAGAAACCGCACACGGAACAGCGTTGGGGCAGTTGCATCGGGATCAGACGAATTTCCAGATAGACCGCCTTATTGCGTACGACGGCGTCCTCGCGGATCTTCACGCGCAGCGCGTCGAAGACCACGACCGGATACATCGGCTCAAGCGGGCGCGCCTGCCAGGCAGTGACTTTGGCCATGACCTCGTCGGTGACCGATCTGATGAACTCCGGTGAGACCTCGGTCGCATACTGCTCTTTCAGGAAGCCCTGAATCTCGCGCACCGTAATGCCCCGCGCGTACATCGCAACGATCTTGTCGTCGAATCCCGTGAAGCGGCGTTCGTGTTTGGGGATCAGCAGCGGTTCGAAGCTGCCGTCGCGGTCGCGTGGCACCTCAACGCGGATCGGGCCGTCTTCGGTCAGGACGGTCTTGGCACCACGGCCGTTGCGCTGGTTCGTCACGCTGGCCGGTTTGGCGCTGCCTGGCGCGTAGCCGAGAGGGTGATTCATCTCACCGCCCAGCGCCCGTTCGATCAGCGCCTTCTTGAGTGCCAGCGTTGCGGCATTGATGGCTTCGGCTGTCATCGGGCCGTTGCCGAATTGCTCCAGCAGTTCAGCGGGAATGGCCGGTAGCTCTACCGGTGGGGTCTTCGGTTTGCGAGGCATAGTTTCTCCTGGGAAGAATCATATGCCTTGAACACGAAATTAATGACAGGCCCGCACAACTTGCCCGTCAGCGGGGAATTGAAGATGCCATCGACGACTAAATCTCTGACTGGCCGGCGGGACGGAATTGGTTGAAATTCCCCTGACGCTTACTGTCCCAAAGCAGGCAGTGCGCGTGGAGTAAAAATTCTCTCGAAAATGAAGGGCGCGCCTGCCACTATCATTGAGGACGACCTTAACGCTTGCCCCCATGAAAATCCAACATCTGCGCTGTTTTGTGAGCGTCGCGGAAAAAGGCAGCATGCGTGCCGCCGCGGAACATCTCGGCCTCTCGGCCACCGCAGTGAGCCTCGCACTGCGCGAACTGGAGCGGCGCACAGGAGCGCCGCTCTTCTCCCGACAGCCGCAAGGCGTGCAACTCACCTACCCCGGCCGGCGCCTGCTCGCGCACGCGCGCCTGATACTCACCCAGATCGACCGCGCTGAAGAAGAGATCGAGCAGATCCAGGGCCTGACCGGCGGAGCCGTGACCATCGGCGTGACGCCCTGGGTGTCCGAGACCATTCTGCCGAGCGCACTCGCCGTGTTTCAGCGCCTGCGCCCCGACGTGCGCCTCGACTTCAGTGAGGCGATCGGTACTTCGCACGAATGGCTGCGCGACGGCACACTCGACTTCCTGATCGGCCTCGCCGCACCGCGTGCGCTGAGCGCGAATTTCGTGTCGCGGGAACTGTTCCGCTGTGGCCTCGCGATCGTCGCGCGCCAAGGGCATCCGCTTGCGAATGCCACGTCCCTGCGCGACCTCGATGGCCAAAGCTGGGTCATGACGATGCGCGAAGACACGCACGAACAGCGTCATAGCGCGATGCTCAAGCGCCATGGCGTGAAGCTCGCTGCGAATCAGGTTCACTATGCCCGCTCCACGCTTGTGTCGATGGCAATGATGGAAGGCAGCGACATGCTGACGGTTTGCCCATGGCCGCTCGTCGAATCGCCGCTCATGCGAGGCCGCACGATCGCGCTGCCGATCAAGGACGAGATGCCCGAAATGACCACCAGCCTCGTGATGCGCCGCAGTGACACGCCCAGCGCGGCGGCACAATTGATGGCGGAATGCATAACGGAAGCCGCGCACGCCTGCCAGAACAGCGCCGAGCCGACGGTACGACGCATGATGAGTTCGGTCGAGTTCGTCGACGCCGCCGAATGAGGGCGCGTACACAGGTGTAAAGCAAAACCTTACACCTAATTGTTTCGTTGGCTAGGAGACTCACGCGCCCCGCCCTACGATCGTGGCAACGGTTTGCGGCCAGCCCGGCGCAGGCTCATTTCGAACTCAAGCCACGGGACGCATATGGCAAGGCAAGACTCACATTCTGGTCCGTCGATCGATCCGCGCGCGCGTCGCAGGGCGATCGTGTCGTCGGTGATCGGCAACGGGCTGGAGTGGTTCGACTTCGGCATCTACAGCAGCTTCTCGATCGTCATTTCGCGCCTGATGTTTCCGCCACAGGATGGCGCCGCCATGTTGCTCGTGGCTTTCGCATCGTTCGGTCTCGCCTTCATCGTGCGTCCGGTCGGCGGCGTGCTGCTCGGCATCTATGCCGACCGCGCAGGCCGCAAGGCGGCGCTCTCGGCCATCATCCTCATGATGTCAGCAGGCACGCTGATCATTGGCCTCACGCCGTCTTATGCGTCGATCGGCATTGCCGCCTCCGTGCTCGTAGTGGGGGCGCGCATGCTTCAGGGATTCTCGGCGGGCGGTGAATTTGCGAGCGCGACCGCCATGCTGCTCGAATACTCCCCTGCGGGACGGCGCAACCTGATCGGTAGCTTCCAGGCCTGCTCGCAGGCGCTCTCGTTCGCGCTCGGGGGTGCGGTAGCGTACCTGTTGCTGCATTCCCTGGAGCCTGCCGCGCTCAATGCATGGGGCTGGCGCCTGCCGTTCCTGTTCGGCGCGCTGATTGGACCGATCGGCTACTACATTCGACTGCGTGTCGACGAATCGCCCGAATTCTCCGCGCTCGTCAACCAGCGTCGCGTGGTGCAGAGCGAACGGCTCTCCCTTGCTGGTATCGTCAGGCGCTTTCCACGCGAACTGCTCGGAACGCTCGGCATCGTGGCCGTGTGCACGACCTCGTCTTACGTCGGTCTCATCTATATCCCGCTCTTTGCGAGTGGCCAGCTCGGGCTTGACGCGAGCGCGGGCCAGCTCGGCATGCTCGCGGGCGCGCTCGTCCTGCTCGTGATGTGCCCGCTGACCGGCATGCTCGCGGATCGCTACGGACGCCGCCGCGTAATGGTCCCCGCCATGCTCGCCTATGGCGTGCTGGTATGGCCGCTGCTCGGAGCGCTCGTCAGCATGCCCAGCGCCGCGAACCTGATTCGCTTCGAACTGGTGAGCGCGTTTCTCATGAGCTTCTTCTGGGGTCCTTCCGCGGCCGCGCTGGCCGAAGCATTTCCGGTGCAAATCCGCTCGACCGGCATGGCCATCGTCTACAACCTCGGCGCGCTTTGCTTCGGCGGTCTCGCACCGTTGATCAACGCCTGGCTCACCCGCGTAACGGGAGATCGTCTCGCGCCGGCCTGGTATATCGCAGTCAGCGTCGTGATCGGCACGACTGGCGTGCTCGCGATGACGCAGCGCACGGCCGCAAGCACCGAAGCACAGCAGCACGCCTGAAGCTCGCGGAGCAAACGCGCTCCGCCTCGCGCACGCACCTTCAGCAATTTCAACGATACGAGATTGGCAGGTTGCCGGCAGCATGCCGGCCGACCAGGGCATGCGCACGCCCGCGCATCGCGCCCGTACTTCCTTACCCCAACAGAAAACCATAAACACTACGGAGATCCTCACGTGAGACGTCACATCGCAGCATTGCTGCTGCTTTCCGGCATCGCGCACGGCGCCCTGGCGCAATCGTCGGTGACCTTGTTCGGCAGCGTGGACAACGGTCTTACCTACGTCAACAACTACGGCGGCCACTCGCTCCTCAAGATGCAGGACGGCGTGAACAAGGCGAATGCGCTTGGCTTTCTCGGCTCCGAGGACCTGGGCGGTGGCATGCGTGCGTTCTTCAAGCTCGAGAACGGCTTCAGCGCCAATACCGGCGCGCTCGGCCAAGGTGGCCTCATATTCGGCAAACAGGCCTATGTCGGGCTTGGGCAGCGCTCGATTGGTGAGCTAACGCTCGGGCGTCAGTACGATTTCACGGTGCTTCTCGAGCACTATCTGCCGTGCCTGAACTGCGGCCTGTTTGGCGTACAGAATGCCGACTTCGACCGCGTCTCCGGCGAGCGGCTGAACAACGCCGTGCAGTACGTCACGCCCTCCTTCGGTGGGTTCAAGGCGGGCGCCATGTATGCGTTCGGGCAGAACAGCGGCGCGCTCTCGACGAATCTGGGCCGGGCGCTCAGCGCCAATCTCCAGTACACGTACGGCCCGTTTTCCGCGGCGATCGTGCTCACCGACATCAACAAGGCGCCTACCTTCGCGGGCCTGCTGGGCGCGACAACCGTGCTCGGCCAAAGCGTGAACCCCGCCGTGCCGCTCGTGGTCGACAGCCAGCGCATTCTGGGCATTGGTGCCACCTGGGCGTTTGGCAACTGGGACGCCGCGGCGCTCTATACGAACACGCGACTCGAACTTGCGGGCCGTGCGTCGACCGATCAGGTACTGCATGTAGGCGGCGACTGGCACCTGCAGCCATCGCTCGTGCTCGCAGCCAAGCTCTCATATGACCGCTTCGAGGCCTCGCGCTGGTACACGGCCACGGCGGGCATCGATTATCTGCTGTCCAAGCGCACAGATGTCTATGTCGATCTCGACGCGCAAAAGGCCACCGGCCCGGGCACGGTGGCGTCGATCGCGCTCACCGCGCCCTCTTCTACCGACCGCCAGTTCGTCTCGCGCGTGGGCATCCGCCATCTGTTTTGACGTGTTGCCGGCGCATATGGCCGGCGTGCCCGACGTTCGCGTACAGGATCGCGCGGCGCTGGGCTTTATTCATCAGGAAAGCGAAATATGAAACACATGCAAGCGGGCGTCGCGCACAGCGCGTTGCCGACCGACATCTGGCGCTGGGAAGCATGGCAGATCGCCGCGGCCATCGCGCGCGGCGACATTTCGAGCCGCGACGCGGTAACAAGCTGCCTGCAACGCATCGACGCCACCAATCCGCAGATCAACGCGCTTACGCACGTCAACCGCGAATCAGCGCTGCAGGCCGCGGACGAAGCGGACGCAAAGCGCTCGCGCGGCGCATCGCTTGGCGCGCTGCACGGCGTACCCGTGACGATCAAGTGCAACGTGGACGTCACCGGTGAACCGACGACGCACGGCGTCGTCGCCAAGCGCGACCTCATTGCACAAGCGCACAGTCCCGTCACATCCAATCTGCTGAAAGCCGGGGCCGTGATCGTCGGCCGCACCAACACGCCAGCGTTTTCGATGCGCTGGTTCACGGAGAACGCGCTCCACGGCCGCACGCTGAACCCGTGGCGCCACGACATCACGCCGGGCGGCTCGTCGGGAGGCGCCTCGGCGGCAGTGGCAGCGGGCATGTGCCCGGTCGCTCACGGCAACGACCTGGCGGGTTCGGTGCGCTATCCGGCGTACGCGTGCGGCGTAGCCGGGCTGCGCCCGACCGCCGGGCGCGTGCCCTCCTGGACACCGACCTCCGGCGAACTGCGCACGTTCGCCGCGCAGTTCTACGCGGTGCAGGGTCCGCTCGCGCGCTCGGTGCGCGACTTGCGCGTGAGTCTCGCGGCGATGTCAGCGCGCGACACACGCGACCCGAACTGGGTGCCCGCGCCGCTCGAAGGCCCTGCAATCGATGGGCCGATACGCGTCGCACTGGTCGACCAGATCGACGGTATGACGATCGCGCCCCCCATCCGCGAAGCCCTGGCGTGCGCCGCACATTGGCTCGAAGACGCTGGCTACACGGTAGAGCGCATCACGCCGCCCGATCTGCGCGAAGGATTCGATATCTGGATGGATATCGCCATGACGGAGATCGCTCAGGGCTTCGCCCCGACCATCGACGAATACGGCGACGACGGCGCGCGCGCCGCGCTGCATGCGATGCTTCCGAAATACGGCGGCGCGCCGACACTCGAACGCTACATGAACGGCTTCGCGCGCCGCGACCGGCTGCGCCGCCGCTGGAACGCCTTCCTGGAGCAGTATCCGGTCGTGCTGATGCCGACTTCGCTCGAATTGCCGCTGCCATGGGGCATGGATCTCGAAGGTCCGGCGACCATGGCGCGCATTCTCGATGCGCAGTTGCCGCTCAAGCTGATCGCCGCGCTGAACCTGCCGGGGCTCAGCGTGCCGACCGGTCTGCACGATGGCGTGCCCGTGGGCGTGCAGATCGTGGCGGGCGCGTTCCGCGAAGACCTCTGCCTTGCAGCCGGCGAGGCGATCGAGCAGCGCGCGCAGATGCCGCTCGCGTTCCGAGGCGGCGCATGACCCATCCACTGCTTGAAACGATGCGCGCGTACGCCGATGAATTCGTTGAATTGCGCCGCGACATTCATCGTCATCCCGAACTCGGCCTCGAGGAAACGCGCACCTCATCATTGATCGCGCAACGACTTTCTGCGTGGGGCTACGAGGTGCATCGCGGACTCGCAAGAACGGGCGTCGTCGCCACGCTCAAACGCGGCGTCGGCGGCAAGCGCCTCGGTCTGCGCGCCGACCTCGATGCGCTGCCGATCCGCGAGGCAACCGGCCTGCCCTGGCAAAGCCGCCACGACGGCGTGATGCACGCGTGCGGCCACGATGGCCATACGGCCATGCTGATGGCGGCGGCGCGCTATCTCGCGGAACGCGGCGACTTCTCGGGCACGCTCAACCTCGTATTCCAGCCCGCCGAGGAACATCCGGGCGGCGCCAGGATCATGATCGAGGAAGGGCTGTTCGCGCGCTTTCCCTGCGATGCGATCTTCGCGATGCACAACATGCCGGGCGTCGCGCAAGGCCATCTGGTGTTTCGCGAGGGCGCGATGATGGCGTCGAGCGACGACGTCACGATCGTCGTGACCGGGCTCGGCGGACACGGCGCGATGCCACACCGCGCAACCGATCCTGTAGTCGCGGCCGCGAGCATCGTGATGGCGCTCCAGACCGTGGTCTCGCGCAACGTGGATCCGCAGCAAACGGCGGTGGTCACCGTCGGCGAACTGTCGGCGGGCCGCGCGAACAATGTGATTCCCGATAGCGCGCGGCTCGAACTGAGCGTGCGCGCGCTCGACCGCGATGTTCGCGACCTGCTCGAGGCACGTATTCGCGCGCTGGTCGAACTGCAGGCGCAAAGCTTCGGCGTGCAGGCGCAGGTACATTACAAGCGCGACTACCCCGTGCTCGTGAACACAGCGGCCGAAACGGCATTTGCGCGCGAGGTCGGAATCGAGCTGCTCGGTGAATCAGGCGTCACGCGCGACGGCGGCGCACTGACAGGTAGCGAGGACTTCGCGGTCATGCTCGAATATTGCCCGGGCAGCTACCTGCTGATCGGCAACGGCGCGGGCGATGGAGGCTGCATGGTCCACAACCCCGGCTACGATTTCGACGACGGAAACATCGTCGTGGGCGGCGCGTACTGGGCGCTGCTCGCCGAGCGCTATCTGCGCAACTGAAGGAAGGACGGCCCGGGCGCCTTCACACGCCCGGGCCGCTTGTGAAATGGACGACACCGATACGAAGCTGATCTCGCTGTTGCGCGCCGACGCGCGCCTGAGTGTGGCGACGCTCGCCGCGAAGCTCAACGTCGCACGCGGCACGGTCACGGCCCGCCTGCGTCGGCTCGAAGACGCGCACGTGATTGTCGGCTACACGATCAAGCTCAGGCCCGAGGCCGAGCCCGACCACATCCGCGCCTGGATGGGCGTGCAGGTGGACGGCAATCGCACGCATGAAGTGGTGGCGAGCCTGATGGGCGATCCGGCGCTCACCGCGCTGCACGACACCAATGGCCGCTGGGACCTGCTCGCCGAATTGCGGGCGCTCTCGCCTGCCGAACTCTCGCGGGTGCTGGAGCGCGTCAGGCTGATCAAGGGCATCCGGCACACCGAGACGAGCATCCTGCTCAAGAGCTTTCGATAACGGCGGACGCGCCAGGCGTAAGTCCGCCGCCGCCCCAACCGGTTACGCGGACAGCAGGTCACCGCGCGCGGGGGCGTGTCGCGTTTCGAGTACACCAAAAAGATTCTTCGGATCGGCTGTCGTCGGAATCAGCTTGAGGGTTGCGCCGATGCCGAGCTTGATGGCCGTATCGCGGATGAAGGTCAGCGCCGAGTAATCCTCGAGCGCGAAGCCGACCGAATCGAACACGGTGATCTGCTGCTCGTCCGTGCGGCCGGATGCCTCGCCGGAGAGCACGCGCCACAGCTCCGTCACCGGGAAATCGGGTGCCATCTGCTGGATATCGCCTTCGATACGCGTTTGGGGCTCGTATTCGACGAATACGCTGGCGCCCTTGAGCACGTCGCGGTGCAGTTCGGTCTTGCCGGGGCAGTCTCCGCCCACCGCGTTGATATGCATGCCGGGTGCGAGCATGTCGGCCGTGAGGATGGTGGCGTTGGCCTTGTCGGCGGTGACGGTGGTCACAATGTCTGCGCCCAGGGCGGCTTCGGCCACGCTGCTGCAGACGATCACGTCGATGCGCTCGTCCACGAGGTTCGCGACCAGCTTGGCCGTCGCAGCCGGATCGACGTCATACACCCGCAGCGTATGGATACCCACGAGATCCCGGAAGGCGAGCGCCTGGAATTCGCTTTGGGCGCCATTACCGATCAGCGCCATGACGCGGCATTCAGGCCGTGCAAGTTTGCGCGCCGCCACCGCCGACATGGCCGCGGTGCGGATCGCGGTGGTGAGCGTCAATTCGGAAAAGAGCCGCGGCGCGCCGGTGTCGACATCGGCGAGCACGCCGAAGGCCATCACCGTCGGCAGTCCCTCGCGCGTGTTCTTCGGGTGGCCGTTCACGTATTTGAAGGCGAACTCGCGCTCGTCGGCGATCGGCATCAGTTCGATGACGCCGTCATGCGAATGGCAGGCCACGCGGGCGCTCTTGTCGAACTGCTGCCAGCGCAGGAAATCACGCTCGATGCGCTCGGCAATGCCGGCGATGCATTGCGGTAGACCAACGCGCCGGACGATCCCGATGACATCGTCGGCACTCAGATAAAGCGTGGGGGGAAGGGAGGACTGCATGGGTATGTTTCTCGGCTGTTTGGGTACAGGCAGTTTCCCAGAGCCCCGGTGCAGTCGCCAGAGAGCGGATTGCGCAGAATTCTGTCTGGTTTGAACAGGTTGAGCAGGGAAGACATGCAAAGCGATCAAAGCTTCGCGGTCTCGATGGCCCGTTGCATGAAACTGGTGGCTCCGGTGCCGGTTGCGCGAATCGGCTTGAAGAGAACAGTGGCGACAGTTTACAACCGGCGGCGGCTGCATAGCACCCATCGCTGCCAACCCCCGGCCACGGTCCGTCGAGCCTGGCTGGAGTCGATAATACCGAGATGCGGCTCACTGCCTGACTGGCTACAAAACCCCGCCGCAGGTCAGACATGCCAACGCACCTTGTCAGTATGACTAACGACAACTTCGGCAATTTCTGAAGGGCTGTCTGCATCAAGGCACCGCCAGATTCAAAAAATATCGAATGAAAGGAAACCGTATTATTCGCGCCATCGCGCTTCTTTGATCGTTACGACACAGCCGCCACGCGAGTAAAAAATTCCGACGATGTAGTTGCTGGTGAACTGAGGCCAGTTATCCGCACTGTTCGACTCATTGAGTCGAACCGCCTTGGCGCAGAATTTATTCAACGCTAATTCGCGCCCTGGCGTAGCAAGCAGCAGTTCCAGCATGGCACCGCCTGGCGGCAACGTACCGATTGTCGCATCGCTTTAAAGCAACACTTTTCCTGGCAACGGTTCGAGCCACGCGAGCGGCGAAACGGTAATTTCCACAGTTGTCGAGCCGAGCAAATTAAGTGTTTTCGCGAGTTAAACGAGTGACAAACGTTTGCGAGTGGAAATCAACAGCAATAGTCTGAAGAAATAGCGAGTCTGTAATGGGCTTTTTCAAATCGTCACCTGCCGTGGCGATTCGAAGATTACGGTCAATTACTTCTGCAACTAGTTGTTTTTTTTAATTTCGCCAATAGAATGGCAACCCGCGAATCCGTCACGGGGGCGGTCGCGAACAAAGGTCATGGAGCCGATCATGCGTAATTTCATCAATCAATTGTGGCGCGACGAGCGCGGCGTCAGCGCACTCGAATATGCCATCCTCGCTGCGATCGTTGTGTCTGCTGTGGTTGCCGCAGGCGCTTATCTCTCGAGCACGACTGGCGGCCTGCCCTACGTCTTCCAGCAACTCATGACCACGGTTACGAGCCACCTGTAAGCCGTCACTGCCCAGGCATCAGGCATCCCTCAAGCCTACTGGCTTTCGGCGTCGCCTGTGCAGGCCGCTTTTTCGCAAACCGATCTGCATTGCAAGCTGGACCGCTTCGTCTTCTTTCGCCCTTTGAGATGCACTTGCTTGCCTGCGTAATCGCCATCGCACTACTCGCCAGCCTCGCCTGGTTCGATGTCGTGCATCGGCGCTTGCCGGGCAAGCTGGTCGGCGCGGTGACAGTGTTTTATCTGGTCATGGCCACGCTCGCCAAAGCCCCGCTGAGTTCCGTTGCGGTGCACGTCGGCGTGGCACTGATCGCATTTTCCGTCGGGGCCGCGCTGTTTGCGGTTGGCTTGCTGGGCGGCGGCGACGTGAAGTTCGCGTTCGCGGTTTTCCTCTGGGCCGGCGCTACGCTCGCGATACCAGCCTTCGTGCTGATCTCGCTCGCCGGACTCGTCGTGGCTCTCGTAGCGCTCGCTGCGGGATGGCTCATGCGCCGCTCGCCTTCAGGCGTGCTGGCACGCATCGCGTCGCCCTGGAGCGCCGCGCGCGGCGTGCCCTACGGCGTGGCCATCGCGCTCGGTGCGCTGCCCATTATCGTCGTGCGCACGCTGGCGGGCGGCATGACTTCGTAATCCGCCTGGCTGGATGTCGCAACTGGCATGTCAAACATCATAAAGATAGGGTTACTGATTATCATGGCGGCACTCGTCGCCTTGATAATGCGTGGCTTCTTCATCGCGGCGTCGAAGCCGGCCGGACCGAAAGAGCCAACCGTCGATCGCATTCGCGTCGCGGGCGCCGCGCTGCCGCCCGGCCTGCTGCTGCGCGAGGACGATCTCTCGTGGAAGACGGTCCCGCATGCGAGCACGCCCAGTGGCGCGATCGTGGACGGAACGCCTCACGAGGTCGAGCTCAAGGGTGCCGTGCTACGCCACGCCGTGGCGGCCGGCGCGCCGATCGTGGCCTCGGATGTGATTCTGGCGAACGCACCGGGCTTTCTCTCGGCCACGCTGCGACCGGATATGCGTGCGGTTTCCGTCGCGATCGACGATGTCTCCGGCAACGCGGGCCTGATCCAGCCGGGCGATTACGTCGACCTCATTCTCACGCAAAGCATGCAGGGCAAGACCGAGGCGCCCGACGAGTCGGTGTCGAGCGAAACCGTGGTTCAGCACGCGCGCGTGCTGGCGGTTGGCTCGGACCTGCAGCCTTCGAAGGATACGTCCGACGCCAACTCACGCGCGCGCACGGTCACGCTCGAGGTATCGCCGCACACGGCAGAAGCCGTCGCCGTGGCCGCGCGTCTCGGTAGTCTCTCGCTCGCCCTGCGCAGCTTCGCCACGCTCGACCGCACAGCGGGCGCCGCCTCCGGCGTCGACGCCACCTCGGACACGCTGCCCGACAGCCAGCCCGTATGGGCCGGCGACATCTCGCGCGCGGTGCGCGCGCTGCCGGGCAATGCGCGCCGCGAAGCCGTCGCGGCGGTCGCCACCACGCCCGCGCGCAGCGTGCAGCCGGCCGCCGTGATGATCTACCGCGGCTCGACGTCGTCGCTTCAGTCGGGCGACAGCGGCAGCACCGTTCCCGGAGGCGGTGGCGCAACCCCAGGCTTGCCGCCGCTACCGTCGCTTCCCGGAGGTATTTCCGCCCCGGCACTGGGTGTGCATTAAGACTATCGCGGCCTGCGCGCCACTTATTTGAAGTCCGGGCCCGCCCGGAGACCGTTGCTCATGAATCCATTCCTGGCTCGTAGCCGCCACCCGTCGCTGTTCAGGACCCTGGCGTCGATCACTCCCGCGTTGCTGATTGCAGCCTTCGCAACGGCAGCCGTTGCCGGCAGCGCGTCGCATACGCCCTCGTCCGTTGCGCTAGCGCAGCCCGCATCGACGGTCGCGGCGTCCACCGACACGCCGGGCACAGCGCTCGACATCGGCACCGGCAAGGGCGTGCTGCTGCGTCTGCCCGCGCCCGCCACGGCGGTCTTCGTGGCGGACCCCGATATCGCCGACGTCCATGTACCGAATCCGCAAGCCGTTTTCGTGCTCGGCAAGAAGGCAGGCACCACGACGCTCTATGCGCTCGGCGCGAACAACAAGACCGTGCTGCAACGCACGGTCGTCGTGAATACCGACGTGGCCTACCTGCACCAGATGCTCGCTACGCGCTTCCCGTCATTCACGCTGCACGTCGAGGGCGCGCCCGGCTCGCTGCTCGTCTCCGGCCAGGTGCCGAGCGCCGCCGACGCCGACGCCGTCGTGCAAACGCTCACGCCGTATCTGCACGACAAGGAGTCGCTGATCAATCGGCTATCGGTGACGCAGTCGTTGCAGGTGAACCTGCATGTGCGCATCGCCGAAGTCGACCGCACCGTCACGCAGCAGTTCGGCGTGAACTGGTCGGCTGTGGGCGGCATGTGGGGCAATTTCATCGGCGGCATGCTCTCGGGCCGCACGATTCAGGACACGACGGGCGTCTATCAGCTGCCAAGCAGCAACGCGTTTTCCACCCTGCTCGGCTTCAAGGCCGGCAAGACCAACATCCAGGCCCTGATCGATGCGCTCGACCAGGAAGGCCTGATCACGATGCTCGCCGAGCCGAACCTGACCGCCATGTCCGGCGAGACGGCCAGCTTCCTCGCGGGCGGCGAGTTTCCGATTCCGGTCGCACAAAGCGGCAGCACGGGCGGCTCGATCGGCGTGCAGTTCAAGCCTTTCGGCGTCTCGCTCAACTTCACGCCCATGGTGCTCTCGGACAACCGCATCAGCCTCAAAGTCAATCCCGAGGTCAGCCAGCTCGACAGCTCGGCGAGCGTCACCACCAACGGCGTGACGATCCCCGGCCTGAGCGTGCGCCGTCTCTCGACCACGGTCGAACTCGGCAGCGGCCAGAGCTTCGCGATTGGCGGGCTGCTGACGAGCGACTCCACCGACACGCTTTCGGCACTGCCAGGCATCGGCACGCTGCCCGTACTCGGCAAGCTGTTCTCGTCGCGCGCCTATCAGGACAAGAAAACGGAGCTCGTCGTGATCGTCACGCCCTACCTCGTCAATCCGACGGACGGCAACCGCCTGCGCACGCCGCTCGATACGCTGATCTCGCCGAGCAGCGACATCGAATACGGGATGCAGCGCTCGCTGGGACTCGATCCGCTGTCCGGCGACACGCCACGCCTCGTCGGTGCGGCCGGCTTCGTCTATTGAAGGAGTTTGCATGACTATCGTCAGCCTGCGCGTCGCGCGTTTTCCGTTTGCGCTGCTGCTGAGCGCGGCGCTCACCGCCTGTATGTCCGAGCGGCCGCCGCTCGGCTTGCCCGATGCGAATCTCATGAGGTTCGACGGCCAGGGCGCGCATGGTCCCGACTGCACGCAGATCGGCCTGGCTTCCCATCTGGGCGACCCCGACCGGCTCGAGCATCCGACGATTCCATTCGGCTGTGCAACCTACACGAACCTCGCGGCGCAACTGGCGCGTCCGGCGGACGCCGCGCAGCCGACACCATACGCAGGCGCCGACGGCACCGCTGCCGCGCGCTCCGTGCAGCGCTACGACAACCCGCCAGCCTCGCACGAACAGTCGCAGGACAGCGCGCCCGCGACCACGAGCGTCGGTCAGTAAGCCAGCAACAGCGCATCAAGGGAGTCATAGTGATGGGTGTGAGTGAGACACTGTCCCGGTTTCGCGGCGGCAGCGGCGCGACGGCGCAGGCGGCGGATTTCGTCGCGTTCGTGAGCGACGCGCAGACCGAGGATTCGGTGCGCCGCTTCGTGCACGACCGCATGATCGCGCATGCGTTTGTAGCGACCGGCACGATAGACGACGCGATCGCACGGCTCAAGAGCATGGAGCGCTCGCCGTCGAAGCTGCTGGTGGACGTGTCGGGCTCCGACATGCCGCTCTCCGATCTTGAGCGGCTTGCGCAGGTGTGCGAACCGTCGGTCTCGGTCGTGACAGTCGGTGAGCGCAACGACGTGGGCCTGTTCCGCAACCTGCTGAAGATCGGCGTGCAGGACTATCTGGTCAAGCCGCTCACGCCTGAGCTGCTGCAGCGCACGTTCGATACGACCGCGGATGCGGGGCCGCTCCAGCATCGCCGTACCGGCAAGGTGATCGCGCTAGCCGGCACGCGCGGCGGCGTCGGCACAACGACGATCGGCGTGGCGCTCGCGCGCCATCTTGCCGACATCACGATGCGACGCGTCGCCTACGTCGACCTCAATCTATATGGCGGCGGAGCCTGCACGCTGCTCGGCGTCGCGAGCAACAACGGCTTGACCGACGTGCTCGAAAACGTACACCGGCTAGACCAGCAGTATATGGAGCGAACCTTCGTCACGCAGGGACAGCGGCTTTTCGTGCTCTCGTCCGAGCTCGATTACGCCAGCACCTTCGAGCTGCGCCAGGGCGTGCTGGGCGAGCTGGTGGCGACGCTCAAGCATCACTTCCACTATGTGCTGCTCGACGTACCCGGCCCGGCCGGCATCGCCGCGGAGGAAGCGTTCGAGGCCGCGAAGAATATCTATCTGGTCGCGGACCGATCTGTGCATTCCGCACGCGAAGTCACGCGCCTGATCCGCCATGCGCAGGCCTGCGGCAATGAGCCAACCCTCTCCGTGCTCGTGAACAATCCCGGCCAGCCCGCTGCAGGGCGCGTGGCATCGCGCGACTTCGCGCAGGCGATCGGCTTTCCCATCGCGCAGGAGCTGCCGTTCGACGGCAAAGCCGTGTCGACGGCGGAAAACCTGGGCGAGCGGGTCAGGCTGGACAGCGAGTTCGGCGTGGCGATCAACATGCTGGCCGATAACCTGACCGGCACGCAGCAGGCCACCACTGCGCCCTGGTACGCGCGCCTGTTGGCGCGGAGAAAACGATGAGCTTCGGTCTGAAGCGCTCCGAACTGGAGACCGCGCTCGGGCTGCAAGGCGCGGTGCTGACTGGCGAAGGCGAACCTGGCGGCGAGGCAGGCACGGCGCAGCGTTCCTCGCGCGACGTTGCGCTCAAGCTTCACGAGCCCGCGGCCGCACTGCCGCCCACCGAGACAATGATCCGCTCCGAGGCGTTCCGCGTGATCCGCACGGGCGTGTTCTCGTCGATGAACGTCTCGGCGGCGGTGCTCAAGACGCGCGACGAGGTGCGCGAAGGCGTCGCGCAGATCGTCGCCGATCTCGTCGAGCGCGAGCGCATGAACTTCACGCTCGCCGAGCAGGTGCTGATGGTCGACGAGCTGCTCAACGACATGTTCGGCATCGGTCCGATCGAGCCCTTGCTCGCCGACGATTCGGTCACCGACATTCTCGTCAACGGCCCCGACCAGGTGTATGTCGAGCGCCATGGGCGCCTCGAACTCACGCCGCTGAAGTTCCGCGACAACGCGCACGTCGTCAACGTCGCGCAGCGCATCGCCGCCGCGATCGGGCGCCGCGTGGACGAGAGCAGCCCCATGGTGGACGCGCGTCTCGCCGACGGCAGCCGCGTGAACGTCGTACTGCCACCGCTCGCCGTGCATGGCGCGTGCATCGCCATCCGCAAGTTTTCAAAGCGCAATATCACGCTCGCGCGTATGACCCAGCAGGGCAACATGTCCAACGAGATGGCGCGTGTGCTGAAGATTGCCGCCACCTCGCGCCTGAACATCCTGATCTCGGGCGGCACGGGCTCGGGCAAGACGACGCTGCTCAACGCGATGTCGCATTTCATCGATGCGCGCGAGCGTGTCATCACCGTCGAAGACGCGGCGGAACTCCAGCTGCAGCAGCCGCATGTCGTGAGCCTCGAAACGCGCCCCGACAATTCGGAAGGCGTCGGCGGCGTGAGCCAGCGCGAGCTGGTGCGCAACGCGCTGCGGATGCGCCCGGACCGCATCATCCTCGGCGAAACGCGCGGCGCGGAGGCCTTCGACGTACTGCAGGCGATGAACACGGGTCATGACGGCTCGATGACGACAATCCACGCCAACAGCCCGCGCGATGCGATCATGCGGCTCGAAAGCATGGTGATGATGGCCAACGGCAATCTGCCGCTCTTGTCCATCCGACGCCAGATCGCGAGCGCGGTGAACATGATCCTGCAGATCGAGCGCATGCGCGACGGCGTGCGGCGCGTGACGCGCATCTCCGAGATCGCCGGCATGGAAGGCGATGTCATCACGACGCAGGACCTGTTCGTGTTCCGCTACGACACGACGGTCTACAACGAAGAAGTCAAGGGTACTTACGAATGCTCGGCGATCCGTCCTGTCTTTGCCGGACGTGCGGCCTACTACGGGCTTGAAGAAGCCCTCATGGAGGCGATCCGTCTATGAGCCCCGCGGACATCGTCACGGTCGGCGCGTTTCTCGGCGTGATCATCGTGGGGATGATCGTCTCGACGCTGCGCGACGCCCGGCGTGCGCAGCCCGAGGTGCGCATCCGCGCGCGGCTGCAGGAATTGCAGGCGCGCCAGAGCGCGCAAAAGAGCACCGACGCCAAGGGCGCCGCGCTCTTTCTTCCGCAGACGCCCGAAGGCAGGCTGGACGCCTGGGTCCGGCGGCATCGCCAACGGCTGAACACGGTGGGGGGCAAGCGCGGCATGACGTGGCTCGTGCTCGCGGCGCTCGGCGGCTTCGCGTTGAGCTTCGTGGCCGTGAAGTTGCCGTGGGTCAGCGGCCTCCTCGTCCCGCTGGCATTCGTCGGACTCCCCGCACTGGGTGTCGTGATGGCGTATCGCGCACTCAACCAGCGTTTTCGCCAGCGCTTTCTCGAGGCGTTTCCCGATACGCTCGACATGGTGATCCGCGCGGTGCGCGCGGGCGTGCCGGTCACGCATGCGATCGCGAGCGCCGCCGACCAGGCCGACGAGCCGGTGCGCACCGAATTCCGCACCATGGGAGACGCGCTCAAACTCGGCATCGACTTCGTGGAGGTGCTCGACGCCGCGAACGCGCGCATCGAGATCGCCGATTTCGCCTTCTTCTCGGTCTGCCTGCGCGTGCAGCGCGAGACCGGCGGCCAGCTTGGCGAGACGCTGGAGAACCTCGCGACCATCATCCGCGCGCGCCGCGATGTGCACCTGAAGACGAAAGCGCTCACGGCCGAAGGTCGCATCACGAGCAAGATCATTGCTGCGGTGCCGTTCTTTATCGCGGGTTCACTGTACATGCTTAACCCGGGTTACATCGAAACGCTGTTCTCCACGCAGATGGGTCACGACATGCTGGCGTTGGCCGGTGTGCTGTTGACGATCGGTCTCACCATCGTGAACAGAATGGCAAAACTGGAGACGAGCCGATGACCTCGATTTCCGTCGCCGTCGGAAATTTTCTGCTGCTGGTGCTGCTGCTGGCCGGCGTCTATCTGTATATCCGCGCAGGCAACAGCGTGCGCGTACGCGTAGCGGAGCGCGCGCGCGCCAACGCCGTGTGGGCGCCCAGCACGGGGATCGCCACGAGCGAGAGCACCGGCGCAAGCCTGCGCAGCCACCTGGGGCGCGCGGGCCGAATTCTCGCCCTGCTCGGCGAGCATCTTCCGATATTCGACACGAAGCAGCGCGCCAAGCTCGCGCTGGCCTGCCGCCGCGCCGGCTTCTATGGCCAGCGCGCCGTTTCGGCGCTGGTGGGCGTGAAGTTCACGAGCGGCATCGGTGCGGCTGCCTGCGCCGTGATCTTCGGCACGAAGGTGCCCCTGTTCGGCCAATATTTCGTACTGCGAGCGATTCTCATGCTCGCGGCGTTCATCATCGGCATGATCGTGCCGGAATACGCGCTCGCGTTCTGGGCGCGCCGCCGGCGCCGCCAGATAGCGGCAGTGCTGCCCGATGCGCTCGATCTGCTGGTGATCTGCACGAATGCCGGCCACAGCCTCGCCGTCGGCATTCAGCGCGTGGCCCGGGAGATTCGCATGGTGTCGGTGCCGCTCGCGGACGAACTCGACATCACCGCATCCGAGCTGCATCTGGGTGGCGATACCTCGCTCGCGCTGCGCAATCTCGGCGAGCGCATCGACTTGCCTTCGGTACGCAGCCTCGTGTCGACACTGATCCAGTCTCAGCAATACGGCACGCCGATCACGACCGCGCTCAAGACCCTCTCGAAGAGCAGCCGCGCACAGGCGATGCTCGAACTCGAGGAAAAGGCAGCCAAGCTCGCTCCGAAGATGACGCTGCCCATGATGCTTTTTATTCTGCCGACGGTGACGATCATCGCCGCCGGTCCGGCTCTGATGCGCCTGATGACGGTGTTTGGAAAATGAACCACATGAAACGCCCCGTGCGCACGCTGCTGGCGGCGCTCCTCATTCCTCTCGGCCTGCTCGCAGGCTGCTCGAGCACGCCCCACTATGCTTCGACTCCCGGGCCCAGGCCGCTCACGCGCACGCTCGGCAGCGCGGACGATCTGCGCATCGCCGCCGGTGCGCTCGAGTCCGGCGACGTGCAGCTCGCCGGCTCGCTCTACGAAAAAGCGCTCAAGGCCGATCCGCGCTCGGTCGAAGCCAATCTCGGCCTCGGCGATTGTCTGCTCCAGACCGGCGACATGGAGCACGCGCGCATCGCCTACAGCCGTGCCGCCGCGCTCGCGCCCGATGCGGGCGCGCCGAAGCTGGCGCTAGCGCGCGTCGCACTCAAGCAAAGGCGCTTCGACGAAGCGTCGCGACTCTACCGCGAGCTGCTCGCGCGCACGCCCAACGACCCCGCGGCCAGTGCGGGCCTCGGCACCGTGCTCGACCTCACCGGCCAGCACGAGGAGGCCCAACGCGTCTACCGCAGCGCACTCGGGCAGCATCCGGAAAGCATGGCACTACGCATCGACCTCGGACTCTCGCTGACGCTAGCAGGCCGGCCTCGCGAAGGGGCGAACGTGCTACTCGACGTTGCCGGCATTAGTGACGCCCCACCGCAGGCGCGCCAGGATCTCGCGCTCGCATACGGCCTGCTCGGCAACGACGCGGCAGCCGAAAAGATCTTGCTCGCCGATCTGCCCAAGAACTCCGTGCAGGACAATCTGCGCTATTACGCACGCGTGCGCACAGCGATCAACAACCGCGCGTCACAGCAAGCCGCCGAACCCGTTGCGCCCGCAACGGCAACGATCCCCCCGGCTTCGAACGTTGCTCAGGTGCCGGTAGCACTGAACGAACAGTCGCGCCTCGTCGCAGCGTCGGGGAAGTGAGCCGCACGGCATCGGATGACATGAGAAAGCCACGAACCATGGGCGCCCGGAAGCGAGCGGCGAGGATCACGCGGCGCGAGCGCGGCGCGTCCACGCTCGAGTTTGTGCTGATCCTGCCTTTTTTCCTCCTCGTCGTGTTCATGATCATCGAGCTTGGCCTCGTGTTCGTCGCTCAGGAACTGCTCGATAACGCCGCGCGCGATGGCGCCCGCCTGCTGCGCATCGGTACGTTGTCCGGCAGCAGTTACTCGACGGCTCTCGCCACGGCGGTCTGCAACGATCTGACGACCACGACCTTCACGCTCGTACCGTCATGCACACAGAACATCCAGATCTACGTGGCAGCCACGAACTCGGGAAACCCGGCCGGCAGCGGCTTCCAGTCGCTCAAAACCGCAACGGTAAGCGGGCAGTCGATGACGCAAACGAAAGCCTCTGTGTCGGCGAACTACGACGTCGTCATGCAGATCGGTTATGCGTATCCCTGGACGCTCCCGGGCATCTCGCTGCTCACCGGCAACACGATGCTGATCTCGACGATCGCTTTCCAGACGGAACCCTACTGATGCGCGGACTACGTGCCCTCTTTGCCAATGAGCGCGGTGTTGCGTCGATCGAGTTCGCGATTATCCTGCCGGCGATGATCTCGCTTCTGTTCGCCACCTACGAGCTCTCTCAGTATGTGCGTGCACAACTGAAGGTGGACAGCGCTGCACAGGTAATTGCGGACATGGTGGCGCAACAGGCGGCGGGCGTCACGAGCGGCACAACAGGCTCGCTAGGCAACTTTTGCGCAGCGGGCGGCCTGATGATGACGCCGTTCGCTGTCGGTAGCAACAATAGCTCGTTCGCGATGGCTGTCGCGAGCGTGACGAACTATACGTCGAGCGGCGTCACCGTCGACTGGGAAAGCGACAAGTCGTGCAGCACGAATGCGACGGCGCTCGGCTCGACGGCGAAGACCCTCGCGACCTCGCCGACCAACCTGATTCCGACCGCGGGCGCGCCCGGTGACAGCGTGATCGTCGCGACGGTCACGTACGTCTACAACTCGCCGATTCAATACTTTTTCCCGGGTTTGCTGACCCTCACGCATACGGCGTTCGCGCGACCGCGCAGCAATGGCGTGATCGCCTGCGGCTCGCCGTGCACTTGAGAACCGATCCTGTGAAAGCCCCGCAGCCACGCCCGTGTATGCACGCCGCGCCATCCGCACGTCTCGCACGCTTTGCGCTTTCGCCGCGTGCGCGCCAGCGCGGCGTATCCAGCATCATGCTGCTGGTGCTTCTGATTCCACTGCTGCTCGCCGTTGGCGTAGCGGTTGACTTCGCGCGCATGGTGCAGTTCCGCTCCGACCTGCAAAACGCTGTGGACGAGGCGGCGCTCGCGGGCGCCGCGGCATTCCTCGACTCCACGCAGTCGGCGCAGGCTGTCACTGTGGCCACCAACTACTTCAACCGCGCGATCTTGCCGGTCAGCCTCTCCGTTTCCGCGCCCACCGTCACGACCAACGCGAGCGGCACGATCAATCCAGTGCTCGGCAACGCGCAGGCGCTCACCGTGACCGTAAGCGCCACCGCCAACGTGCAGACGACCTTGATGGCACTGGTCGCGCCCGCGATGGCAACGATCAGCGCCAAAGCCACTGCGGCCAACCCGGTGGTGTCGGCAAACCTCAAATTCCCGACTCAGACCTACAGCGCCTGCGACGGCAACACTGTCTATCTCTACCAGGTGCCGCAGAATGCGAGCAAGACCGGCTATGACTATTCCAGCGTACCGGCCTTCAATCTGCAGAACTACTACGAGATTTACACGACCTATGCGGCGGGCACCACGCTCGGCACGCTGCCGTCCCAAACGATACCGACCTTTTCGGTGAACCAGCCGCTCGGGCTCATGCTCCGCAATGACACCAACGGCAACGTCGGTAATTCGACCTGCGGCATCAAGGGAACGGGCACAAGCGCCTTGCAGGGTGCGAACTCCTACGGCGCGCCAAACGGCTCGTCCCAGACGTTCTATTCGTCGTTACTGATGAACGGACAGTCGCCAAGCGAACTCTCGAATTACACGTACATGGCGAACGTGACGATCAACACCACAACGACCCAGACGAGCGTGACCCAGTATGGCTCTACCACGCAGAGCACCAGCAGCAGCTACAACCTCGCGTCCTATACCCTGACGCTGCCTGCGAGCACGCTCTATCCGAATGGCAAAACGATTACCGGATCGGGCTCCAACCTGCCTTCGGGCTATGACCAGTTGACGATGGTCTTCGGCCCCAACCCGCCGGGCACATCGGGCTCGGGGTGCTCCACGGTAAGCTCGCAAACGACGGTCGGTCAGACTACCACCACGCAGCAATCGAACTACGGATCGACCACAACGACGAAGACGACTCCAAGCACTACCGTCGCCCAGTACAAGTGCACGACACAGTACCGCACGAGCAAGGCGGGAACCGGCAACTGTTCGCTGTACGTCCAGACAGGCTCGGCCGTGACGAAGACCTACATGAATGGCATCACGAACAAGTCTTCGGCGCCATCGGCCGCGCAGGGCACGTGCTTCAACATGACATCGGGCGGTGCGCAGTATTCGGCGCCCACCTGTGCGCAGCTTTCCGCTCTCGGCAATACGTCCACCGGTGCGGCGCCCGCCGCCGTCTTCTGGTGGGACGATGCCGGTGGCGAAGGACCGGGCGAGCTGTACTACGGCCCTTCGTCGCATTGCTCGCAGATCGGCGCGTCGAGCCCCGGTTACGGCGAGGACTGCAAGTACACGAACATGGTCGTAGCGTTGCAGTGTCAGACCTCGGGTGGCAGCGGGACTGGCTATACGCAGGTCGTGCTGACGCAGTAGGCAGGTGTCCTGAAGATCTGGAGGTGGTGCATCGTATTTTTCCCTGCCACTTCCGACCTCGCTGCGCATTGAGTAGCGCGTTCTGTTCGTCTCGTGTTGAACCCGCCGTTGCTATAACCCGACATCGTCAGAATTTTAATGAAGCGGCTGCACTTCCCAGAAAGATTTTTTCGCCTCATTAAATTACTGGAATATACGTTTATTTCTTCCACGCAAACGTTTTGCAAAGTGAACCAGGGCCGTTCAGGTAGCTGGCGCGCAAAGATAAATGGACCGAGGTGCGGGTTCAATCAATAAACGCAAAATTGCTTCTGCAGAACCATTGCCATAGTATTCTCCACAACCAATTCGCGTCGGCTATTGGGCCAGCGAAACACGAGCCAGGGTACTCGTGCAGAGGGTGGATCAAAAAAAATGAGAACAACAGAATTCAAGTTTTGCACACGGGGACTTAAAGATCAGGAGGCAAGATACAGCGCCATCGTGGTTCATCACATCAGCGTGACGTTCATCAGGATTGGATCGCAAAAAAGACCGTTTTGCCTCATTGTGCCTAGAGGAAGCGGCGACTCGGTGCTCCATGCAGATGCCGAAGATTTGGCGAGAATGGCTGTTGCCCAATCTCTGCGGGACGGTCTGTTCGACGTCCATCCCGCAGAGGCCATTGATCTCGATGTCAACGGATTTCGCTGGGACGGCGATTTGACTGCGGGACAATGGCTTCACGGCTCATCGGTTAGCCAGGCTCGGCGAGGCGGCAAAGACGTATCTCCGGTTGAGCTGGAGATGGAAGAGGCTCCGGGATGAAGGAGCGCAGGTCGATGGACGTGTGGTTTCTGTCGAGAAGTGGGAATGTCAGGCGGCCCCCGCACCTGCCAATTTCTTCGCCCGCGTTGCGTCTGCGAATCCCAGAATCCCTACGACGCGCTCGATTTTGTATACCAGCACTTGCAAATCCATTTCGGCTGCAACACGGCCGCCAAGCCCGCGAATCTGGAAATGGGCCCAATCCACCCAGTGCGTGAGAGTGCCGAACATGTGTTCGACCGTTCAGCGTCGAATCATCATTGCGTCAGGTTGGCCATCCCGCCTAAATAATTGCATCACCGCAAGCGCCGTTTCGTGCTCTTATCGACGAATGCGCCGATAAGGAGCGGAATGCGCTTACTCCTGAGCGAACAATGCGGACAGGCACTGCTCCACTATGTACGCAGCCTCAGCAAAGTGGCGCTTTTTCAACGGAGAGGTACCTGTATATTGCCCGTGACCCGCCCTATCTGTTGGGCGTGAAGTTCTGGTCAGGGCCATTGACTGCCTTGAACTTGCCGCTGTCGACGGCCGCAACCGCTTGCGTAAAAATCCTAAGGGTGTTAGGCACTTTCAGTCGGACCTGGTATCCGAGGCGAAAAAGGGCTTCGTGCTGCTGCCGCGTCGCTGGATGGTCGAGCGCAGTTCGGTTGGCTCAACCGGTTCCGGCGACTGGCTCGCGACTACAAGCGCCTGCCCGAAACCTCGGCAGGTCTGCACTTCGTCGTCTTCGCCATGTTGATGCTCGTTCATGCTGCGCCAATTATCCAAAGTTCCTAACACGCTCCAAGGTCACGACATGTCGTCACGAAGCGTCGGCACACGTTGCGAGTGCCGCCCGGATCGATTGTCCTTGGGACGAAGTCATCAAGGCACTCCGGCAATAGCGTTGGTTGTTTGCGGTCCGCGCCTTCAACAAATCGTCTCATCTTTGCCTCCTGCGTCAACAAGTTGATTCAGCTCAGGCGACCACATTCGTTTCACACAACCTCTACCCCAACCATCCCGAACGAATTGAGATAGTTACGATGCATCTGGTTTGCGAATAGCAATATCACAGAACATGTCCTTGTGGAGAGCGAACCCCGTTACGACCCAGCCATCTTCCACAATTAATTGATTAACGGCTTGCACGACCCCGTAAGACTCGCCAGCACGTTGATCATACATAGTATAATCGTTAAATATTAATACCCCATTAAATTTAATTTTGTCTCGAGCAATCCACGCATCTCGCCTTACCTCATCATAGCTGTGACCCGCATCCACATAAATCAGATCAAAAAAATTATCAGGAAACAGCGGCAATGTCTCGTAGCTGAGTCCCTGAATTGTCTTCACCTGATCCCCACGAGAAAGGAACTGCTCCCTGTAAAAATCAAGATGAGTCATTCCTTTGAATTTTATCTCAGACGGCTCCCCCCAATACATGGGATATTTGTGCATGCCAAATGTATCCAATGCATAAAACACTTCCGGATTCAATGCCTCCAATATAAATTGAGAAAATGACCCAGCCGCTACGCCAATCTCCGCAATCACCCCTCCCTTTGCGAATATCATTGACGATAATAAATCATATCGATTCGCAAACAATCTGGCATCGGCATGAATTTGGGTAGAATTGAGCTCCGGAAATAATTCATCGCGCATAAATATACTCCCTGAATTAGCCAAAAACCAATTTGAAATGGCTTAAACAACCACAATCAATGCATACCAAGCTATAGAACAACCACTGCTGCCCAATAAAAAATACCAAATGAGCTGGCGTCATCATTGCATATATCTACCAAAGCGCATTCGTAGACGTTACGTCTGAAAACCAGTATTGAGTATACGGCTGTATTCTCCAGTTTGGCCGCATGCGTTTGTTTCCAGAGCGATGCCCCCGTAGAAGCCAGTTTCCTCAGCCCGGCAACCACACCGCCACCTCATCTCCCAAGCGGGTTGCAATTCCCCCCCGCAGCTCACACAGGTACCACGAAAACAAAAACAATTCCCAACACAATAAGTAAATTCCCCAACGTAATATCAACTATCAATTTTGACGCTAGAGTGGATGGTTTGTACGCTTTGCATGGTCAAGCTCACAAATTTCGTAGCGCTCGTACGGAAAGACATCCACATATTTAGTATTAAGGCTAGTGCGAACGGAAGTCTTATTTTCGTTCGACGCAGGTTCATTCGGGCCTTCGAACAATTGCCACGTAATTCTTCGGATACCCCGCACGCGTATATTTCGATTTTATTTCCAACCAGTGAAACAATATACTCAACACGCCCATCTGAATTTTTACCAATATCATCACTGGACTGAGAAGCCATCCCAAAAGTCCTTTGGCGATTAAAGATGGGCGCCGCGGCATATATGCGTGCATGCGATTCATCTGATAACCAATGGTTCCGTAGTAGCCCTCTAGCCAGTCAATTTTTTCAACAATAAATCCTGTGCCAGAAAACATATGATGAATTCCAAATGATGTATATCGATAGAAGTCGTATGGTTGCTCATGCTCCTCATAAAAGAGCGGCGCGGTATAAAGTAGACGTGCGCCGGGCTTCATAACGCGGAATAATTCTAAAAGAACCGACCGCGGGTCCGGAAGATGTTCCATGACCTGATTAAAAAGCACGAAGTCGTAACGACGATCTTCAACTGGAATTTCCTTAAGATCACACACATAGGTCGACCTGGCGTAGACCTTGTCGACCATCTCAAAATCTGCCGACTCGTAGTTCGCGTGCTTCAGGAGTACCTTATACGGTGCCTCCCCTGCCCCAGCATCCAATACCGTGGCGCCAATTGGAATCGCCTCGGCAAACTTCTGATTTACTTCATAGAGCCTCACTCTTGAGGAGTTAAACTCAAGCAATTGCTTTATGAACACGTCAAGCCCTCCTTGGCAGATCGCATGGAAATAATAAG
>NZ_CAJMZF010000013.1:0-199985 GCF_905220245.1 Paraburkholderia sp. J63 | reverse complement strand
ATTGCCGCCCGCTCACGCCGGCGGCGCCCACGCTATCGCTACTTACTTGTTCTTGAATACAGGCTTGCGCTTCTCCACGAAGGCCGCCATCCCCTCCTTCTGATCCTCGGTCGCAAAGAGCGAGTGGAACATACGGCGCTCGAAGTGCACCCCTTCGGCGAGCGTCGTTTCGTACGCACGATTCACCGCCTCCTTGGCCATCATGACAGCGGGCAGCGAGTACTCGCTGATCGTCGTGGCCGCGGCAAGCGCTTCGTTCAGGAGATCCGCCGCAGGAATCACGCGCGACACCAACCCCGCACGCTCCGCCTCCGCCGCATCCATCATGCGCGCGGTCAGACACAGATCCATCGCCTTGGCCTTCGATACCGCGCGCGGCAGGCGCTGCGTGCCGCCCGCGCCCGGAATCACGCCCAGCTTGATTTCAGGCTGCCCAAACTTCGCGGTGTCCGCGGCAAGGATGATGTCGCACATCATCGCCAGCTCGCAGCCGCCACCCAGCGCAAAGCCCGCGACGGCGGCAATGATCGGCTTGCGGATCGTGCGGATCGTCTCCCAGTTACGCGTGATGTAGTCGCCCTTGTAGACATCCATGAAGCTGTAGCTCGCCATCATGCCGATGTCGGCGCCCGCCGCGAACGCTTTCTCGCTGCCAGTAATGACGATCGCACCGATGCCCTCGTCCGCATCGAACGCCTTCAGCGCCGCGCCCACTTCGTCGATCAACGCATCGTTCAGCGCGTTGAGCGCCTTCGGGCGGTTCAACGTGATCAGGCCGACTTTGCCGCGCGTCTCGACCAGGATGTTTTCGTACCCCATACGTCCTCCTTCCATCAAAGAAAAGTCCCTAAAAAAATTTTTTACGCCGAAGTTTGACTAATGCTAACATTCACCAACCAACCGGTCGGTCAATTAATTGACACGGGCCTCCTCCAAACCTCTCAATCAACGTTGCGCCATGACACATCCGTTGTTCGCCAAGCACGAAGCCGTGCTGCAAAAAGCGCTTGCCGCTATCGAGACGCGTGGCTACTGGAGCCCGTTCGCCGAAATGCCGAGCCCCAAAGTGTACGGTGAATCTGCGAGCGCAGATGGTGAAGCCGCGTTCAAGGCACACCTGAATCGCACCTTCGAACTCGACCAGCCGGGCACCGGCGAAACCGTAGGCAGCGAGAGCTCGCCGTTCGGCTTCGCGCTCGGTGCCCGCTATCCGAAGTCGACGCCCGATCAACTCATCGAAGCCGCCCAAAAGGCGCAGCGCGACTGGCGCGCCGCTGGCCCGCAGGCGTGGGTGGGCGTGAGCCTCGAAATCCTCGAACGCCTGAACCGCGCGAGCTTCGAAATTGCCTTCAGCGTGATGCACACGACGGGCCAGGCGTTCATGATGGCCTTCCAGGCAGGCGGCCCGCACGCCCAGGACCGCGCGCTCGAGGCCGTGACCTACGCGTGGGACCAGCTGCGCCGCATTCCCGCCGACGCGCACTGGGAAAAACCGCAAGGCAAGAATCCGCCGCTCGCGATGCAAAAGCGCTTCACCGTCGTGCCGCGCGGCACCGGTCTCGTGCTCGGCTGCTGCACATTCCCGACCTGGAACGGCTACCCCGGCCTGTTCGCCGATCTGGCGACGGGCAACACGGTCATCGTCAAGCCGCACCCGGGCGCGATCCTGCCGCTCGCCGTCACCGTGCGCATCGCGCGCGAGGTGCTGCGCGAAGCCGGTTTCGATCCGAACGTGGTCACGCTGCTCGCCACCGATCCCAACGACGGCGCGCTCGTTCAGCAGCTCGCGCTGCGCCCCGAGATCAAGCTGATCGACTTCACCGGCAGCACGCAGAACGGCGACTGGCTCGAACAGCACGCGCACCAGGCGCAGGTCTACACCGAAAAGGCCGGCGTGAACCAGATCGTGATCGATTCCGTGGCCGACCTGAAGGCCGCCGCGCGCAACATCGCGTTCTCGCTCTCGCTCTATTCGGGCCAGATGTGTACGGCGCCGCAGAACATCTATGTGCCGCGCGACGGTATTCAGACCGCCGAAGGTCACGTGAGCTTCGAGGCCGTCGCGCAGATGATCGCCGGCGCCGTGCAGAAGTTCGTGGCCGATCCCGCCCGCGCCGTGGAAGTGCTCGGCGCGATCCAGAACGACGGCGTCACGGCGCGTATCGCCGAAGCGCGCAAGCTGGGCACCGTGCTGGCCGACAGCCAGTCGCTCGAACATCCGCAATTCGCCGGTGCACGCGTGCGCACGCCGCTCGTGCTCTCGCTCGATGCCGCGCGCGACGCCGTCTCGTTCACGCGCGAATGGTTCGGCCCGATCTCGTTCGTGATCGCCACCGACTCGACGGCGCAGTCGCTCGATCTGGCC
Organism: Paraburkholderia sp. J63; assembly: GCF_905220245.1. Taxonomy (NCBI): domain Bacteria; kingdom Pseudomonadati; phylum Pseudomonadota; class Betaproteobacteria; order Burkholderiales; family Burkholderiaceae; genus Paraburkholderia; species Paraburkholderia sp. J63. The sequence continues at coordinate 197,620 of NZ_CAJMZF010000013.1, read as the reverse complement.
GGCGTGACCGCACGCGACCACGGCGCGCTCACGCTCTCGGTCTACAGCACCGACGACGCCGTGATCGAAGCCGCCCACGAAGCCGCGATCACCGGCGGCGTGGCGCTCTCGATCAACCTCACGGGCGGCGTGTTCGTGAACCAGTCCGCCGCTTTCTCGGATTTCCACGGCACCGGCGCGAACCCGGCCGCAAACGCCGCGCTGGCCGACGCCGCATTCGTGGCGAACCGCTTCCGCGTCGTTCAGAGCCGCGTTCATGTTGAACCGAAAGCGGCTCCGGTTGCAGTCGGCTAAACGGTCTATGCCGTTTGGCCGAATGGCGCCCCACTCCCCGTCCCTCTAGCATGTTCGGCACGAGCGCAATTCCGCGCTCGTGCAGCAGGAATCCGAGATGACCGAAGCCTATATCTGCGACGCGGTTCGCACTCCGTTTGGCCGCTACGGCGGCGCCCTGAAAGACGTGCGCGCCGACGACCTCGCCGCCGTGCCCATTCGCGCGCTCGTCGAGCGCAATCCCGACGTGGACTGGAGCGCGCTCGACGACGTGCTCTATGGCTGCGCCAACCAGGCCGGCGAAGACAATCGCAACGTCGCGCGCATGGCCGCACTGCTCGCGGGCCTGCCCACTGAGGCGCCCGGCGGCACGCTCAACCGCCTGTGCGGCTCGGGCCTCGACGCCATCGGCAGCGCCGCGCGCGCCATCAAGGCCGGCGAAGCGCGCCTGATGATCGCGGGCGGCGTGGAAAGCATGACGCGCGCGCCGTTCGTGATGGGCAAGGCCGCATCGGCGTTCTCGCGCGACGCCGCCGTCTACGACACCACGATCGGCTGGCGTTTCGTGAACAAGCTGATGAAGCAGCAATACGGCATCGATTCGATGCCCGAAACTGCGGAAAACGTCGCGGTCGAGTTCGACATCAGCCGCGCCGATCAGGATGCGTTTGCGCTGCGCAGCCAGCAGAAGGCCGCCCGGGCGCAGAAAGACGGCACGCTCGCCCAGGAAATCGTCGCGGTCGAGATCGCGCAAAAGAAAGGCGATCCTGTGCGCGTGACGCTCGACGAGCATCCGCGCGAAACGTCGCTCGAAGCGCTCGGCAAGCTCAAAGGCGTAGTGAAGCCCGACGGCACGGTCACGGCCGGCAATGCTTCGGGCGTCAACGACGGCGCCTGCGCGCTGCTGCTCGCGAACGAAGAAGCCGCGACCCAGTACGGCCTGCGCCGCCGCGCACGCGTGCTCGGCATGACGACGGCCGGCGTCGCGCCGCGCATCATGGGCTTCGGTCCCGCGCCCGCCGTGCAAAAGCTGCTCAAGCAGCTGGGCATGACGCTCGACCAGTTCGACGTGATCGAGCTCAACGAAGCATTTGCGTCGCAAGGCCTCGCGGTCCTGCGCGCACTCGGTATCGCCGACGACGATCCGCGCGTGAACCCGAACGGCGGCGCCATTGCGCTGGGCCATCCGCTCGGCGCATCGGGCGCGCGGCTCGTCACGACGGCGCTGCATCAGCTCGAACGCACCCAGGGGCGCTACGCGCTTTGCACGATGTGCATCGGTGTCGGCCAGGGCATTGCGCTGGCGATCGAGCGCGTCTGAGCAGCGCGCCGGGGAACGGCGCAATGACCCGCCGCGCCAGGTGCGGCCGACAGCTTTGCATGGGGCCACGCCAGGCAATACAGCGCCTGGCATGGCCAACAAGGAGACAACGATGCCCTACGATGCGATCCGCGTCGAAATCGACGCACCCACGCGCGTGGCCACGATCACGCTGAACCGCCCGGACAAGCTCAACAGCTTCACGCGCGCCATGCACCGCGAACTCGCCGCGGCGCTCGACGAAGTGGCCGCAGCCGGCGCGCGCGCGCTGGTGCTGACCGGCGCGGGCCGCAGCTTCTGTGCCGGCCAGGATCTCGCCGACCTCGATTTCACGCCCGGCGCAATGACCGACCTGGGCGCGCTGATCGACGAGCATTTCAACCCGCTGATCAAGCGCCTGCAAGCGCTGCCGATGCCCATCATCGCCGCCGTCAACGGCACGGCGGCGGGCGCGGGCGCGAATCTCGCGTTCGCCTGCGACCTGGTGCTCGCCGCGCGTTCCGCCAGCTTCATTCAGGCGTTCGTGAAGATCGGCCTCGTGCCCGACTCGGGCGGCACGTGGTTCCTGCCGAAGCGCGTGGGCATGGCGCGCGCGCTCGGCCTCGCCATGACGGGCGAGAAGCTCGGCGCCGAAAAAGCCGAAAGCTGGGGCCTCGTCTGGCAGGTGACGGACGACGCCGAGCTCGCCACGACGGCCACGGCGCTCGCCGCGCAACTCGCGAAGCAGCCCACACGCGCCATCGTCGCCACGCGCGAAGCGTTGCGCGCCTCGGCCACGAATACGCTCGATGCGCAACTCGATCTCGAGCGCGACCTGCAGCGCGAGCTGGGCGCCTCGCATGACTACGCAGAAGGCGTGCAGGCCTTCATCGAAAAGCGCGCGCCGCGCTTCGAGGGCCGTTGATATGAACGCATCGATGTCAACGCCCGCCACGGCGCTCGCCAGCATGACGCCCGACGAACTCGCCCGCGCCACGGCGCAAGCCATGTACGAAGCGGACGGCTGCAGCCGCGCGCTCGGCATGGAACTGCTCGAAGTGCGCGCGGGCTACGCGCGCCTCTCCATGGCCGTGCGCCCCGAGTTCCTCAATGGTCATCAGATCTGCCACGGCGGCCTGATCTTCACGCTCGCCGACTCGACCTTCGCATTCGCCTGTAACTCGTACAACGTGAACACCGTCGCCGCGGGTTGCTCGATCGAATTCCTGCGGCCGGTTCAGCCCGACGACGTGCTCACCGCCGAAGCCGTCGAGCAGGTGCTTTCGGGACGCAACGGCATCTACGACATCCGCGTAACGAACCGCGCAGGCGAAGCCGTCGCCATGTTCAGAGGCAAGTCCGCGCAGATTCGCGGCAACGTGATTCCCGTTGCGGAGTAACGCGGCGCACCGCGATCCGCATGACCCGCATTCCATCAGTGAAATCAGTGAAGTTTCAGGAGACATCGATGACTACCACGCTGCCGCTCGAGCCCATCGAAACGGCCAGCCGCGACGAACTCGCGGCGCTTCAGCTCGAACGGCTGAAATGGTCGATCAATCACGCGTACGAGAATTCGCCCGTCTATCGCCGCAAGTTCGACGAAGCCGGCGTGCATCCATCCGAACTGAAGTCGCTCGCCGACCTCGCGCGCTTCCCGTTCACGACCAAGAAGGATTTGCGCGACAGCTATCCGTTCGGGATGTTCGCGGTGCCACAGGACCAGATCTCGCGCATTCACGCGTCGTCGGGCACGACCGGCAAGCCGACCGTCGTCGCCTACACGGCGCGCGACATCGACACCTGGGCGAATCTCGTCGCGCGTTCGGTGCGCGCGGCGGGGGCGCGTCGCGGCGACAAGGTGCACATCAGCTACGGCTACGGTCTCTTTACGGGCGGTCTCGGCGCGCACTACGGCGCGGAGCGCGCGGGCCTCACGGTGATCCCGTTCGGCGGCGGCCAGACCGAAAAGCAGGTCCAGCTGATCCAGGACTTCCGCCCCGACATCATCATGGTCACGCCGAGCTACATGCTCGCCATCGCCGACGAAATGGAGCGCCAGGGCATCGATCCGGCCACGTGCTCGTTGCGCATCGGCATTTTCGGCGCGGAGCCGTGGACCAACGACATGCGCACGGCCATCGAGCAGCGCATGGGCATCACGGCAGTCGACATCTACGGTCTCTCCGAAGTGATGGGTCCTGGCGTGGCCTCCGAGTGCGCGGAAACCAAGGACGGTCCGACGATCTGGGAAGACCACTTCTATCCCGAGATCATCAATCCGGAGACGGGCGAAGTGCTGCCCGACGGCGAGTTCGGCGAACTGGTCTTCACCTCGCTCACGAAAGAAGCGCTGCCCATCGTCCGCTATCGCACGCGCGACCTCACGCGTCTGCTGCCCGGCACGGCGCGCACCATGCGCCGCATGGAAAAGATCACGGGCCGCTCGGACGACATGCTCATCATCCGCGGCGTGAACGTGTTCCCCACGCAGATCGAGGAGCTGCTGCTCAAGCAGTCCGCGCTCGCGCCGCACTATCAGATCGTCCTGACCAAGGAAGGTCCGATGGACGTCATGACGCTCAACGTCGAGCCGTGTCCCGAAACCGCGCCCGACTATGGCGCGCTCGACGCAGCCAGCAAGGCGCTTGCCTATGACATCAAGGCGCTGATCGGCGTGACCGCGAAGATCCAGGTGCTCGATGTGAACGGCATCGAGCGCTCGGTGGGCAAGGCGAGGCGCGTGATCGACAAGCGGCCGAAGTAAGTCGCCTCGAAGTACGTCGCCTGTGTGCGCGCTCCGTGCAGGAGGTCGCGCGTCGATCGACCAATTGCACGGATTGCGCTGAAAACCCGCAATCGGCGCGCGAAAATGAAAAAGCCGGCGTCTGTTCAGATCGCCGGCTTTTTCACGTCCTCACCTCGGCGCAACGCTTACGAGTTCGGGAACAGCAGCCACATGCGGCCGCCCTGCTTCATCTTGCCGGCCAGATCGCCGGCGTCGTCGCCGAGTCCCCAGAAATAGTCGGCGCGCACACCGCCCTTGATCGCCGTGCCCGTGTCCTGCGCGAACACGAGCCGGTTGAGCGGCGTGTTCGTGAGCGGGCGCGTGGTCTGAAGAAAGACCGGCGTGCCGAGCGGAATCGACGACGGGTCGACCGCGATCGAGCGCTCCGGCGTGAGCGGCACGCCCAGCGCGCCGATCGGGCCATCGGCGCCGCCTTGCGGTGCGCTTTCGCCGGACGGCATCTCGCGGAAGAACACGAAGCGCGGATTGGTGTCGAGCAGCGCATCGACGCGTGTCGGATTCGCGCGCGCCCATGCCTTGATGCCCTGCATGGTGGCCTGGGCGGGCGTGAGCTCGCCGCGATCGAGCAGCCAGCGGCCGATCGATTTGTACGGCTGATTGTTGGTGCCGCCGAAGCCCACGCGCATCACGCTGCCATCTTCCATGACGACGCGGCCCGACCCTTGCACTTGCAGGAAGAACGCCTCGATCGGATCGTCGACCCATACGAGTTCGTTGCCGTTCAGCAGACCCGAGCGCTCGAGCTGCGCGCGCGGCGGCAGCGCGGCGCCCGCGCGATAGCCCGAAGGCCAGCGATACAGCGCCGTCTGATAGACGCCGTGACGCGTGCGCGAGCCGTGCAACAGCGGCTCGTAGTAGCCGGTCACGAGACCATCCAGCGTGCCGTCATTGTTGGCGAATTGATAGGGCGTGAAGTAGGTCTCGAAAAAGGTCCGGGTGCCGGAAGCGTCGAGATCGTCGAGTTGCGAGGCCGCCGCGCACGCGCGCTGCCAGCGCGGCTCGCGCGCGAGCCGCGTGCAGTTCTCGCGCAGCGCCGCCGTGGCACCGATCAGCGAATCGTCCTGCCAGCCCGGCACCTGCTGCCACGCAACGGGCGTGAGGCGCGCGGCGGCGATCTGCCCCGGCAGCGTGGGCGTGCCCTTGGGCGCGGTGGTGCGCACGTAGCTCGGGCCGCCGCACGCTGCGAGCAATGCCGCCAGCGAAAGCGCGCCGATCCAACCGGGAACCCGGCCGCGAAGCTGCATCGCACCGTGTCCCGCGCGAATTGCGAAAAGGCGGTGCGCACCCTCGCGCACAACCCCGCGCACGACCGTTAATCCCGGCATCACGCCGAAATGACGGGGCGATTCTGGCGCACAATCTGACGCCAACGCGCGCGCCGGCGAATGTGCCGACGCCGCGCTCATGCCAGGCCCCCGTTTGCGTCCCGAACGCCGCCGGGAATCATTGTTTTCGATGGATGCCACCATGTCAGATCTGCTCGACCAATACCCGATGCTCATATTTGGGCTGGAAGCGCTGCTCGCGCTGTTCCTGTTGATTTTCATCGTTGTGTGGACCGCGTCAGGCAGGAAAAAGCGAGCCCCGCACGACCGGCGTCAGGACTAGCAGACCGCGAATACGGGTAACGGTTCAAAGAGGTTCAGTGCAGCGTGCGCGGCATGCGCAGGACGAACTCGGGTACGGGCGCCTCGAAGCGCTCGGCGTCCTCGGCCACGCAGAAGTACTCGCCGCGCATGGTGCCCACGGGCGTGGCGATCACGGCCCAGCTCGTGTACTCGAACTGCTCGCCCGGCTTCAGAAGCGGCTGATGCCCGACGACGCCGAGCCCCTTCACTTCCTGCACGTGATTTTCGCTGTCGGTGATGACCCAGTGCCGCGCGATGAGCTGTGCGCTCACCTGGCCCGTGTTGCGAATGGTCAGCGTGTACGCGAAGGCGTATTGCCTGCGCTCCGGGTCCGATTCTTCGGGCAGGTAGCGCACCTGCGAGGTCACGCTGAATTCGTACTGGCTCATCCTTGTTCCAGGTGCCTGGCCTTTCGGCCGGTATCACGGTCGTCTGCCACGCGCACGGCGCACGCGTAGCCATCATCGTCGAGACGCCCTCCGTGCAAGGCACCGGGGCGCGCAATCCCGCCACGCGGGACATATGGAAGTGCATTCTGCTTCATGCGGACAGCACCCGCAACCCGGCACAGCCCGGGCGAACCGCGCACGAAACTGCCGCGCAGCGCCCAGCCGCCCGCCTGCCTGACGGTAAAATACGGTTTTTCCGTCAGTTTTCCGATTCCCGCCGTGACGCAATTCCGCATCGCCCCCAGCATCCTTTCCGCCGACTTCGCGCGTCTTGGCGAGGAAGTCCGCAACGTCGTCGCCGCCGGCGCCGACTGGATCCACTTCGACGTGATGGACAATCATTACGTGCCGAACCTTACGATCGGCCCGCTCGTGTGCGAGGCGATCCGGCCACACGTGAACGTGCCCATCGACGTGCATCTGATGGTGCGCCCCGTCGACCGCATCGTGCCCGACTTCGCCAAGGCCGGCGCGAACCTGATCAGCTTTCACCCCGAAGGCTCGGATCACATCGACCGCACGCTCTCGCTGATCCGCGACCACGGCTGCAAGGCCGGCCTCGTGTTCAACCCGGCCACGCCGCTGAACTACCTCGACCACGTGATGGACAAGCTCGACCTCGTCCTGATCATGTCGGTGAACCCGGGCTTCGGCGGCCAGTCGTTCATTCCCGAAGCGCTCAACAAGCTGCGCGAGGCGCGCGCGAAGATCGACGCCTACACGGCGCGCACGGGCCGCGAGATCCATCTCGAAGTCGACGGCGGCGTGAAGGTCGACAACATCGCCGAAATCGCGGCCGCGGGCGCGGACACCTTCGTAGCGGGCTCGGCGATCTTCGGCAAGCCCGACTACAAGGCCGTGATCGACCAGATGCGCGCGCAGCTCGCGAGCGTGAACGCCCCCGCCGGCAACGCGCAATGAGTGCGCCGATCCGGTTCAATGCGCCGCGCATCGAAGCGGCGCTGATCGACCTCGACGGCACCATGGTCGACACCGCCGACGACTTCGCCGCGGGCCTGAACGGCATGCTCGCGCAGCTCGACGCCGAAGAAACCACGCGCGAGGAAGTGATGGGCTACGTGGGCAAGGGCTCGGAGCATCTGATCCGCAGCGTGCTCGCGCCGCGCTTTCACGCCGGGCACGCCGAGGCGCGCTTCGACGAAGCGCTCGCGCTCTATCAGGACGAGTACGCGAAGATCAACGGCCGCCACACGCGTCTGTATCCGGGCGTGGAGGCGGGTCTTGCCGCGCTGCGCGACGCGGGCATCAAGCTCGCGTGCGTGACCAACAAGCCGCATCGCTTCGCGGTCGAGCTGCTGCAGCAATACGGTCTCGTGCAGTACTTCGAGGTCGTGCTGGGCGGCGACAGCCTGCCGAAGAAAAAGCCCGACCCGCTGCCCATGCTCACCGCGTGCGAGCGTCTCTCCGTGCCGCCGCAAGCGGCGGTGGCCATCGGCGATTCGGAGAACGATGCGCTTGCGGGCCGTGCGGCCGGCATGGCCACGCTCACGGTGCCGTACGGCTACAATCACGGCCAGCCTGTACAAAAAATTGAGTCGGATGGTATAGTTGCCACGCTGCTCGACGCCGCCAAGGCTGTCGCAGCGCACAATCTTCTGACCTGAGTCCCGTACTTACCGTCACCTTACCCTCATGTTTCTGAATAAAAAACGGAGTCTGAGCAGCATCGACCGGGGAGCCTGGCCCTGGCGTCGCTGGTCGCGCTAACCTCTCCCGAGGTTCGCTGAAGTTTCGCTGCCCTCGCGCAAGCCCTTCTTCAGCTCCGTTTTTTACTTCGCTGCGCGTTTCGCGCGTGTCTCGACTCTATAAATTGTTGCGCTAACCCGTCGGCGGGTCCGGCCGTGGTGCTTCGCTGTCCTTGCGTGTGGTTTCGTCGTTCGTAAGTTGTCCTCGACGCCGCCCACCTGCCAGGGCACGCTAACGCCTGGGCCTCGCACCCGTCGCCGCGATGCCGCAACTGGCCTGGCAAGCGCGTTTGCGATGCCGGGCAGCATGAGCAACGAGCGAGCCGCAAACGATCGCCAGCGCAATCAAGCACTCAAAACAGACGCCATCGCGCACACGCCGCGCCCCTTTTTGAGCCGCACTGGGCCCGCACCCGACGTCGCGACCGGCAGCACGCACAGGATCGGAACATGACCGAACTCGAATTCCAGTCCCTCGCCAACGAGGGCTACAACCGCATCCCGCTGATCGCCGAAGCGCTCGCCGATCTCGAAACGCCGCTCTCGCTGTATCTGAAGCTCGCGCAGCCCGAGCGCGGCGGGGCCAACTCGTTCCTGCTCGAATCCGTGGTGGGCGGCGAGCGTTTCGGGCGCTACTCGTTCATCGGCCTGCCCGCGCGCTCGCTGATCCGCACGCGCAATGGCGTCTCGGAAGTCGTGCGCGACGGCCAGGTCACGGAAACCCACGACGGCGATCCGCTCGAATTCATCGCGCAATACCAGGCGCGCTTCAAGGTCGCGCAGCGCCCCGGCCTGCCGCGCTTCTGCGGCGGCCTCGCGGGCTACTTCGGCTACGACGCGGTGCGCTACATCGAGAAAAAGCTCGCCGATACCTGCCCGCCCGACGACCTCGGCCTGCCCGATATCCAGCTGCTGCTGACCGAAGAAGTCGCGGTCATCGACAATCTCGCGGGCAAGCTTTACCTGATCGTCTACGCCGATCCTCAGACGCCCGAGGCCTACACGAAGGCCAGGCACCGCCTGCGCGAACTCAAGCAACGCCTGCGCACGACGGTGCAGCCGCCGGTTACGTCGGCGAGCGTGCGCACCGAGACCTATCGCGAGTTCAAGAAGGACGATTACCTCGCCGCCGTGCGCAAGGCGAAGGAATACGTCGCCGCGGGCGAGCTGATGCAGGTGCAGGTCGGCCAGCGCATCAGCAAGCCGTATCGCGACAATCCGCTGTCGCTCTATCGCGCGCTGCGTTCGCTGAACCCGTCGCCGTACATGTACTACTACAACTTCGGCGACTTCCACGTGGTGGGCGCCTCGCCCGAGATCCTGGTGCGCCAGGAGCAGCGCGGCGAGGACCGCATCGTGACGATCCGTCCGCTCGCGGGCACGCGTCCGCGCGGCAACACGCCCGAGCGCGACGCCGAGCTCGCGACCGAGCTGCTCAACGATCCGAAGGAGATCGCCGAGCACGTGATGCTGATCGACCTCGCGCGCAACGACGTGGGCCGCATCGCCGAGATCGGTTCGGTGGCCGTGACCGATCAGATGGTCATCGAAAAATACTCGCACGTGCAGCACATCGTGAGTTCCGTCGAAGGCAAGCTCAAGCCCGGCATGAACAACTTCGACGTGCTGCGCGCGACCTTCCCGGCCGGCACGCTCTCGGGTGCGCCCAAGGTGCGCGCGATGGAACTGATCGACGAGCTCGAACCGGTCAAGCGCGGTCTCTACGGCGGCGCGGTCGGCTATCTCTCGTTCAACGGCGAGATGGATCTCGCGATTGCGATCCGCACCGGCCTCATTCACAACGGCAATCTGTACGTGCAGGCCGCGGCGGGCATCGTCGCCGATTCGGTGCCCGAGTCCGAATGGCTGGAAACCGAGAACAAGGCGCGCGCGGTGCTGCGCGCCGCCGAGCAGGTGCAGGACGGCCTCGACAGCGACTTCTGAGCGGAGACAAGACCATGTTGCTCATGATCGACAATTACGATTCGTTTACCTACAACATCGTCCAGTACTTCGGCGAGCTTGGCGAAGACGTCCACACGTATCGCAACGACGAAATCACGCTCGACGAAATCCGCAAGCTCAACCCGGAGCGCATCTGCCTCTCGCCCGGACCGAGCAACCCGCAGCACGCGGGCATCACACTCGACGTGCTGCGCGAATTCGCAGGCAAGACGCCGATTCTCGGCGTGTGCCTCGGCCATCAGGCCATCGGCGAGGCGTTCGGCGGGCGCGTCGTGCGCGCGAAGACCATCATGCACGGCAAGGTGAGCCAGATCGAAACCGACTGCAAGGGCGTGTTCGCCGACCTGCCGAAGCATTTCAACGTGACACGCTATCACTCGCTAGCGATCGAGCGCGAGTCGCTGCCCGACTGCCTCGAAGTCTCGGCATGGACCGACGACGGCGAGATCATGGGCGTACGTCACCGCGAGCTTGCAGTGGAAGGCGTGCAGTTCCATCCGGAATCGATCCTCTCCGAGCACGGCCACGCGCTCTTCGAGAACTTCCTGAAGCAGTCGAAGGCGCGCAGCGCATAACCGGAGCAAAGGAGCCACGGCCATGTCCATTACCCCGCAAGAAGCGCTGCAACGCACGATCGAGCACCGCGAAATCTTCCACGACGAGATGCTGCACCTCATGCGCATGATCATGCGCGGCGAGCTCTCGCCCGTGCTCTCGGCGGCCATCATCACGGGCTTGCGCGTGAAGAAGGAAACCATCGGCGAGATCGCGGCGGCCGCGACCGTGATGCGCGAATTCGCGAATCACGTCGAGGTGAAGGACAACTCGAACTTCATCGACATCGTCGGCACCGGCGGCGATGGTTCGCACACCTTCAATATTTCCACGGCGTCGATGTTCGTCGTGGCAGCGGCGGGCGCGAAGGTCGCCAAGCACGGCAACCGCGGCGTCTCGAGCAAGTCGGGCAGCGCGGACGTGCTCGAAGCGCTCGGCGTGAACATCGACCTGCAGCCCGACCAGGTGGCCGCGTCGATCGCCGAAACGGGCATGGGCTTCATGTTCGCGCCCAATCATCATCCCGCGATGAAGAACATCGCCGCCGTGCGCCGCGAGCTGGGCGTGCGCACGATCTTCAACATCCTCGGGCCGCTCACGAATCCGGCCGGCGCGCCCAATCAGCTGATGGGCGTGTTCCACCCCGACCTCGTCGGCATCCAGGTGCGCGTGATGCAGCGTCTCGGCGCCAGGCACGTGCTCGTGGTGTACGGCAAGGACGGCATGGACGAAGTCTCGCTCGGCGCGGCCACGCTCGTGGGCGAACTCAAGGACGGCCAGATCCGCGAGTACGAGATCCATCCCGAAGACTTCGGCATGCAAATGGTCTCGAACCGTTCGCTCAAGGTCGAAAACGCCGACGAATCGAAGGCGATGCTGCTCGGCGCGCTTTCGAACGAGCCGGGCACGGCGCGCGAGATCGTCACGCTCAATGCGGGCACGGCGCTCTATTCGGCCAACGTCGCGAACTCGATCGCCGACGGCATCGCGCTCGCGCGCGAAACCCTCGCAAGCGGCCGCGCGCGCGCCAAAGTCGACGAACTGGTACGCTTCACGCAACAGTTCAAGCGCTGATCCGCCTGTGATCCAGCACCGTTTTTGCCCGATTTTTGCATAACACCATGAGCGACATCCTCGAAAAAATCATTGCGGTGAAGCGCGAAGAAGTGCGCGCCGCCGAGCAGAGCGCACCGCTCGAAGAACTGCGTCTGGAGGCGAGCGCGCGCGACCTGCGCGATTTCGTCGGCGCATTGCGCGCGAAGCACGACAACGGCCAGGCGGCCGTGATCGCCGAAGTGAAGAAGGCGAGCCCATCGAAGGGCGTGCTGCGCGAAAACTTCGAGCCCGCCGAAATCGCGCGCTCGTATGCCGAACACGGCGCCGCGTGCCTTTCCGTGCTCACCGACGTGCAGTTCTTCCAGGGCAGCGCCGCGTATCTCGAAGCCGCGCGCGCCGCATGCAAGCTGCCGGTGCTGCGCAAGGACTTCATCGTCGATCCGTATCAGATCCTCGAAGCGCGCGCGATGGGCGCCGACGCGATCCTGCTGATCGCCGCCGCGCTCGAACCGGGCCAGATGCGCGACCTCGAAGCGTTCGCGCATTCGCTGGGCCTCGCGGTGCTCGTCGAAGTGCACGATCGCGAAGAGCTCGAGCATGCGCTCACGTTGAAGACGCCGCTCATCGGCATCAACAACCGCAATCTGCGCACTTTCGAGACCACGCTGCAAACCACCATCGACATGCTCGACGACGTGCCCGAAGACCGCATCGTCGTGACCGAGTCGGGCATTCTCTCGCGCGCCGACGTCGAGAAGATGCGCGCGCTCTCCGTGCACACGTTCCTCGTGGGCGAGGCGTTCATGCGCGCGGAGCAGCCCGGCGCGGAACTCGCGCGCATGTTCTTCTGATCGGGCGGCGCGATGGCCATCGAACGCGAAATCAAGCTCGCGCTGCCGCGCGACCAGGTGGACGCGGCGCTGCGTCTGTTCGAGACGCGCGCCGGCGCGCCGGGCCGCGCCATCAGGCTGGAGAACATTTACTTCGACACGCCGTCGCTCGCGCTCGCACGCGCGAAAAGCGCGCTGCGGCTGCGCCGCGCGCCCGAAGGCTGGCTGCAGACGTTCAAGACCGTGGGCGCGGCGCAAAGCGGGCTGCACGAGCGCCACGAGTGGGAAATGCCCGTGGCGGGCGAGGCGCTCGAGATCGGGCGGCTGTTGCAGGAATGCGATGAGGCGGGCGTCTCGACGGCGCTCACGCAAGCTGCCGCCACGCTGATTCCCCTCTTTCGCACCGATTTCACGCGCACGCTGTGGACGCTCGAAGTCGATGGCGCGCAGGTGGAAGCGGCCGTCGATCAAGGCGAGATCACCGCGGACGTGAACGGCGAAATGCGCCGCGCGCCGATCTGCGAAATCGAGCTCGAACTCAAAGGCGGCGACGAGGCCGCGCTGCACACGCTCGCCGACGTGCTGACGAAAGCGCTGCCGGGCCTCGCCCCCGACGACATCAGCAAGGCGCAACGCGGCTACAAGCTGCGCGAAGGCTGAACGCGACGCGGCGCGCGCCGCCGTTCGCGAGCCGAGCCGAACCAAGCCCAGCCCGATTGAATCGCCGCGCGATTCTTGCGACACTTGCCGCCCATGACCTCCACGAAACACACGCGCGCCGCGCCGCCGGTGCAAGCCTCGCTCTTCGACGACGAACCGTTGGAAGCGGCGCTAGCCACGCTCGACGAAACGTCCGCGCCCGAAGTCGATCCGCGCCAGATCACGATCTTCTCGCTGTTCGACGACGACGAATTCCCCGCATCCGTAGCCAGCCCGATGTCCGCCAGCCCATCCGCAGCCGTCATGTCCTCCGAAAAGCCCGCATCGAGCGCCGCGATCACGCGTCTCGAAGACCAGTTCGCCGCGCTGCCCGCCGCGTGGCGCGAATTGCTCTCGCCGTTCGTCGCGAGCGACGCCTACGCGCCGCTATGCCGGTTCGTCGACGACGAGCGTGCCGCGGGCAAGACCGTCTATCCCGCCGATGTATTCCGCGCGCTGCGCCTCACCTCGCCCGACGAAGTGAAAGTGGTGATCCTCGGCCAGGATCCGTATCACGGCGAGGACCGCGGCACGCCGCAGGCGCATGGCCTCGCGTTCTCGGTGCCGCCCGCGGTGCGCCCGCCGCCCTCGCTGCGCAACATCTTCAAGGAGATCGCGGCAAGCCTCGGCATCGCGGCGCCCGCTCACGGCTGTCTCGATGCGTGGGCGCGCCAGGGCGTGCTGCTGCTCAACACGGTGCTCACCGTCGAGCGTGCGAACGCCGCGAGCCATGCGAAGCGCGGCTGGGAGCGCTGCACCGACACGCTGATCCACGAGCTCGCGACGCGTCACGAGCATCTCGTTTTCATGCTCTGGGGCGCCCATGCGCAGAACAAGCGCGCGCTCCTCGGCACGGGCGAACATTGCGTCCTGGAGGCACCGCATCCGTCGCCGCTCTCGGCGCATCGCGGCTTCCTCGGCTGCGGACACTTTGCGCAGGCCAACGACTATCTGACGGCGCATGGCCGCGCGCCGATCGACTGGCGCCTGCCGGACACCGCCGAAGTGCTGGCCTGAAGCGCCGCGCCCGCACACCATTCCCGCACAATAAAAAACGCCACGAAGCGATCTTCGTGGCGTTTTTTATTTACAGCATGCGATGCGGCACAACTAAACACCGCATCACAGGCAATATGCAGCCGCTTAAGCCGCCGCAATCGCCTCACGCGCGCTCGCGAGCGCTGCGCTGGCTGCCTCCGGCCCCATGTTCAGGCCTTCGGCATAGATGAAGTTCACGTCGGTCATGCCGAGGAAGCCGAGGAACGACTTCAGGTACGGCGTCTGGCTGTCGTGCGGGGTGCCATGATACTTGCCTCCGCGTGCCGAGACCACGAACACCTTCTTGCCCTTCACGAGGCCTTCCGGGCCGTTCGCCGTGTACTGGAACGTGATGCCGGCGCGTGCGATCCAGTCGAAGTACGTCTTCAGCTGCGACGAGATGCCGAAGTTATAGAGCGGCGCGCCAATCACGATGACGTCCGCGGCTTGCAGTTCGGCGATCAGCGCTTCGCTGCGCGCGGCAATGGCTTGCTGCTCCGGCGTACGCTGCTCGGCCGGCGTGAAGAACGCGCCGAGCACGGCGTCGTCGAGGTGGGGCAGCGGATCGGCTTGCAGGTTGCGCGTAACGACCTTCGCGCCCGGATTCGATTGTTGCAGCCGGCTCGTCAATTCGTTGACGAGCAGCGTCGACTGGGCGCCTTGCGAGCGGGCGGCGGAATTGATTTGCAGGATGGTGGTCATGGTGGCTCCTTCGGGTCTCAGTTGCGCAACGTTGCGCGAGTGAAGGCATTGTGATTTTTTGCCGCGCGCCGAAAAAGTAGGCCGCCGGTGACGGATTGTTGCAGCGATAGAACAATCGCGAAGCCCCCCAAAAAACCAAGGCGGCGGGGCCGGATCGCCGCGCCGCCTTTGCTGATTCCTGCTAGCCGGAAGCGGGCCGCGCGCGCCCGCCTCGCCTGCGATCAGACCGCCAGCCAGCGCTCGCGCAGCGCGCGCGGCGCCGGGCGCTTGTCGGCGACGCTGAGCTTGTAGCGCGCGATCTCGGGCGCGTCGAGCGTCAGGCGCGCGATGCGCAGCTCGTCGCGCCGGAACGCGTGGATTTCCACTTTGGCGCCCGGCTGATAGCGCGCGAGCAGCGTGTCGAGATTCGCGCCGGTCACGCGCAGGCCGTCGAGCGCGACGAGCGCGTCGCCGGCCGAGAGTCCCGCCTTTTGCGCCGCGCCGCCCTCGTAGACCACGGCGAGCGTCGCCTCGGCGCCGCCGCGCAGGCGCGCGCCCAGCGACGGCTTCGCGCCCCGTTCAGGCTCGCCGTCGAGCTTCACGCCGAACGGCTCGAACAGCGTCGCGAGCGGCAGGTCGCGCGTGCCGCGCACCGCATCGGCGAACAGGCCGCCCAGCTCCACGCCCGTCGCTTCGGCGATCAGCGCCTCGACGTCGTCCTCGCCCACGCCCACCGGCTTGCCGCGATAGAAGTCGCGGCCATAGCGCTGCCACAGGAGACGCATCACGTCATCGAGTGACTTGCGGCCGCTGGTCTCCGCGCGGATCGCGAGATCGAACGCGAGCGCGACCAGCGAGCCCTTCGTGTAGTAGCTCACGATCGCATTCGACGCGTTCTCGTCCTGGCGGTAGTACTTGACCCATGCGTCGAACGAGCTTTCGGCGACGCTCTGCTTCAGGCGCCCCGCACCGCGCAGCACGCCGCCGACGGTCTTGCCGAGGAGGCCGAAGTAATCGTCGACGGAAATCAGGCCGCTACGCACCAGCATCAGGTCGTCGTAGTACGAGGTGAAGCCCTCGAAGAGCCACAGCAGCGAGGTGTAGTCCTCGCGCGTGAGGTCGTACGGCGCGAACGCGGCGGGCTTGATGCGCTTCACGTTCCACGTATGGAAATACTCGTGGCTGCACAGGCCGAGATAGGTGCGATAGCCGTCCGTCAGCTCGGGCTTGCCCTTCACGGGCAGATCGGTGCGGTTGCAGATGAGCGCCGTGGACGCGCGGTGCTCGAGCCCGCCATAGCCGTCGCTCACGGCCTGCGTCATGAACACGTAGCGCTCCATCGGCGCGCGCTTCGTGCGCGGCTCGAACAGCGCGATCTGCGCCTCGCAGATCTTCTTGAGATCGGCGGCGAGCCGTTCGGTATCGAGCGCCACCACGCGGCCCGCGATCACGATGTCGTGCGGCACGCCATGCGCCTTGAAGCTCGCGAGCGTGAATTCGCCGAGCGTGACGGGATGGTCGATCAGCTCGTCGTAGCCCGACGCCGTGTATTCGCCGAAGCCGTAGCGCTTGGTGCCGCGCGCCTCCGCGAGCGCGGTGCCGACGCGCCAGTGGCGATACGCATGGCCGTCGGGGCGCTGGATGTCGACCACGTGCTGCGCGCCCTCGTGGCCGAGCGCCGCGAGAAACACGCTGGTGCCGTTGAAGAAGCCGACCGTGTCGTCCAGATGCGCCGCCCGCACCGACATGTCCCACGCGTAGACCTCATAGCGCAGCGTGAGCGCGCCCTTCACCGGCGCGGCTTGCCACGTGTGCTTGTCGGTCTTGCCGATACGCACCCGCCGGCCCGCTTCGTTGGTGGCGCGCACCGTGACGATGTTGCGCGCGAACTCGCGCACCATGTAGCTGCCCGGAATCCAGACGGGCAGCATGAAGCGCTGGCCGTCCGGCGCGGGATCCTCGACGGTGAGCGTCACTTCGAACAGGTGCGCGGCGGGGTTCTTCGGGACGATGGTGTATCGGATCGGCTTCATCGGCAGGATCGGTGACGGGTTCGGTGAGCGATTGCCCCGCGCGCGGCGCGTCGGGTGGCAGTGCCCGTGCGGCGCTCGCATGCGCGGCAATCGCGAACATCTGGGAAAAATCGGCTGGCAAAAAAGGCACCGGCCGCAGAAGCGGCCGGCAGGTTCGGTCAGGGCTTCAGCGCGCGGCGCTCAAGGCGCTTTCGAGCCGGTCGGCGCTAACCGCGCCCGGCAGGCGCGTGCCGTCGGCAAGGATCACGGTGGGCGTGCCGGTCACGTTCATCTTCGCGCCGAGCTTCAGGTTGCTGTCGATCGCGGCCGTGTTGCAGGTGCCCGAGGCGGTGGGCGCCTTGCGCTCGACCATCCACGACTCCCACGCCTTCGCGCGGTCGGTCGAGCACCAGATCGACTTCGCCTTCGCCGTGGAGTCTTCGGACAGCACCGGGTAGAGGAAGGTGTAGACCGTCACGTTGTCGATGGACTTGAGCGTGCTTTCGAGCTGATGGCAGTACGGGCAGTTCGGATCCGAGAACACGGCCATCTGGCGCTTGCCGTTGCCCTTCACGACCTTCACCGCGTTTTCGAGCGGCAGCTTCGCGAAGTCGACCTTGTTGAGCTCGGCGAGGCGCGCTTCGGTGAGGTTGCGGTGCGCCTTGGTATCGACGAGATCGCCCGTGAGCACGTAATCGCCGTTGGCGTCGCTGTAGATGATCTGCGTGCCGAGGTTCACCTCGTAGAGGCCGGCCATCGGCGCCTTGGTGATGCCCTTGATGTCGCTGCCGTCCACGCCGAGACGCGACTGCAGCGCCGCCTTGATCTTGTCGGTGGTCTGGTCGGCCTGCGCCGAGCAGCCGAGCACCGAGGCGGCCGCCGCGAGAACGATCGCGGCAATGCGGATACGCTTTTGCATGTGATGCTTTCCTGATTCTGGGATGCTTCGCGCAGGTTGCGCACGAAGCGTTCCGGGTGAAATTCGGGCGTGGCCTGCGGCCAGATATGTCCATTCTAAGCCGCCTGGAACGGAAGCGACCGAAATACCGGCTGTGATTACCGGCTGTGATTACCGGCTGTGACACGCGCTGCGCCGACGTTGGCAAACCTCGACGGCGCGATGCCGCGAGAACCCGCGCCGTCGCTCAGCCGAGCGCCGACGCCACCAGCCAGCGCTTGACGAGCGGCTGCGCCCCGACGAACGCCATGCCCGTGTTGCGCAGCACGCGTGCGAGCGTGCCGGGCACCGAGAAGAGCCGCTGCAAACCGTCCGTGGCGACCACGAGCTTCTGGATGTCTTCGCGGCGGCCGCGCTCGTAACGGCGCAGCAGCACGGTGTCGCCAATGTCGCGGAATGCTTCCTTTTGCGCGATCACGTCGACGAGCGCGGCCACGTCGCGCAGGCCCAGGTTCACGCCCTGCCCCGCGAGCGGGTGAATGAGATGCGCGGCGTCGCCGACCAGCGCGACACGCGGCGCGATCAGGCGGTCGACGGTCTGCAGGGCGAGCGGGAAGCCGCGCGCGGGCGTCACGCATTCGAGCGCGCCGTGCAGCTTCTGCGTCACGCGCTCGACTTCGGCGGCGAGCTGCTGCGGATCGAGCTTGAGCAGCGCATCGGCATGCTCCGTCTGCGCCGACCAGACCAGCGAGACGTGCTGATCCGGCAGCGGCAGCAGCGCGACGATCTCGCCGTCGCGGAACCATTGATACGCGCATTCGCCATGCGGACGTTCGGCGCGGAAGTTGGCCACCACGCCGGTCTGCCGGTAATCGCGCCGCTCGACCTTCGAGCCGATCTGCGCCCGCACCCACGAATGCGCGCCGTCGGCGCCCACGGCGAGATCGGCCTCGATCGTGCGGCCGTTCGCGAGACCGATCACGGCGGCGTCGGGCTTCACGTCGAGCGTCTGCGCGCGCGAGTCGATCCACGTGAGATTGGGCTGGAAATGCAGCGCGGCGTCGAGCGCGCGCTCCACCAGCGACGATTCGGCAATCCAGGCGAGTTGCGCCACCGACGCCTGATACGCGGAAAAATGCAGCTCTGCCGCGGCGTCGCCGAACACGCGCATGTCGTAGACGGGCGTGAGACGCGCGGCGTCGACCGCCTGCCAGACCCGCAGCCGCTCGAACAGCGCGTGCGAGCTGCGCGAGAAGGCGTAGACGCGCGCGTCGAAAACGGCGCCGGCGGGCAGCGGCGCGCACGGCTGCGCGAGCAGCGCCACGCGCAGGCCGCCCTGAGTCAGCGCGAGCGCCGCCGCCTTGCCCACGAGCCCGCCGCCGATCACGGCAACGTCAAAGGTCTGGTTGGTTGAAGTCATCCGCGCATTATAGCTGCGGGGGTTGATCTGACAGGGCCGGATGGGCGCCCGATTGCGGTGCGGCAAGGGCGTGGTGAGCTGTCGCAGGCCGGCCGAGACCGGCTGCATTCTCGAACGCGCCGAATGCGCCTCGCCCCAGGCGATCGGCGCCTCCGAAAGCGTTACAATTGCCACTTTTCGAGCACAAAATCCGTACGAAATCCTTGGGTTTCAGGGCCGTACGCTTTGTCTCGTCCCCGAATTCACCTTGCGGCTGTCGCGTTCCGGCCATCGCCGGACCATCAACGACACGACGACCAGCCGTAACCAACTGATTCAACAAAGGTTTCTCATGAGCCTCCAATGCGGCATCGTCGGCTTGCCCAACGTCGGCAAGTCCACCCTGTTCAACGCGCTGACCAAGGCCGGCATCGCGGCTGAAAACTATCCGTTCTGCACGATCGAGCCGAACGTCGGCGTGGTCGAAGTGCCGGATCAGCGCCTGAAGGCGCTCTCCGAGATCGTCAAGCCCGAGCGCGTCGTGCCGGCCGTGGTCGAGTTCGTCGACATCGCGGGTCTGGTCGCGGGCGCGAGCAAGGGCGAAGGCCTCGGCAACCAGTTCCTCGCGAACATCCGCGAAACCGACGCCATCACGCACGTCGTGCGCTGCTTCGAGGACGAAAACGTGATCCACGTCGCGGGCAAGATCGATCCGCTCGCCGACATCGAAGTCATCAACACCGAACTCGCGCTCGCCGACCTCGGCACCGTCGAAAAGGCGCTCACGCGCTACTCGAAGGCCGCGAAATCGGGCAACGACAAGGAAGCCGCGAAGCTCGTCGCCGTGCTCGAAAAAGTGCGCGCGCAGCTCGACCAGGCGAAGCCCGTGCGCGGGCTCGCGCTGAGCGATGACGAACAGGCGCTCATCAAGCCGTTCTGCCTGATCACCGCGAAAAAGACCATGTACGTCGCAAACGTGAAGGAAGACGGCTTCGAAAACAACCCGCACCTCGAAGCCGTGCGCAAGTACGCCGAAGCCGAGAACTCGCCGGTGGTGGCCGTGTGCGCCGCGATCGAAGCCGAAATCGCCGACCTCGAAGACGAAGACAAGGCCGCGTTCCTCGCCGACATGGGCATGGAAGAGCCGGGCCTCGACCGCGTGATCCGTGCGGGCTTCAAACTGCTCGGCCTGCAGACGTACTTCACGGCGGGCGTGAAGGAAGTGCGCGCATGGACGATCCACGTCGGCGACACCGCTCCGCAAGCAGCCGGCGTGATCCACACCGACTTCGAGCGCGGCTTCATCCGCGCGCAGACCATCGCCTTCAACGATTACATCCAGTACAAGGGCGAAACCGGCGCGAAGGAAGCCGGCAAGATGCGCGCCGAAGGCAAGGAATATGTCGTGCATGACGGCGACGTGTTGAACTTTTTGTTCAACGTTTAAGCCGCCAAACGTTCCGCCGCGCTTCGCGCAGCATGAGGGCCCGCTTTCGAGCGGGCTTTTTTTGCGGCCGCGGCCGAATAGCGACACCAGAACAACAACACGGGAGACCACAACAATGACGACGAGACTCACAGCGATTCCCCGCGCCATCCGCGCAATGGCCGCCGCGCTGCTGATGGGTGGCCTGACCTGTTGCCTGACCGCTCCGGCACCCGCCTTCGCGTTCCAGCCCTCGCCGGGCACCTACGCCACACCCGACGAAAACGACCTCGACAACCACAACGGCTACGTGAACCGCGACGGCCAGGCCGTCCACTCGCCCGCCCATTCACGCTCGGGCCGCGTGCCCGAAGGCGCGAGCGCGCGATGCCGCGACGGCACCTACAGCTTCAGCCGCCACCACAGCGGCACCTGCTCGCGCCACGGCGGCGTCGCGCAATGGCTATGATCCGGCATCGTCGCCACGCGTCACGCCCTCACCACCGGCGCCCCGTACAATAGCGGTTTGCGCATCACCCCCAATTCGCGGTTCCGACGCGGCGCACGCCGCGTCCCGCCCCTTTTTCCCCGTTTCTACGAAAAATTCTCATGGCCCAATACGTCTTCACCATGAACCGGGTCGGCAAGATCGTGCCGCCCAAGCGCCAGATCCTGAAGGACATCTCGCTGTCGTTCTTCCCCGGCGCGAAGATCGGTCTGCTCGGCCTGAACGGCTCGGGCAAGTCCACGCTCATCAAGATCATGGCCGGCGTCGACAAGGACATCGAAGGCGAAGCCACGCCGATGCCGAACCTGAACATCGGCTATCTGCCGCAGGAGCCGCAGCTCGATCCTGAAAAGACCGTGCGCGAAGCGGTCGAGGAAGGCCTCGGCGACGTATTCAACGCGCAGAAGAAGCTCGACGAGATCTACGCGGCCTATGCGGAGCCCGACGCCGACTTCGACGCGCTCGCCGCCGAGCAGGCGAAGTACGAAGCGATCCTCGCCACGACCGATGGCAGCGCCGAGCAGCAGATCGAAATCGCCGCCGACGCGCTGCGCCTGCCCGCGTGGGACGCGAAGATCGGCAACCTCTCGGGCGGTGAAAAGCGCCGCGTGGCGCTCTGCAAGCTGCTGCTCGAAAAGCCCGACATGCTCCTGCTCGACGAGCCGACCAACCACCTCGACGCCGAATCGGTCGAGTGGCTCGAGCAGTTCCTCACGCGCTTCCCGGGCACCGTGGTCGCCGTGACCCACGACCGCTACTTCCTCGACAACGCCGCCGAGTGGATTCTCGAACTCGACCGCGGCCACGGCATTCCCTGGAAGGGCAACTATTCGAGCTGGCTCGACCAGAAGGAAGAGCGCCTGAAGCAGGAAGAGTCGTCGGAATCGGCGCGCCAGAAGGCCATCAAGAAGGAACTGGAGTGGGTGCGCCAGAACCCGAAGGGCCGCCAGGCGAAGTCGAAGGCGCGTATCGCGCGCTTCGAGGAACTGTCGAGCCAGGAATACCAGAAGCGCAACGAAACGCAGGAAATCTTCATTCCGGCGGGCGAGCGTCTCGGTAACGAGGTCATCGAGTTCAAGAACGTCAGCAAGTCTTATGGCGACCGTCTGCTCATCGACGACCTGAGCTTCAAGATTCCCGCGGGCGCGATCGTCGGCATCATCGGGCCGAACGGCGCGGGCAAGTCGACGCTGTTCCGCATGCTCACAGGCAAGGAGCAGCCCGATTCGGGCGAAATCGTGCAGGGTCCGACCGTCAAGCTCGCTTACGTCGACCAGAGCCGCGACGCGCTGGTCGCCGATAAGACCGTGTTCGAGGAAATCTCGGGCGGCGCGGACGTGCTGACAGTTGGCAAGTACGAAACGCCTTCGCGCGCCTACATCGGCCGCTTCAACTTCAAGGGCGGCGACCAGCAGAAGATCGTCGGCAACCTCTCGGGCGGCGAGCGCGGGCGTCTGCATCTCGCGAAGACGCTGATCTCGGGCGGCAACGTCCTGCTGCTCGACGAACCGTCGAACGACCTCGACGTCGAAACGCTGCGCGCGCTCGAAGACGCGCTGCTCGAATTCGCGGGCTCGGTGATGGTGATTTCGCACGATCGCTGGTTCCTCGACCGGATCGCGACGCACATCCTCGCGTTCGAAGGCGACTCGCAGGTCACGTTCTTCGACGGCAACTATCAGGAATACGAGGCCGACAAGATCAAGCGCCTCGGCGAAGAAGCGGCGCGTCCGAAGCGTCTGCGCTACAAGCCGATCAGCCGGTAATCGGCCGGGCGCGCCAGCGCATCAGGCGATTCGATCTGGCGAAGGAAAGGAACGGCGGCCCACGGTGTGAACGGGCCGCCGTTCTGCTTTACGGCCCGCACGGCATGGCGGTTGCTCGAAAGCGTCTGCGTTAGTCTTGCACCGGTCCTTGCCCGTCCTTTCGTCCCCACCACCGCGAGGAGATCCCCATGGCGCGTCATCGGACTCTGTTGATCGCGGCGGTTGCCGTCGTGCTCCTCCTGCTGCTCGCGGCGCTCGGCACGCTCTATGCGCTCCAGCGCGAGGCCAAGTCCTACGTCGAGCACGCACTCGCGCCCGTCGGCACGGCGGCGCGCATCAAGGTGGCTTTCGATCTCAGTTCCGTCGAGTTGACCGACGTGCATCTGACACCACCGCCCCACTGGCCCACCGCCGACACGCTCCACGCCGCGCGCATCACGATCACGCCCGACCTGCGCGCGCTGCTCGCGCATCGCGTGCATATCCGCGACATCACCGTGCGCGATTTCACGATGACGGTGTTGCGCCGCGCGAGCGGCTCGATCCTGATCCTGCCGAATCTGCGCGAAGCGATGGCGCAAGGCGCCGCGCCCGCGTCGGGCGCAAGCGGCACGGCGCCCGGGACCAGCCTGCCGCGCGAGAAGGTCATCGACCATATCGGCTTCGAAAACGGCGTGTTCGAGTTCTACGATCGCTCGGTGAGCACCCCGGCGTGGCACGTGACGGTGAACCGCGCGCAGGCCAGCGTCGACAACATCCATCTGCCCGCGCTCACGGATCCCGCGCGCGTCTCGGTCACGGGCGACGTGGTCGGTCCCACGCATACGGGCCAGGTCAGCTTCGACGGCTGGGTGCAGATCGCGAGCAAGGACTCGCAGACGCACACGACGCTGCGCGGCGTCGACATCCGGACGATCGATCCCTACCTGCTGAAAAAGGCCGGCGCGCAGGCCAATGTGACGGGCGGCACGCTCGACCTCGATCTGACCTCGACCGTGCGCGGCTATCGCCTGCACGCGCCGGGCACGGTCACGCTGCACAATCTGCAGCTCTCGGAAAGCGCCAATCCCGTCGACACCTTCCTGTCGATCCCGACGCGCGCCGCCGTGGCCGCGCTCAAAGCGCACAAGGGCGACATCACGCTCCATTTCGTGCTCGACGGGAATTTGCGCGACCCGAAGTTCAAGCTCAACGAGAGCCTGATGACGGAGCTGCGCGCGGGCTTCGCCCAGGCGCTGGGCGTGAGCGCGGAGGGCGTCGCGAAGGGCGCGGGGCAGACCGCGAAGGGCATCGCCGACGCGTTGCGCAGCCTGCTCGGGCAACCGGCGGCGCCGGCGCCCGCATCGAAATAGGCGGCATGCGCGCGTGAGGGAACGGGCGGCGCCTTAGACCGGCAGGCCGAGCTCGCGCAGCTTCGCGTCGGTGGCCGCGTTGCTCGTGTGATGCACGCCGTGCCAGCCGAGCGCCGTCGCGGCCTGGGCGTTGTGCGCGTTGTCGTCGATGAAGACGATTTCTCCGGGCTGCACGCCCGGCAACTGCGCCTCGATGCGCCGGAACATTTGGTGGAAGATCGCCGGATTTGGCTTCACGAGCTTCACGCGCCCCGAGACGACGACGTCGCGACAGCGCCGCAAGATGCCGAAGCGCTCCCACGCCCACGGAAACGTCTCCGCCGACCAGTTCGTGAGACCGAAGATCGGCACGTTGGCCGCCTCCAGGCGCTCGAAGGTCGCCACGCCGCCTTCGAGCAGCCCGCCGATCATCTCGTGCCAGCGCTCGTAGAACGCGCGAATGAGGGCCTCGTGCTCCGGGAATCGCGCGACCAGTTCCTCGGTGCCGACGGCGATCGGCTCGCCGCCGTCCTGGCGGACCACCCAGTCCATCGCGCAAACATGGGTGAGGAACCAGCGGCGTTCGTCATCGTCGGGGATCAGCTTGCGATAGAGATACTCGGGGCTCCAGTCCACCAGCACCCCGCCGAAGTCGAACACCACTGCCTTGATCGCCATGCGTTTGCGCTCCGCTTTGCGTTCCCTTGGATGGCGCCCGTTGCCGTTGCGTCCAGGCGCCTGCACCGATCAGATCGGCTGCGTGCGCTTTTCGAGCCACGCCAGCGCATCACCCGAAACGTGCGGCGCAACGCGCACGCGCACCGTCTGGTGATACGCGTTGAGCCACTCGCGCTCGTCTTCGCGCAGGAGCGTCAGGTCGATGCAGCGCGTGTCGATCGGGCACAGCGTGAGCGTCTCGAAGTTCAGGAAATCGCCGAATTCGGTCGTTTCGGCGCTCTGGTTCAGCACGAGGTTCTCGATGCGCACGCCCCACTTGCCCGGCCGGTAGATGCCCGGCTCGACCGAGGTGATCATGCCCTCCTCCATCGCCGTCCACGGCTCAGCGGGCGCGTAGTGCGAGATGACCTGCGGGCCTTCGTGCACGTTCAGGAAATAGCCCACGCCGTGCCCCGTGCCGTGACCGTAGTCGGCGCCCGCTTCCCAGATCGGCGCACGCGCGATCGCGTCGAGCATCGGCGAGCGGATGCCGCGCGGAAACTGCGCGCGCGAGAGCGCCATCATGCCCTTGAGGACGATCGTGAAATCGCGCTTTTGCTCGGCGCTCGGCGTGCCCACGGGCACCACGCGCGTGATGTCGGTCGTGCCGTCCAGATACTGGCCGCCCGAGTCGATCAGCAGCAAGCCATTGCCTTCGATCACGCTGTGCGATTCGGGCGTGGCGCGGTAATGCGGCATCGCGCCGTTCGCGTTGAAACCCGCGATCGTCGCGAACGAGAGCGAGACGAAGCCCGGACGCCGCTTGCGCGCAGCCGTGAGCTTTTCGTCGATGGTGAGCTCGGTGATGGCCTCGCGGCCCAGCGCCGCTTCGAACCAAGCGAAGAATTCGGCGAGCGCCGCGCCGTCCTGCTCCATCGTCGCGCGCACGTGCCGCGCTTCCGTGGCCGTTTTGCGCGACTTGAAGAAGGTGCTCGGATTGATCGCCTCCACGAGCTTCACCGCCGAGGACACTGCCTGCAGCAGCCCGAACGTCACGCGGCGCGGGTCGACCAGTAAGTGCTCGCCCGCGGGCAGTGCCGCGAGCGCGCCCGCGGCCTCGCCGTAGGGCGCGACGCGCACGTTGTCGCGCGCGAGCGATTGTTCGAGCGCGGCCGGCACCTTGCCGTCGGCGACGAAGAGCGTCGCGTGATCCGGCCCGATCAGCGCATGCGCGACGAACACCGGGTTGTAGTTCACGTCGGCGCCGCGCAGGTTGAAGAGCCACGCGAGGTCGTCGAGCGTCGAAATAAAGTGCCACTGCGCGCCCTTCTCCTGCATCGCGCCGCGCACCTGCGCGAGCTTGCCGGCGCGCTGCGCGTCGGCGTGCGGCGCGACGTGCTCGTAGACCGGCTCGAGCGGCAGCGCGGGACGACCGCTCCAGACGGCGTCGAGCAGGTCGAGATCGGTGCGCAGCTTCACGCCGCGCGCGTCGAGCGCCTCGGCCAGCGCACGCGCCGACGCCACGCCGAGCACCGCGCCGTCCACGGCGACGGTGCCGCCCGCCGGCACGTTGCGCGCGAGCCAGTCGATGTGCGGCGCGCTCTGCTGGCCGCCCATCATCTTCATGAGCTCGATGCCGGTGCCCGCGAGCTGCTGCTCGGCCTGGACCCAATAGCGGCTGTCCACCCACACGCCCGCGAAATCTCTCGTCACGACGAGCGTGCCCACCGAGCCCGTGAAGCCCGAGAGCCATTCGCGCCCCTGCCAGCGGCGCGGCAGGTATTCGGACAGATGCGGATCGGCGGACGGCACGAGGGCCGCATCGGCGCCCGCGCTCGCCATCGCGGCGCGCAGCGCGGCAATGCGTTCGGGAATCGTGGAGGTTTCGGGGAGTCGGGCGTTCATGTTTTCACCTGCGAGAGAAAGAGGCGCGCCTTGTGGGAGCGCTCCATTGCGAGAACGGGTTGGTCGTTCCCGGTGGGTCATTCCGCGTGGGTCATTCCGGGCCGGTCATTCCTGGCAACGCGCGCGGAGTGCGACCGACACGGCGACAAAGACAAACGCGACCGCCGTGCAAACGGGCCATTCGAGCAGTTCGCCGTCGTAGAAGAAGCCGGTGGCGCGGCCCGCGGCCTTCGCCAGCGCCGCCCCCAACAGCGCAGCCGCGACGGCGAGCGCAAGGCCGCTGCCAGCGGGGCCGGACGCGCGGCGCAGGGGATGGAAAAGCCATCCCGCGCAGCCGATCGCGAGGCCGAGCACGACGATGCCTGGCCAGCCCATCAGCACCCAGTCCTAAGGATTTTCGGAGGAGTCCGATAGGCCTGTGGCGACGCGGCAGCTAACATTGTTTTGTCTCATTAACAACAGTTTTTTTACTGGAAAACGGTCGGCTCGGCGCTTCCCGCGTAGCGGTTGAGTGTAGGGGGCGGGGTGGCGCAAGGCAAGCGCAGCCCGGCCCCGGCGGCTGGACACTCTTTATGCGAATCGCACTTGTCGAACCGGACGCACGTCAGGCCGAAATCATCGAGCGTCTGCTCATTTCGGGCGGCCACGCGTGCCGGCATTTCCCCCATGGCACCCCTCTTGTCGAAGCCCTCGAAGACGACGCCTTCGACCTGCTGATGGCCGCCTCGTGGTGCGGCGACCAGGGCGGGGACGAACTCATCCCGCGGGCGCGCCGCCTGCTGCCGGGCCTGCCCGCCATCGTGCTGATGGCCTCGCCGCACGAAAGCGAGATCGTCGCGAGCCTGCAAGCGGGCGCCGACGACTGCATCGCCAAGCCCGTGCGCGGTCCCGAAATGCTCGCCCGCATTGACGCCCTGCTGCGCCGCGCCGGCGTGCGCCGTCCGCGCAACCGCGCGCGCCACGGCTTCGGCGAATATCTGTTCGATTCGGCGCGCTACGAAGTGTCGTTCAGGGGCCAGTCCGTCACGCTCACGCCGAAGGAATTCCACTTCGCGCTGCTGCTGTTCACCAACGCATCGCGCCCCGTTTCCAGGGCGCGCATTCTCGAAACCGTCTGGAATCTGAACCGCGACGTTCGGTCGCGCACGCTCGATACGCATGCCTCGCGGCTGCGCAGCAAATTGCAGCTCGGGCCCGAGCACGGCTGGCGTCTGACAACGCTGTACGGTTACGGCTACCAACTTGAGCGGTTACCTATAACAAACGAGGGGGAGGCTGACATGGCCGACGCGAATGTCAGAAGCGCGGAAAAGTTATAATATCCGCCTAAATCATCGCCCCACGGTATGCAGCTTCTAACGATCGGAATCAATCACCACACCGCGCCCGTCGCCTTGCGCGAACGCGTGGCGTTTCCGCTCGAACAGATCAAGCCCGCCCTCGCGCTGTTCAAGGACGCGTGGTCCGGCGGGCGGCGCAGCCTGAACGCCCCCGAAGCCGCCATCCTCTCCACCTGCAACCGCACCGAGCTCTACTGCGCGACCGACGCGCACAGCTCGCGCGATTCCGCCGTGGAATGGCTCTCGCATTACCACGGCCTGCGCACCGAAGAACTCGCGCCCCACGTCTACACGCTGCCGCAGTCCGAGGCCGTGCGCCATGCGTTCCGCGTGGCGTCGGGGCTCGACTCGATGGTGCTCGGCGAAACCCAGATCGTCGGCCAGATGAAGACTGCGGTCCGCACCGCGACCGAGGCCGGCGCGCTCGGGACCTATTTGAACCAGCTGTTCCAGCGCACCTTCGCGGTGGCCAAGGAAGTGCGCAGCACGACCGAAATCGGCGCGCAATCGGTTTCCATGGCCGCCGCTGCCGTGCGCCTCGCACAGCGCATCTTCGACAAGATCGCCAACCAGCGCGTGCTGTTCATCGGCGCGGGCGAGATGATCGAACTGTGCGCCGCGCACTTCGCGGCCCAGCAGCCGCGCGAGCTCGTGGTGGCCAACCGCACGGCCGAGCGCGGCAAATACGTTGCCGAACGTTTCGGCGGCCATGCCATTCCGCTCTCCGATCTGCCCACGCGCATGCACGAATTCGACATCATCGTGTCGTGCACGGCGTCCACGCTGCCGATCATCGGTCTGGGCGCCGTCGAGCGCGCAGTGAAAGCGCGCCGTCACCGCCCGATCTTCATGGTCGACCTCGCGGTGCCGCGCGACATCGAACCCGAAGTCGGCCAGCTCGAAGACGTGTTCCTCTATACCGTCGACGATCTCGGCACGATCGTGCGCGAAGGCAACGCCTCGCGCC
Source organism: Paraburkholderia sp. J63 (assembly GCF_905220245.1). NCBI lineage: Bacteria > Pseudomonadati > Pseudomonadota > Betaproteobacteria > Burkholderiales > Burkholderiaceae > Paraburkholderia > Paraburkholderia sp. J63. The sequence goes on along the minus strand of NZ_CAJMZF010000013.1, from coordinate 168,422 downwards.
AGGCCGCCGTGGCGCAGGCCGAGACCATCATCGAAACGCGCGTGGCGAACTTCATGCAGTGGCTCGACTCGCGCAGCATCGTGCCGGTCATCCGCCACATGCACACCCAGGCCGACGCCCTGCGCCGCGCCGAACTCGAGCGCGCGCGCAAGCTGCTCGCGCGCGGCGACGACCCGGCGGCGGTGCTCGAAGCGCTCTCGCAGTCGCTCACCAACAAGCTGATTCATGGCCCGACGCACGCGCTCAACACCTCGAGCGGCGATCAACGCGATTCGCTCATCGAGCTGATGAGCGGCTTCTACCGCCATGGCCAGCCCGCCAGGGGCGGCGATGCGGCGTCCAGCCCTGCGGAATCAAGCGCAGCGAACGCAGCGCACGAATCAAACGCAGAGAACACGCCGGACGCCTCCGAGGGCTCCGCCGACCGTTAGCGGCGGCTCCCGCCGCCCGCGCCCACCGCGCACGCTTCGTGCGCACCCGCAAGTCTGGGTTATCATCCCGCCGCCCCCTGTCCCGCAGTCCTTTCCGGAGTCCGCTCCGTACCGCCCGATGAAAACGAGCATGCAATCGAAGCTCGACCAGTTGACTACGCGCCTGGCCGAGCTGAACGACCTGTTGAGCCGTCCCGACGTGACGTCGAACCGCGACCAGTACCGCAAGCTCACGCGCGAGCATGCGGAATTGGGGCCGGTGGTCGAACACTACGCGCAGTGGCGAGGTGCGCTCGCCGACGAAACGGCGGCCAAGGAGCTGCTTTCCGATGCGTCGATGCGCGACTTCGCCGAAGACGAGGTGAAGGCGGCGCGCGAGCGCATGGTGCAATTGCAGCACGAGCTGCAGATGATGCTGCTGCCCAAGGACCCCAACGACGAGCGCAACGTGTTCCTCGAAATCCGCGCGGGCACGGGCGGCGACGAGTCGGCGCTGTTCGCCGGCGACCTGCTGCGCATGTATCTGCGCTACGCGGAGCGCAACCGCTGGCAGATCGAGATGATGTCGGCGAGCGAGTCGGACCTCGGCGGCTACAAGGAAGTGATCGTGCGCCTCGCGGGCGAGGCCGCGTATTCGAAGCTCAAGTTCGAATCGGGCGGCCACCGCGTGCAGCGCGTGCCCGCGACCGAAACGCAGGGCCGCATCCACACCTCGGCATGCACAGTCGCGGTGATGCCCGAAGCCGACGAGATCGGCGAAGTCGAGATCAATCCCGCCGACCTGCGCATCGACACGTTCCGCGCCTCGGGCGCGGGCGGCCAGCACATCAACAAGACCGATTCGGCCGTGCGCGTGACGCACTTGCCGACCGGCATCGTGGTCGAGTGTCAGGACGACCGCTCGCAGCACAAGAACAAGGACCGCGCGCTCAAGGTGCTCGCCGCGCGCATCAAGGACAAGCAGTATCAGGAGCAGCACGCGAAGGAAGCGGCCACGCGCAAGAGCCTCGTGGGCTCGGGCGACCGCTCGGAGCGCATCCGCACCTACAACTTTCCGCAGGGGCGTCTCACCGATCACCGCATCAATCTGACGCTCTATCGCCTCGAAGCGATCATGGACGGCGACCTCGACGAGCTGATCGGCGCACTGGTTTCCGAGCATCAGGCCGAGCAGCTGGCCTCGCTCGGCGACGCCGATTAACGCGCGATGAGCACGAACGCATCGTGAGCGCCCCCGCCCTGACCGCCGATACCCTGCTGCGCGCCTCGCCGCTGCCCGCGCTCGAGGCGCGCGTGCTGCTCATGCACGTACTGGGCTGGCGCCGCACCGAGCTGATCACGCGCGGCGAGCGTCCGCTCGAAGCCGCTCAGATCGACGCATATCGCGTGCTCGAAGCGCGCCGCGCAGAGGGCGAGCCCATCGCGCAACTCGTGGGCGCGCGCGAGTTCTACGGCCTGAACTTCGAGGTCACGCCCGACGTGCTGATTCCACGCCCCGAAACCGAGCTCCTCGTCGAAACGGCGCTGGCCGCGCTGGAAGGCCTCGCGCAGCCGCTCGTGCTCGACCTGGGCACGGGCAGCGGCGCGATCGCCGTGGCCATCGCCTCGGCGCGGCCCGATGCGCGCGTGTGGGCCGTCGACCGCTCGCAGGCCGCGCTCGACGTGGCCGCGCGCAACGCCGGCAAGCTGCTCGACGCGCGGCGCCCCGGCGGCGCGCTCACCTTCGTGGCCGCGAGCTGGTACGACGCGCTCGATCCCGCGCTGCGCTTCGAAGTCATCGTGAGCAATCCGCCCTATATCGCGAGCGGCGACCCGCATCTCGCCCAGGGCGACCTGCGCTTCGAGCCGCGCGGCGCGCTCACCGACGAAGCCGACGGCCTCACGGCGTTGCGCGCGATCGTCGCCGGCGCCCCGGCGCGCCTCGTGCCGGGCGGCATGCTCTGGATGGAGCACGGCTACGACCAGGCGGCGGCGGTGCGCGCGCTGCTCGACGCACAAGGTTTCGCCGATGTCGGCTCAAAAACAGATCTCGCCGGCATCGAGCGCATCAGCGGCGGGCGCCGGGCGAGCTAGCGCGAAGGCCGACGGGACGCGACGAAGCGGCGGCGGCCGCCTTGGCGCGCCCCGCCCGCGCAGGCGAAATCCGCTATCATTTCACTCTGCATTCATCGTTTTCAGCATCTATCAATCCCAAGGTCAGACATGGACACCCAACAGCGCATCAAGCAGATCGTCGACGAAAACGCCGTCGTCCTTTTCATGAAGGGCAACGCGCAGTTTCCGATGTGCGGTTTCTCCGGCCGCGCCGTGCAGATCCTGAAAGCCTGCGGCGTCGAGCAGTTCAAGACCGTCAACGTGCTCGAGGACGACGCGATCCGCCAGGGCATCAAGGAATTCTCGAACTGGCCGACCATTCCGCAGCTCTACGTGAAGGGCGAATTCGTCGGCGGCTCGGACATCATGATGGAGATGTACCAGAACGGCGAACTGCAGCAATTGTTCGCCGCGGCTTAACGCCCTTCGTGAACGCCACGCCTCCCGCCCCGCCCTCACAGCCGCAGAACGCGCAGCGCCGCCTGATCGTCGCGATCACCGGCGCCACGGGCGCCCTCTACGGCGTGCGCATCCTCGACACGTTGCGGCGCCTCGGCGGCGTGGAAACGCATCTGCTGATTTCGCCGGCGGGCTGGCTCAATATCCAGCACGAGCTGCAGCTCGCGAAGGAAGACCTCCACGCGCGCGCCGACGTCGTGCATTCGGTGCGCGATGTGGGCGCCACGATCGCCTCGGGCTCGTTCGCGACCGACGGCATGATCGTCGCGCCCTGCTCGATGAAGACGCTCGCGAGCATCGCGCACGGCCTCTCCGACAACCTGATCGCGCGCGCCGCCGACGTCACGCTCAAGGAGCGCCGCCGCCTCGTGCTGCTCGTGCGCGAAACGCCGTTCAACCTCGCGCATCTGCGCAACATGACCGCCGTGACCGAGATGGGCGGCGTGATCTTTCCGCCGCTGCCGGCGTTCTACAACCAGCCCGCCAGCATCGACGAGATGGTCGATCACACGGTCGCGCGCGTGCTCGATCTGTTCGCGCTCGGCCCGGCGCTCTCACCCGCGTGGCCGGGCCTGCGCGGCGGCGCCGACTGACTGTCGCGCAGCGCTTTGATATCGGCGCCAGGGCGGGTCGATTATCAATGTCTGCGACACAATCAATTCTCCTACGCCCCGTTTAATTCTCGACGGTAGGGTCTTATATTGATCGCAATCCCAAATTTTCAGGCCGCCTCACGCGGCCCGCGATCATGACCACCCGTACGCCCACCCTGTTCCTCTCGCACGGCGCGCCCACGCTGCCGATCGACCCGTCGCTGCCGTCCGGCGGCTTTGCAACGCTCGCGCAGCACCTGCCGCGTCCGAAGTCGGTGCTGATGCTCTCGGCGCACTGGAACACGCACCGGCCCACCGTGAGCACGGCGGAGCAGCCCGAGACCATCCACGACTTCTACGGCTTTCCGCGCGCGCTCTACGAGATCCGCTATCCCGCGCCCGGCGCGCCCGAGACCGCGCAGCGCGCGGCAGCGCTGCTGCGCGCGCAAGGCGTGCCCGTGGACGAAGAGGCGCACGGCCTCGACCATGGCGCCTGGGTGCCGATGCTGCTGATGTTTCCGGAAGCCGACGTGCCCGTGGCGCAGCTCTCGATCCAGCCGCACGCCGACGCCGCCCACCACTTCGCGCTCGGCCGCGCGCTGCGCGAGTTGCGCGAGGAAGGCGTGATGGTGATCGGCTCGGGCCAGATCACCCATAACCTGCGTGCCGCGGACTTCTCGGCGCGCCCCGAAGACGCCGATCCGCGCGTGGCCGAATTCACCGACTGGTTCGAGGCGCGTCTCGCCGCGCGCGACATCGACGCCTTGCTCGATTACCGCCACCAGGCGCCGCACGCGGTGCTCATGCACCCCACCGACGAGCATCTGCTGCCGGTCTTCGCCGCGCTCGGCGCCGCCGACGACGACTACACGCTGGGCGTCCAGTCGCTCGGCACCTACCAGCGCGCGCTGGCCATGACGAACTACGTGTTCGGCTCAGCGCCCCAATAACACTCGCAGCACCATGCAACAAGGCCCGCCTGAATCGCTTCAGGCGGGCCTTGTGTTTTGTGGCGGCGCCGCTTCAGCAGGCCGCTCAAGCTGGCATGGTGCGCTGCTTAATGCGCGCCGATGCCTTCGAGCACTTCGTCGTGCTCCGTGCGCTCTTCCAGATACGGCGTGCGATAGCCCGAGTTCACGCCCCAGTAGTAGAAGCCGAGCGAGATGATCGCGACCACCAGCATGTCCCAGCCATACGGAAGGATGTTGTAGCCGCCGAATTGCTTGCTGCCGATCAGCGAGAGGATAGCCATCGTCGGCAGGTACGCACACAGCCACCATGCGGCCTTCAGGTCCTGGCCCCAGCCCGCCCAGCCTTCCTTGCCCTGGAAGTAGAAGTACACCGGCAACGCGACAATCATCAGCAGGATGATTTCGCCGGTCAGCGGCCACTTCGCCCAGTACAGGATCATCGACGCGCACACGAACGCGAACGGTGCGATCACGCGCATGAACGGCACCGAGAGCGGACGCTCGAGATCCGTCGCGGCGCGCTTGAGCGCCATCAGGGCGATCGGGCCGGTGAGGTACGAGATGACCGTCGCCACCGAGATCACCGCCGCGAGCGAGCTCCAGCCGCGGAAGAAGAACATGAAGATGAACGAGACGAGCAGGTTGAACCACATCGCCTGGCGCGGCACGCCGTAGAACGGGTGCACGTTGCCGAACATCTTCGGCATCGTGTTGTTGCGCTCCATCGCGTAGATCATGCGCGAGGTCGTGGCCATGTAGGTCGTGCCGGTGCCGCTCGGGCTCACGAACGCGTCCACGTAGAGCAGGATCGCCAGCCAGTTCAGGTTCAGCGCGATCGCGAGCTCGGCGAACGGCGACTTGAAGTTGAAGGTGTTCCAGCCCTTCATGACGTCGGCCGGGCTAACCGCGCCGATGTACGCGATCTGCAGCAGCACGTAGATCACGAGCGCGCAGAGGATCGAGCCGATCACCGCGAACGGCACGCTCTTCGATGGATTGCGCGCCTCGCCGGCGAGGTTGATCGGACTCTGGAAGCCGTTGAACGCGAACACGATGCCGCTCGTCGCAACCGCCGTGAACACCGCCGACCAGCCATAGGGCGCGAAGTCGGTCGACTGGCCGAAGTTCTCGTGGTGGAAGCCCGTCGCCATCAAGCCGGCGATCGTGAGACCGGGGATGATGAACTTGAAGATCGTGATGGCGCTGTTGGCTCGCGCGAAGAGCGTCACGCCCCAGTAATTGAGCATGAAGTAAATGATCACGAGCAGCGCCGAGAGGAATAACCCTGAATGCGTGAGGGATCCATCAACGAACAATGCGTGCGCCCAGGGATAGGGCCAGGTGCTCATGTACTGGATCGAGGCTTCGGCTTCGATCGGAATGACCGAAACGATGGCGATCCAGTTGGCCCAGGCGCTGATGAAGCCCACCAGCGCGCCGTGCGAGTAACGCGCGTAGCGGACCATGCCGCCCGATTCGGGGAACATTGCGCCGAGCTCGGCGTAGGTCAGCGCAATGGCAAGAATGACCACGGCGCCGATGATCCAGGCGCAAATGGCGGCGGGACCGGCAATCTTGGCAGCCTTCCACGCGCCGAACAGCCAGCCCGAACCGATGATCGAGCCGAGGCCGGTAAACATCAGCGCGAAGGGCCCGATGTTCCGTTGAATAGAACTTTTCACGTCTTCTCCTGTTTCAAGAGCAGTTCAACACCGCTTGCCCCGTCTGTTGTGCGGGCAGGGCTCGGGCGGCAGTCGCACCTGCGCGCAGTCGGATTGCGCCCGAAGGCGCAACTCCTGCGCGGCGCGTAGTTTAACGGTTGCACCATCAAAAGGCGTCAAAAATCTTTACTCGCACTACAAAAAAAACAATTATTTAGCAAGCTTTGTAAGGATTTGTTTCGACCCCGTTGTAAAAATATATGGAGATTCCCTGGGTCCTAGTTGACCTTCCTTCCGATTCGCCGTATAAAGTTCGAGCAGGATTTCAAGCGGCGAGTGTGAATAGGTCTTTCGTAGTTCGCCCATCAACGGTACTCCGGCTGGTCCCATACCCCTTCCTTGATTTTCGTGCACCTCTTTTTGGCTTCGGCCTTCATTCATTTTTAGGAAAGTAATATGGAAACCGGTACCGTCAAGTGGTTCAATGACGCTAAGGGCTTTGGCTTTATCACCCCGGACGGCGGTGGCGAAGATCTGTTCGCACACTTCTCGGAAATCAAGGTTGACGGCTTCAAGACGCTGCAAGAGAACCAAAAGGTTCAATTTGAAGTGCGCACGGGCCCGAAGGGCAAGCAAGCTGCAAACATCAAGCCGGTCTAAGGATCTGCTCTGACCGTCGGGACTCCAACCTCTGGTCCTGACTGGCAAGCTTACCGAAAAACCCCACGCTTCTCCTCGAAGGTGGGGTTTTTTATCGCCTGCTGCTTTTGCGCCGTCGCGCGGGCCATTTAGCCGAACAGACGTTGCGCGTGAATGCCGAGTCCGGTCGCCACGCTGGCGAGGCGATCGCCGAAAACCGGCTGCGCCTGCGGGAAGGCTTCGGCGAGCGCCTGGGTCAGGAACCGCAAGCCTGTGGAGCCGCCCGTGAAGTACAGCGCGTTCACCGCGCCCGGCGCCACGCCGGCCGCCTGGACGGTATCGCGCGCGGCCTGCACGATGCGGCGCGTTTCCTCGCGGCCGGCATCGATCAGTTGCGCGTCGTCGAACGCGAGACGCAGGTCGGCTTCCACCTGCTCCAGATCGATCATCGTTTCCCCGCCCGCCGACACACCGATCTTCGCTTCCTCCGCATGCGCGGCCAGCGCGTGGCCCAGACGCCATTCGACCACGCGTATCAGACGGTCGTGATACGCGGTGTCGCAGTACAGATGGCGCATGAGCTTGAGCTCGGCCGCGCGCTTGGGCGTATAGACCGTGTTGATGAGGTGCCAGGTCGCCAGATCGAAATAGACGCGGTTCGGCACTTCGCGCCCTTCCGGGTCGAGCGACTGGTAGCCGAGCTCGCGCAGGATCGTCACCAGCTCGACGCGGCGGTCGAAATCGGTGCCCGCCACGTGCACGCCATGGTGGGCGAGCACGTCGTCCTTGCGCTCGAGGCGCGTCATGCGCTGCGGCCCGACGCGCACCAGCGAAAAGTCCGACGTACCGCCGCCAATGTCGGCCACGAGCACGAGGCCCTCGTCGGTCAGGCGCGACTCGTAGTCGAACGCCGCCGCAATCGGCTCGTACTGGAACTCGATCTCCTGAAAACCCACCGAGCGTGCGGCCGCTTCGAGCTGATCCTGGGCGAGCTGGTCCGCGCGCGGATCTTCGTCGACGAAGAACACCGGGCGCCCCAGCACCGCGCGCGTGATGGATGCGCCCGCGCACCGCTCGGCGCTGCGCTTCAGGTGATCGAGAAAGATCGCGATGATTTCCGTGTAGCGGATTGCGCTGCCGTCGCCGAGATCGGTCGTGCTTTCCGCGAGCGGCGAGCCGAGGATGCTTTTCATCGAGCGCATCAGGCGCCCGTCAAAGCCGTCGATATAGGACGCGAGCGCGGCGCGGCCGAATTCGCGGGTGTGCTCGTCGGTATTGAAGAACACCGAGGTGGGCAGCGTGGTGTGCGTGCCTTCCACGGGCGCGAGGCGCATGGCCTCGCCCGGTGCGGCGCCTGGCAGCGCCACGGCCGAATTGGAAGTACCGAAGTCGATCGCGCAAAACGGGGTCATGGCAATGACGCGCAGCGGACGCGCGCGAGGAGGAAGGCTGGGAGGACCGGCTTTGTATCACGAAAGCGCGGCGCGGGGCAACCGAAGGGAGGGGATGCGGCCCCCGCCAGGAAAAACGCGCGGGCTGTGCCGCGCGTCTCGTTTGCTGCCGGGCTCAAGGCCGGCTTTGACGCATCAGCCCTTGAACGGCTGCTTCCAGGCGTTCGCGTAAGCGATGTCGCCCACGGCCGAGCGCGTGCGCTCCGCCTTCTCGCGGTCGCGCAGCACCGGATCGAGCTTTTCGGATTCGCCGTAATGGCCGATCGAGATGATCGCGAGCGGCTCCACGTCGTTCGGCAGCGCGAACTCCTTGCGGAACGCGTTCACGTCGAAGCCGCTCATCTGGTGCGCGGCCAGTCCCAGCGCATGGGCCTGCAGCACCAGCGACATCGCCGCCGCGCCTGCGTCGTACTGCGCCGTGCGGTTCACTTCGCCCTTGGCGTTGAGCGTCTGCGCCGTGACCGCGATCAGGATCGGCGCGGGCGCATTCCATTGCTGGTTGAACGGCACGAGCGTCGAGAAGGCGCGCTTGAACGCGACTTCGTCGGCCGTGCGGTCGAATACGATGAAGCGCCACGGCTGGAGGTTGTAGCCCGACGGCGCCCAGCGCGCAGCCTCGATCACGGCGTGCAGCGCCTCGCGCGAGACCGGCTCGCTCGAATACGCGCGCGGGCTCCAGCGGCCAGCGATCAGTTCGTGGATGGGCACGGCTGTCGGTGCGGGTTTGTGCTTCGTCATGCCTTGTCTGTCCTTGAGGGTTGCGGGCGCTCGCCCGGGCCCAACAGCATACCCGCGCCCGGTGAAACGCGCTTAAGCAAAGAAAGTGCCGCCCGAGCCGCCAGCGCCGCTCAAGCCGCCGTCTGCACGCCAACTGCGCGCGGCCCGCGGTTGATGCGCAGCACGAGGAACGAGGCGATCAGGCAGAGCCCGCCCGAGATCATCGAGGCCACCGTGTACGTGCCGAGGCTCGAGCGCAGCAGCCCTGCGCCAAACGCAGCAAACGCCGCGCCCAGTTGATGGCCCGCGACCACCCAGCCGAAGATGATCGGCGCGCGCTCCTTGCCATAGACGTCGGTGGCAAGCCGCACGGTCGGCGGCACGGTGGCGATCCAGTCGAGCCCGTAGAACACGGCGAAGATAGGCAATCCAAAGAAGTCGATGCCGAAGGCGTGCGGCAGATAGATCAGCGACAGGCCGCGCAGCCCGTAGTACCAGAACAGCAGTACGCGAGCGTTGAAGCGGTCGGAGAGCCAGCCCGAGAGCGTCGTGCCGAACAGGTCGAAGATGCCCATCGTCGCGAGCAGCGAAGCGCCCTGCACTTCCGTCATGCCGTAGTCGCCGCACATGGCGATCAGGTGCGTGCCGACATAGCCGTTCGTGCTCGCGCCGCAAATGAAAAAGCTGAAGAACAGCAGCCAGAAGTCGCGCGTGCGGCTGGCCGACGTGAGTGCGCCGAACGCGAGCTTGATGGGATTTTCCTGCGGCGCGGGCGGCGCGATGGGCGCGTCATGCGGCTCGCCGTACGGGCGCAGCTCCATGCTGGCCGGCCGCTCCGGCAACAGGAACGCCACCAGCGGCAGCACCACGGCGGCCGCCAGCGCGACCACGAGCACCACGGGCTGCCAGCCGTGCTTTTCGGCGATCGCCGCAAGGAAAGGCAGAAACACGAGCTGCCCCGTGGCCGAGCTCGCGGTGAGCACGCCCATCGCGAGGCCGCGATGCGTGGTGAACCAGCGCGTGACGACCGTCGCCGAAAGCGAGAGCGCCGCGACACCCGTTGCGCCGCCCACCATCACGCCCCAGATCAGGATCATCTGCCACGGATGCGTCATCAGCGCGGACAGCGCCACGCCCGCCGCCATCGTACCGAGCGCCGCGAGCAGCGTGGGCCGCACGCCGAAGCGCTGCATCGCCGCCGCCGCGAACGGGCCCATGAGCCCGTACAGCGCGATGTTCACCGAAATCGCCAGCGAGATCGTCGCGCGGCTCCAGCCGAATTGATGCTCGAGCGGCACCATCATCACGCTTGGCGTCGCGCGCGTGCCGGCCGCGGCCAGCAGCACGAGAAACACCACCGCCACGACGATCCACGCGTAGTGAAAACGCCCGCCGACCATCCTCGCTGCCCAGTTCATCCGTGCTCCTTGTCGATCCCGAGTTAGCTCGCGGATCCCATGCATTCTGGTTGCCGGCTCCGTCTGGAGCCAGCTTCGTTGACGTTCTTCTGCCGTGCCTTTCGTCCCTGCCAACCCGCGGATCACACGGATTGTTACCGATCGGTCACAAGTGTGTTGCGATAGTAGTGACCGCTCGGTAACATGTCAAGCGTAACCCCGATGACGAGATGCCTACCATGTCCAACCTGCCCAAACGCGAGGACGACGCCCCAACCCAACCCGCCGCGCCGGCCACCGCGCGCCCGAGCCGCGCGCGCACCCAGACGGCCGGCCCGCGCGCCCACGAGCATCTGCTGCGTGCCGCCGATGAGCTGTTCTATCGCGAAGGCGTGCGCGCGGTGGGCATCGAAGCCGTGGTCGAGCGCGCGGGCGTCAACAAGATGAGCCTGTACCGGCAATTCTCGTCGAAGGACGATCTGGTGGTCGCGTATCTGAAGCGCTGCGACGAGCGCTTCTTCGACCGCCTCGAGGCGAGCATCGCGAAGCATCCCGGCAATCCCGCAAGGCAACTGGTCCAGTATTTCGAGGATCTCGCGCAGCGCGCGTCGGCACCCGATTATCGGGGCTGCCCGTTCGTCAACGTCGCGGCCGAGTTTCCGGACGCCACGCATCCGGCGCGGCAAAGCGTGATCGACAACAAGTCGAAGCTGATCGCGCGGCTGAACGAGCTCGCGCGCGCCGCCAACGCAGCCGACCCCGCAGCGCTCGCCGACGAACTCGCCTTGCTGATCGAAGGCATCTACGCGGCAAGTCAGACCTACGGGCCCGGCTGCGGGCCGATACTCGCGGCGCCGCGCATGGCGAAACTGCTGATCGACGCCGCGTGCGGGGCGCCGGGTATCGCCGCAGGTGGTGCTGCACACGCGAACGAGGGCGCGGCCTGAGGATAGTTCTGCGCAGACGAATCAGGACACGGCCCGAGCCCACGCATGCCCCACGTTACCCACGCGCCGATACACCGCGCACGACGCCTGCGTGGGCCGCGCCGGCGCACCGGTAAAATGCCGCCATGACCGACACCGCCGCTCCCCGCGCCCCAGGCGCCCAGCCCGAACACGCCGAGATCCTCGCCGCCACCCGCCACTGGCTCACGCGGGCCGTGATCGGCCTGAACCTCTGCCCGTTCGCGAAGAGCGTGCATGTGAAGGGCCAGATTCGTTATGCGATCAGCGAGGCAACCGACCTCGAAGGCGTGCTCGCCGATCTGGAAACCGAACTGCGCACCCTCGCCGATGCCGACCCGGAACAGATCGACACGACGCTGCTGATCCTCCCGCACGCATTCGCCGACTTCCTCGACTACAACGACGCGCTCCATTTCGCCGACTTGCTGCTCGCCCAGTTGCGTCTCGAAGGCACGCTGCAGATTGCGAGCTTCCACCCGCACTATCGGTTCGAAGGCACCGAGCCCGACGACATCGAGAACTACACGAACCGCGCGCCGTATCCGATCCTGCATCTGCTGCGCGAGGCCAGCATCGAGCGCGCCGTGGACGCGTTCCCCGACGCCGCCGATATCTACGAACGCAATCAGGAAACGTTGCGGCGCCTCGGCCTCGAAGGCTGGCGCGCGTGGATGGCAAAGCGCGACGAGGGCGACGAGGATTGAGCCTCGCCGCGTGATTGATGGTCGCCTGAAGAACGTTTAGTCGGCGCGCTTAGCCGGCTTTCGAAGGATCGGCCGGCTCGCCCGCATCGACAGAGCCCACGGGCGCGACCTGATCGGCTTGATCGACCTGATCGACGAAAAAGCGCTCACGCATCTCGGCCAGCCCGAACGTATCGAGAATTTCATTGAGCCGCTCCGTAGGCCGGCGCCGCGGCAAATTCTTGTACTGGGCGATGATGAGCTCGTTCTTCATCGAGTGCTCCCAGCCCACCAGCTCCGTCACGCTCACCTGATAACCGTGCGCCTCCAGTTGCAGGCAGCGCAGCACGTTGGTGATCTGGCTGCCGAACTCGCGCGTATGCAGCGGATGGCGCCAGATTTCCGTGAGCGCCTGACCGAGCGACTTGCCCTTGTTCCGGCGCAGCACGCCCGCCACTTCAGCCTGACAGCACGGCACCACGACGATATAGCGCGCGTGCTTCTTGAGCGCGAAGCGCAGGGCGTCGTCGGTGGCGGTATCGCACGCGTGCAGCGCCGTCACGATATCGACCGTGGGCGGCAGTTGCCCCGACGTAATCGAATCGGCCACCGAAAGATTGAGAAACGACATGCCGGGAAAGCCAAGCCGCTGCGCCAGCTCGCGCGAGCGCTGCACGAGCTCGTCACGCGTCTCGATGCCGAAGATGCGCGACTGGTCCTTCAGCTCCTTGAAAAAGAGGTCGTAGAGGATAAAACCAAGATACGACTTGCCCGCGCCGTGGTCGACGAGCGTCACGTCGTGGCCGTCCTCCTTGAGATCCTTGAGCAGCGGCTCGATGAACTGGAACAGGTGATAGACCTGCTTGAGCTTGCGGCGGCTGTCCTGGTTCATCTTGCCGTCGCGCGTCAGGATATGGAGCTCCTTCAGGAGTTCGATCGACTGGTTCGGGCGGATTTCGTAAGTCTTGCTTGACATCGGGGCGGCACACAAATGAGGCGTCAATTACCGCGAAACGTGCGGCAGGCGACGGAACGGGGCAGATGGATATGACATTTTACGGAAAAAGCTGAAAGAGGCCGCAGTCCTGAGGGGACGGCCCGATTGTCTGACCGTTGAAAGGCTCAAGCGCCCGGATCACTGACCCACGTCCGGACGGCAGGGAGGGGTTGATTAAAAGAGACGCGGCAGCGCAGTGCTGCCGCTGTCCAGAAAGGACCAATTTGGGGCGCGACTCACCGGCGACGTACCGGGAAAGCGCGCATGGGAGGTCGCTCCGGGTTCACAGGAAGCGATGACAAAGGTACGGCGCAGACCCCGCTGCGCGATGACGCACGGTGCTGCGCGACCCTGCATGGGGCATGCAATGAACACGATACCGGACGGTAATGCGGAACAAAAATTCCAGGCACTGCTTGCCAAGCTCATAGAAGTACCCGAGTGGACGGAAAAGCAGCAACTGGAGCTGGAGATGGCCCGCGACATCTCGGTCGAGATGCTGCGGCTTGCCGAGGAAATGCGCGATGGCGCGGCGGATCTGGAGAGCTGCCTGATCTTGCTGAAGTACGCCAAAGTGCTCGATTTCGTGATGTCCGCGCTGGCAGCGCGCAGGGACATCAAGCCACAAACGCTCAGAGTGATCTTCAAGCTAGCCGGCCTGAGAGTCGATGAGGCTTATCCAGGCTAGTCCGGCCAATCCGGCTAGCCGCCGCTGAGATGGCTTTCGGGCAGGCGCTGCCGCCTGCCCCCCAGTTGGGCCCGGCACCTCGCCGGGCCACCTCCTTTTTTGCCGCCGCAATATGCCACCCCGATTGACGGCTCGCATGCGCCACCCGAGGCGCAGGCGACAGGTTGCCTTTTACGACCCGGCGCGCGGCTTCAGGCGCCACAACGAGGTGAGTTCCGCCGCGCGGGCCCGGTGCAGCGGGTCGGCGGGATCGCTCGCCTTCGGATGGCGCGGCCGGATGTCTTCGCGCCCGGCCACTTCGAGCCCCGCCTGCACGATCATCTCTATCAGCGCCTCGCGCGTGCGCAGGCCCAGATGCTCCGCAAAATCGGAGAGGATCAGCCAGCCCTCGCCGCCCGGCTCCAGATGGTCCTTCAAACCGGCGAGAAAGCCGCGCAACATGCGGCTGTCGGGATCGAACACGGCATATTCGATGGGCGACGCCGGCCGCGCCGGCACCCAGGGCGGATTGCAGACCACGAGCGGCGCGCGCCCCGGCGGGAACAGGTCGGCCTCGACCACCTCCACGCGTTCGCCATAGCCGAGTTGCGCAAGGTTCTCGCGCGCGCAGGCGAGCGCCCGCGCATCCTGATCGGTGGCGACGACGTGCTTCACGCCGCGCGCAGCCAGCACGGCGGCAATCACGCCCGTGCCCGTGCCGATATCGAACGCGCGCTCGAGCGACGGCAACGGCACGCGCGCCACCAGATCGAGGTACTCGCCGCGCACCGGCGAAAACACGCCGTAGTACGGATGAATGTGCGCGCCGTCGAGCGCGGGAATCTCCACGCCCTTCTTGCGCCACTCATACGCGCCGACCAAGCCGAGGATCTCGCGCAGCGACACCGCCGACGGCTCACCGTCGGCCGCCCCCCATGCCTGCTCGCACGCGAGCTTGACATCGGGCGCGCGGCGCAACGGGATCGAATAATCGCCTTCGAGCGGCAGCAGAATCATGCCGAGCGTGCGCGCACGCTGCGCCTGCGCCTGGCGATGCAGATGAAACGCCTCGAGCGGCGTAGCCACCGGCTTCGGCGTGGCGGAGGCCTTGCGCGACTTGCCCGAGGGACGATCGGCGCGCCGCGCCATGGCCAGCAGCAATTGCCGCGCATTCTGATAGTCGCCGCGCCACAGCAGTGCGGTGCCTTCGCAGGCGAGATGGTAGGCCGTGTCGGCCGTGGTGCGGTCATCGGCAACCACGACACGCTTCGGCGCCGGCACGCCCGCCTCCGAACGCCAGCGGACGGTGCGCGGGCCGTCCGTGTCGGGCCAGCTCAAGGTGGGAAAGTCGGTCATAGGATTCGAGTGCTTGACGGCTCGCCGTGACGGCGCGCCTCGATATGCGGCGCCATGATATAGCAGAGCATGGCCATACGCCGCGCCGGGACGCCCATCGTGCCGGCATGACGGCATCATCGCGCACCGCCGCCCGAACGTCGACCCGTCCGGATGGCATAGGCCGAATGGCAGCGCGCGGCCAGTAAAATGAGCGGCAATCCGCGCAGGGGCGCACAACCAGAACATGGCAGAGACGAATCAGACGAGTCGTGCAAAACGCGCAGGCGGCGCCGGCACGCGACGCGCCCGCGCGAGGCGCGATGGACTCGACGCGGGCTTCTATGCCGGGTTGCTGCATATCGCCGGCCTGCGGGAAAGCGTGGCGGGCGGCAAGACCGTCGTTGCGCGCTGTGCGCCGGATGAACGTAGACCCAGCGCGCTTGTCGAGCTCGTAATCGCCTGCATGAAGGGGTGCGAAACGCCTGCGCTGAATGCGCTCGATCAGTCCTGCCCACCTGATCTGGAAGCGCTCGCTTTTCGCACAGCGCTGCAGCTTTGCATCGCCTGGATCGGCCGCGTCATGTTCCTCAAGCTGCTCGAAGCGCGCCTCCTCGTGCTGCACGAGCGCGATCCGGCTTATGCCTTCCTGCGCAGCGAGCGCATCCGCACTTTCGCCGAGCTCGATGCGCTCTGCCGCGAAGTCCTCGGCAATGGTCCTGCCAAAGCCGGATCTGCGCGCCGCTACCCGCATTTGCCGCGCTTCGACGGCTCCATGTTCGAGCCCGCCGATCTCGTGGGGCACGCGATCACACTCGGCTCGCTGGATTCCGCGCAGGCGCCGCACGCGCGCAATACGGTCAGCGATCTGCTCGACTTCCTCGATGCGTTCGAATTCGGATTCGACGCCAATGAAGACGCAAACGCGCGCGCGGAAAAAAGGCGCGTCGACGCCGCGACGCTCGGCCTCGTCTTCGAAAAACTCAACGGCTATCGCGACGGCGCATGGTATACGCCGGGCAGCGTGGCCACGTTTCTCGCGCGCGAGGCCATCGCGGGCGCGGTGCTCGGACGCTTCAATCACATCAAGGGTTGGCAGTGCACGACTATCGATCAGTTATCCAAAACAATTGCTGACCGCGAAGAAGCACGCACGATACTAGCCACACTGCGCGTGTGCGATCCGGCGGTGGGCACCGGACATCTGCTCGCCTCCGCGCTTGACGAACTGCTCGCGATAAAGTCGCGCCTCAGATTATTCGACGATCAGGAAAATCACGCTCTCGCGGGATTGCGCGTCGAAGCGATGGAGGACCGCCTCGTCATCGAAGGCACGAAGGATCTCGCGCGCACGCAGCAACAACACATCGACACCGCGCTTTATCGCGAGAAGCGCGCGATCGTCGAACGCAATCTCTTCGGCGTGGACATCGATGCTCAGGCGCTGGGCCTGGCACGCCTGCGCCTTGCGTTTGAATTGCTCGCCCACTCAGGGTACGACGACCAAGGCGTCTTCGCCACGCTACCGGATTTCACGGTCCATCTGAAGCAAGGCAATGCGGCGCTCAGCGACATCGCCTTAGACGCAAAGCAGAACGAAACAATAATTGCCCACGCCGATGCTTTCGACTGGCGCCACGAATTCCCCGAGATTTACGCTGGCGATAACGCGTCCGCAGGCTTCGATGTCGTCATTGCCAACCCGCCGTATATCGATTCCGAGCGCATGATCAACGAAGGCCAGAAGCCGCTGCGCGAAGCGCTCGCGCAACGCTGGCCGAGCGCGCGTGGCAACTGGGACCTTTACATCGTCTTCATGGAGCTTGGCCTCGCGCTTACCGCACAGCACGGAACGATGGCCTTCCTCACGCCCGACAAATGGCTCGCGAAGCCCTTCGGCGCCGCGTTCCGCTCGCATCATCTCGACAAGATCGCGCGTATCGTCGTGCTGGGCCGCGACGTGTTCGAGCGCGCGCAGGTCGATTCGATCGTGACGGTTTATCGCAAGTCCTGCACAGACTGTATCGAAACGGCTCGCCTCGATGGCACAGCACTGACACAGCTCGCGCGCGTGCACAAGCGCGACATCGAAGCGCCATGGACGCTCGATGCGCTGCTCTCGCCGCACTATGCGTTCGTGCAGCGGCTCATGCGCGGGCATCCAGCGCTGGGCTCGCTGCTGCGCTGCGAGAACGCGTGCGCGACTTCGGACGCCTACCGGCTCGCGCCGTTGATCGACGAAGCGCAGGACGGCTTCGACGCGCATCGTCACTATCGCGTGGTCAACACCGGCACGCTGGGCCCTTATGCTTCGCGCTGGAACAGCAAGCCCATGACCTATCTCGGACGCCGCTACGCGCAGCCCGTGGTCGAGAGAGCGCGTTTCACGGGGACGTTTTCGAACAGCTACCGCGCCAAGGCGGATGCGAAAAAAGTGATCGTGAAAGGCCTCACGCATCTGCACGCGACGCTTGATCTCGCCGGCGACACGATACCCGGCAAGACGACACTAATCCTGCGTTCCGACGATGAAGACCTGCTGAAATTCGCGGCCGCGGTACTCAACTGTCCGCTCGCGGGGTTCGTTACGCGCGCGCGCTATGGGGCATCGAGCTATAACGGTGGCGTGGCATTCACGAAGGCGATGATCGACGCATTACCGGTGCCTGCGGATGCGGCCGTGCGCATGGAGATCGCGCGCATGGTGGACGCGTTGCTGCGGTTAAAGCGGGCGGGCGTTGAAGAAGCGCAATGCGAGGCGCTTGCAAGGGAGATCGATTTCGCACTTTATGCGGCGTATGGGCTGGGGCACGCAGAGATCGCGTTGATGGACGAACGCGCGCCATGGCCATTGGAATATGAAGGCATGACGCGTTGACCTGAAGTGTCACGCGCCCGGACGCGCGGTCGGCAATGCGGAATTAGCGGACTGATTCATGCTGTCGATCCGTTTCGCCACGCGATCATCGTGAATGTGCTGCTTCTTCTCCGCCGCAAAATCCGTCGTGCCGAACGAATCGGTCGCGCGCGTCTGGAAGTACAGCGGCCCGGACAGCAAGTGATCGTGCCAGCTCGTCAGCATCGTGTCGTGGACGAGGAAATCGAACAACGCCATGACCTCGGCGGGCAGCGGATTCTTGCCGGCCGAGGCGTCGCTCCAGGTCTTCGCGAGCGCGAGCTGATCCGCTGGCAGCATCGACTCCTCGATCACCCGAACGCTCGTGTCCAGGTCCGTTCCCCACGGCTGGATGCTCTGCTTCTTCACCCTCTCCTCGGTATGCTTGAGGCTGTCCTGCCGCGCCGCGCGCTGGGTCATCCCGGCCGACTCGTTCTGGAGCCGCTCCCATACGCTCTCGGTTGGCCTGGAGAGTTCGAGACGCGTCTTGCGCAGCGCCTCGTCCTCGGCCTCGCTCGCGTTGTCGAGCCGGATCTTCGCTTCGGCAAGCTGCCTTGTAGTGCTGAAGAACCGGTTTCGTACCGCATCGTAGTTTGCCTGCGCGTCCTGCTTCTCCTTCAACAAGCGCTGATGCTCGGCCTTGAACCGGTCGCCCGCGCGCATGACCGAAGCGCGGAACGCCGGCGACTGGTAGCGTACGGCCAGCCATCGGATAAATATCTGCATGTGGGACACGAAATCCAGTCCCTGCTTGTATGGCACGAGCTTTTGATAAGCCTTGATGAGGTCGGGCATCGTGTAGGCGCCGGTGCCTTCGGTGATGCGTCGGGCCAGCGAAAATTTGGCAAACGTATCGCGCTTGTATTTGGCCATCTGCTCCATTGCGTCGATGGCTACGCCAGCTGCATAGGCCGCGTTGAGCATGTCGCGAAGCGGAATGCGCTGCAGTTCGGACCGGGCGCCGAGCGACCCGGGCGGTGAACCGCCCGTCACGTCCTCGCTCGTCCCCGGATACAGGTATTGCTCGCCGCGTGTCTTCTCGAGACTGTCGAGCCGCTGATAGAAACGCAATTCGTGTCCCGCCGCCAAGTGAACACAACGCTGCACAGCCTCCGGCACGGCAAGATTCAGATCGCCGAAGTTCTGCTTGAGCAGATCGAAAACCGGCAGTGCGCTCAACAGCTTGTTTTCCTCCATGATCGACGACACCGCATCGAACAACCCCATGAACTTGATCTCGATTGGCACGCCCTGCACTACGAGATCGGTCGCGTCGCGTCGCTTGTATTTGTTGACCAGTTCGTTGGCGAACACGCGCGCGATGACCGCGCCTCGATCGGCGCCGAAGATCGATACTTGAATACGTTGCAGTTTGTCGCGTGCCGACATCGCGTCCTTGAACGCATTCTCGAACTGTCGCAGTGCTGCATCGACCCGGTCCTGCACGCCGGTTCCCATCAACGCCGCCACGGCGCGATTGTCGCGACACCACGGAATCGTATCTAGCGCATAGCCCACTGCCACGCCCTTGATGACCTCCCAGCCGGCTTTCCACGGATGGGTAGCGGCTTCGTAGAGCGTCGATCGCAATACGGCACGACCGCGTCGCACGAGCCGGTCACCCGAAACGATCCGATACATGCGCACCGCTTCTTCTGGCATCTTTTCGGCGGCTTTCATGATGTCATTGAAGGCCTGCACCACCGGCCTGACCGAAAACTCCGTGAGGCTCTGCTTGATGCCATCCTGAACCTTCTTCTCGGGATCGAGCTTAAGGCGGTCGGCGCCCGTGATCTTGCCGGGCAGATCCTTCAGTTTGTCGCCTGCGGCGCCCATCGTCGTCTTCAGCGCTTTCATGCCGGCGCCCTGGATTGCGCCTGTTTTTGCTTCCTCGTTCAGCTCGGTACCAAGGCCGGAGTAGTAAAACGGATACCAGAGCTGATTTTCATAATTTGACGTTCGCCGACGCCCATCCCTGTTATCGCGATGTGCCTCCCACAAGCGGCAAATATTTGAATATCGCGACGTGGCTGGATCGTCGTAGTGACGATGGCGGCCGAAGCCATCGAAAAAGAATCCCATATGTACGATTCCGCCGCACGGAATGCAGTGGTCTTTCGGATAGGCGTTTTCGCTTTTCCCGCGTGCGGTCTGGATCATGACGGGCGTCCGGTCAACCGGATCCATCTTGCTGTTGTCGATCACCTCATCATCCATGGCTGGCCTCCTCATGCTCCGGACGGAAACGTTTGATCTCGTCCACGACGTTCGGCGGCAGCTTTTGCATCGCCTTACCGAATGCGTCCGGCTTGTCCTGAGTTTCGGCGAGGATCTTTTGAACCGCAGGGTACGCATCGAAATGCGGATTCACGACCAGCGCATAGTAGACGTACTGCTCCATGTCCTTCACGCTCGTCAGGCGGTACTTCTTCCATCCATCCGCAGCAATGCGAGCAGTAAGGCGGAAAGACTGCGCGTCGTCGAAGTTCGACGGAAAAGCCTCCTTGCGATAGTTATTCCAAAGCCAACCAAAGACCTCAGAATAATCAATCCGCGATCCGTGCAGATCATGTCTGAACTCGAACTCAACGTGATCGTCGGGGTAAAAATGGAGGCCCAGCACCACATCACCCGCTTCGCCTGTGACTTCGGTGGGCGGCAGATGCACCTGCGCGGTCTTCCTGATTTTCTTGAGCGGAGCGTAAAGATCGGGGTTGTCGTCGATATCGTAGACTTCCCAATCAACCGTGAAGTCAGTCCCCTTGAGCTTGTAGCAGCAACTCAGTCGCCCCTCCCCAGCACCTGGCATCAGGTCACCACCACCGCTTGCCGTATTTCCGTATTTGTCATGCACCACGAAGTACGTGAGGTTGTACGGCATATAGTTGAATCCCTCGACGCTCAAGCCGCTGTACACCGGCTCCGAAGACAACTTGTTGCACCCCGACAGTACGATGACCGTAGCAATCGTCATCGCGACATGGGCTCGGCGCATGATTCGCGCGACCGACGCGAAGGTCATGAATTCGTTAGCCATTCTTTGAAATTTCCCGGGTGTTGGTTTCCGCCTGTTGAGGACAGAAGTGCTTGATCTCATTTACGACGCTCGGCGGCAGTCTCTGCATCGCCTCACCGAATGCGTCCGGCTTGCCTTTGGTTTCGGCGAGAATCTTTTGAACTGCTGGATACGCGTCGAATTGGGGATTCACGATCAGCGTGTAATAGACGTACTGCTTCATGTCCTTCACGCTCGTCAGGCGATATTTCTTCCACCCATCCGCACCAATGCGGGCAGTCAGGCGAAAAGCCTGGGCGTCGTCGAGGTTCGACGGAAAAGCCTGCTTGCGGTAATTATTCCAAAGCCAACCGAAGACCTCCGAATAATCAATCCGCGAGCCGTGCAGGTCATGCCTGAACTCGAACTCGATGTGATCGTCGGGGTAGAAATGCAAGCCCAGTACCACATCGCCCGCTTCGCCAGTAACCTTGGTGGGCGGCAGATGCACATGCGTCGTCTTGTGAATTTCCTCGATGGGTGCGTACGGTCCCGAGCGCGCGTCCATATCATAGACTTCCCAATCGACCGTGAAGTCCGTCCCCTTGAGCTTATAGCAGCAACTCAAACTGCCCTCCCCCGCTCCCGGCATCAAATCACCGCCACCACCCGCCGTATTACCGTATTTATCGCGCACCACGAATCGATCGAGGTTGTACGGCGTGTAATTGAAACCTTCCATGCTCAAGCCGCCATACACCGGCTCCGACGACAACTTGCTGCACGCAGGCAGCAACGCGAGAGCCAGCGCCACGGCGCAAATCGGCGCCCGACCTGTCGAGAACGAGAACAAGAGCGGCACAAACGTTTCGAAGTATTTACCCATTACCCGTCAACTCGTCCACATGTTGCTCGACTGCCACCTCAACCGCATCGATCACCGCTGACGCATCCCCCCCGTCAGCCAGTCGCCGCAAGACCGGCTGCACGGCCGGATGCTCGTCGAATGTCTGCGAGACCAGCACTCCCAGCGTCGTATATCGCGCGAGCGCCCGTTCGTCCTTGAACCCATAAGCCTGCGCACGCGCGAGCTGCACCTCGACGCGCTCGATCCAGTCCGCTTCCGGTACTTCATCGTCGTCCACGTCGCAAATCCGTCTGATCTGCATCGCGAGCTTGTCTGGATAGCCCACTGCGAGCAGCCGTTCATACTGCGCGTCGCTCAACTTCAGCGGCGCCGGATCGGCTGCGTACGACGGCGGCAGCGGATTGCGCCACACCACCGGCCGGTTCCGGCGATCGCGAGTACTCAGCGCGTAACACGGCGCGATGAACGCCTGCCACAGCGCCGGCTCGAATCCCTGGTGCAGGCGCGTCAGCACACGGTTGTCGCAAAAGTGCAGATAGAAGAGCCGCGACGCCGAATTGCGAAACGTACAGAAATGCTGAAAGTGCTGCGCAAGCGCATCCAGCCCGAACGGCGAGGCGGCCCACGTCAACATCGGACGATCAGCCGTATCCGCCCACAACTCTCGGAGCAGTGTGTGACGGCTATCGGTGCCCTCGAGAACGCCGGGCTCGATCGCGATCAGGTAGGGCGCAATGTCGTGATAAGACGACGTCGAGAGGTTCTCCCACAACGATACGTACCGCCAGCCACGATCGTCGGCCCATCGCTTGTGCAGGTCCGGTTCGCCGCGCGTATCGATCAGCAGATAAAGAAACCGCTCGCGCTCGCCCGGTGGCGCAAGCAGCGACGCGCGAAGCTGCGCGACGTGCTGCGCCCAAGGATCGACGGCATCGACGGCATCGGCCTGTGCGCCAGTTCGCATCTCGTTCATCGTCAGGCCCCCGTGAACATGTCCTGACCGTGATAGGCGCCGAGCAGACATTCCTTGTAGACGCTATTGGGCAACTGCGGCATCGGATACGGCAGACTCGTGGGGCCCGAAAAATTGTGCTGTGCGCCCTTCACGTCGATCTTGCCCGGCGCGTGAATTTCGATGTTGCCGTCCTTGAGGCGGATATAGGCGCCGCCCGAAGTCAGCAGGATTTCCTGCTTCGCGGCGGCCTCAATGTTTTCTGTCGCCGAGATGAGCTTGACGCTCTTTTGCGCGGTCGCTTCGATGTTGTCGGTGTGCGCCTGGATCTCCACTTTGCCGTTGCCCGCGAACAGCTTCATGCCGGCGTTCTGGACGAAGAGGCTCAGCTTCTGCGCCGCGCTCACGATCAGCGACTTGCCCGTCGCCACGTATGTGTTTTGCCCGCTAACGAGGTTGATCTGTTCGTTGGCCGCGATGTGCGTCGACTGCTGCGTCGAGAGCGCGAGGCCAGAAGGACTCGCCATCAGCATCACGGGCTCGCTGAACGCATTCACTTTGCCGGTGCCGCCGCCTGCGGTATTACCGCCGCTCGCCGCCGCGCCCTGCGCAATCGATTGCGTTGCACTCGCGAATGTTTTGAGCGCATCGCCGCCGTCCTTCAACGATTCGGCCTGATGCGTTTCGCTCGCCTGCGAGAGCGCGTCCAGCGCATCCTGCGCGCCGGTGAGTTGCGCATGCGCTTCGCTCACGTCGAGCTGCTGGCTCGCTGCGCCCTTCGCATAGGTGCTGACATAAAGCCCCTGGCCCGCGCGGATCGCGCCATACGCATCCGACTTCAGGTCAAAGCCGCTGCCCAGATATGCGCCGCGCGCATTCGCGTTTTGCGCGATCAGATAGCCCAGATGAAGCTGTGAATTCGCGCTCGTGCTGTAGAGCTGCATGCGGTTCTGGCCGGTGGCGTCGTCCATCACCATCTGGTTGTAGCCGCTGCCGCCGTATTCCTTCGACTTGTAGCCCGAAAGAATGCCGTTCGAGTGCCAGTGCGGATTCGTCGAGCTGTTGTAGGCACGTCCGGTCACGATGGGCCGGTCGCAGTCGCCGCCGAGCCAGTTCACGATCACTTCCTCGCCCACGCGCGGCACGTGCACGCCACCGTATCCGCCACCCGTATCGGACATCGCCACGCGCACCCAGCACGAGGCTTTTTCGTCGCCGGCATTCAGGCGGTCCCAGTGGAATCGCACCTTGATGCGGTTCAGCGAATCGGTATAGACCTCTTCGTTCGCCGGGCCGACCACGATCGCCGTCTGCATCTGCATTTCCGGCTTGTGATGCTCGAACGGGCTGCGGTACGGCACGGCTTTGCGCTGCGCCTCGATCTGCACGAGGAGGAAGCCTTCGCTGCCGTCCAGGCCCGTGACGGTCAGCGCATCGCGTTCGCCCTGATGCGACGCCCTGATCGCCGCCAGCTTGCCCTCCAGACTGTAGGGAAACGCCTGCTGCATAGCCGAGACGGGCAAATTGTTCTCGATGAACCACTGCGCCTCGATCACCGCGAACTGGCGGTTCTGCGCGCTGTCCGTATCGTGTTCCGGGTGTCCATCGAGCTCGAACGAGTAGCCTGCATCGAGGCGGCGCGCCGCGCCCGCGCCTTCGAAACGCTTGGCGCGCGACTCCCACTCCTCCATGCGGATTTCCGAGAGCGCGTCGCCGCGCGACTGGTCATCGTGGGTGTAGGCGCCCGTGTATTCGTAGACTTCCGCCTGCTGCGGCAGGTCGCCCTGGGTCGCGAGCGTGGAAACCGAGGTGCCTTTTGGATTGGCGGCGGTCGAAGGGGATTTGTAGTCGAACGTACGCGTGGTCAGCGCGACGCTCTGCAAAGTGCGCGTGCCACTCCATTGCACGAGCGCATCGGTTTCGCTATTGACACCCGATCGGTAAAAATTAACCGCCTGCGGATTTAATGCGGGCAATGAATCGATATTATCGGTAATAACGACCGCGTGTGATTTACCGTCCTCTGCCTGTTCGAAATAACTGAATAAACCCTCGGACTCCATAATCCGCTGGCAGAAATTCCAGTCGTCTTCGTATTGCATGCAGAACGAGCGCTGTGGCAAAGCATTTTGAATCGCAAATCGAAATGCGCCCTGCGCTTGCGGATGGGCGTTGAAGACGTCGGTGAGAATGGTGTCGGCGGACTTGTCCTGCCAGATGCGGGCGTCCTTGCGGAATCGCAGGAAGTGCAGCCACGAGGCGAACTGAAGCTGGTAGCTCGTAAGGCCGCCATCGGCGCCCAGGCGCCGCGCCGTATGGACGTAGCCGTGATGCGGGAGATACGATCGGTCGGTCTGCTGGAGCCAGAGCGTGACTGGCTGCGCGATGAGTTGCTTCAGCTCGATATGGTCGTCGGTGGAAACGGCGTCGAGCGTAAAGCCATAATCGCGGCCAATACGTGAGTGGCCAATTACGCGTTGCGGCAACAGGACATTATCGCCGAACGGTGTATCGAGTTTGAGCAGTCGATCGGTCTGTGCAAGGCCCCCGGTGATGGCCGTTATCAGATCCTGCGCCCCCATTTTCAATCCTTTTATCGTTTCGCTTTAGTACTTGCTTTAGTCATCGGCGATATTCTACCTATCTTCCCAGGCGGGCATGGCATTTTGGCGTAAATACCGGATTTATGCGTCGCGCATTTAGAGTCGCATTAATTAAATGGAGGGCGGGCGCAAGCTGGGGGCGTGGAGGGGACAACGGCGCGAGAAACCGCCAATGGACAAATGCCGGCGCAAAACGAAGTTTTCACCGCCCCAAAACGCACAAGGGGTTACGTGAGAATCTCACGTAACCCCTTGGTCTGACTGGTGCCGGCTGCAGGACTCGAACCCGCCACCTGATGATTACAAATCATCGAAAGTCGGCATTTTTCGGCGTTGACCGAAATTTACTCCAGCCAGAAAAATTCAATATATACAGCAGCTTGGAGTGAAAACCCAATAGATTGACGTTGACATAGATTGGTCTACGGTTACACAATCGGGTTACATGGTGGTTACACGAATGGCCGTGTAACCCCTGCTCGAAGGTGGGAACTGTGGCCAAGGTCAATTTCACGGCGGGACGGGTCAACGGGCATCGATGCCCTGCTGGCAAGTCTCAAGCCTTTCTCTGGGATAGCGGTGCGTCCGGCCTTGGCGTTCGAGCCACGGCAGCGGGTGCGCTGGCCTATATCTATCAGGGCAAGCTGAACGGGGCGACGGTGCGCGTCACGATTGGTGCACCGAAGGATTGGGGCATTGATGACGCGCGTGACGAAGCGCGCCGCCTGCAGCGCCTAATTGATGCCGGCAAGGATCCGCGCGAGGAGGCCGCCGAGCAGCGTGCAGCCGGAGCCGCTCGAAAGGCCGAAGCGGTGCGTCAGAACGTGATTTTTGCCGAGGCATGGGCGGCTTACCTGACAGACCTCGAAACGAAACCCTCTCCGAAAACGAAGCGTCCCCGGAGCGCCCAGTACATTGAGGACCACCACAAATTGGCCGCCCCCGGTGGTGCGAAGAAGAAGCGCGGAAAGGGACTGACTAGCCAAGGTCCGCTGTATGCGCTTATGCCGGTGAAACTGCCCGATATGACCGGCGACCGCGTTGCCGACTGGATGGAGGATGAGGTTGCCGAGCGACCAACTAGCATCGCCTACGCGTACCGGATGTTCAAGGCCTTCGCCGGCTGGTGCGAGGGTCAGCCCAGATTCAAGGGACTTCTGCCGGACGATTGCCATTCATCCCCGAAGGTCACAGCCCTGCTGCCAAGTGTGAATACGCCTGAAGGCGATTGCCTCGAACGCGAGCAACTGTCGGCATGGTTCAAAGCGGTGCGCGCCCTGTCCAATCCTGTGGTGTCTGCCTATCTGCAAGGTGTTCTCATCACCGGCCCACGCCGTGAGGAGCTGGCTGAGCTTCGCTGGGACAATGTCGACTTGCGCTGGAACAAGGTGAAGCTGCGCGACAAGATAGAAGGTACCCGCACCATTCCACTGACGCCCTACTTCAAGTCGCTGCTGCTCGAACTGAAGCGCATCAACGACACGCCACCGAACGTCACGCAACTGCAGACAATGAAAGCAGCCGGCACGCCGTGGCAACCATCGCCATGGGTGTTTCCGAGCAGTGCATCGGAGAGCGGGCACATTGAGGAACCGCGCTACGCACACGGGGCTGCTATTGAAGAAGCAGGCCTGCCCCATGTGACGCTGCAGGGTCTGCGCCGCTCGTTCGGCACGCTCGCGGAATGGCTGGAAGTACCAGCCGGTATCGTGGCTCAAATTCAAGGGCACAAGCCGAGCGCGCTGGCCGAGAAGCACTACCGCCGCCGCCCGCTTGACCTGCTGCGCCAGTGGCACACCCGAATCGAAGCGTGGATGCTGGAAGAAGCTGGAATTGAGTTTAAGGCCGAGGAAGCGTCCGGCCCGAAGGAGGCAACCGCTGCCTGACGGCTTCAGGCAGAAGCGGCGGCCAGGGTGCTACCAACACCGTGACCGCCTGACCGAAACACGACCTGTTATGGAGGTTCGTATCATGGCTACAGTCGATTTTACCGAACGCATCCTCATAGACGGATTTCAGCCCGTTTCCGTCGATGACATCGAAGGCATCGCAAACATCACCTACGAGCAGGCTGAGGCGATGAGTGCAATCTTTCGCAGCATTTCTCGGCTGACGGACGACCGCGACATCAAGGCGCTATGTGAGCATGGCGCTTTGCAAGCTGACCTACAAGCGAACGACATCGATGTGATTCGCGAGAGAGCAGTAAAAGCGGGTCTCGACGCACGCGGGGTTCGTCATGGCTAACGCCAATTCTACCCGGGCCGCAGAGGCCCCCAAGGACGCGGCTTGTGTGCTGGAGCGAGTCGAGGCTTTGCTAAACCAAAAGGCGTCTCTCGCGTGGAGGGTTTATAACACGCTGGCGTTTATGGTCGAGGCGGTGCCGTATGACGACCCTGAAGACCCCAGAGGATTGCCGGTGCATTGCACGCTTATTGATTTGAAGGCGGATATGGACAATCTGGCTACCAGCCTTGGGGCCCTGGTGCACGAGGCACGCCATGAATAGCGCACAGGTCCTGACGCACCCGGCTTTTGACCGGCCGCCCGTGCTGAATGCCAGACGCCATGGGCCGACCCCGCGCGGCGTTCCTATGCTCAGCACGGTGCGCCACTCGCGTCGTGACGATGAGGCGAACTTGCGGGCCTGGGCGCGCGAGCACGCCAACGCATATTGGACCCTCGACCAGATACGTCGAGCGAAGCAATGGAGCGACGCGAAAGACCTGCTTGAGAAGCGCAATGACGCCATCTGGCAGGAGGTCGAGCAGTTACAGGAGGATGCCGCTGCACTCCTCCATGAGGCATCCCGGTTGAAATGTCTGCTAGTCGAGCGGCAACTCGGCGAGCTTGCGCACGAATGATGGAACTCAACACTCGTCCCCATAACATGACCTGAAATCACCGCGCGCCGCGCCGCCGTCGCGCTCTTACCTTGGAGCTGACTATGAGGCTCGAACAATACGACGTGCGCGACCGCGCCTATGGAGCTTGGCATCGAGCGCCCTCGATTCGCAGATATTTGCATGCGACGCAGGCTGAATCTCTGACGATGGTGGACCTCGATTCTGTCCTGTTCACCGAATACGACCATGGCGCCAAGGTTCCGCTGGCGCTGGTTGAAGTGGCGATGGATATTGGCCAGGAGAAGCCCGCAGGGGTATTGCAGCAGCTCGCGAGGCTGGCGGACGTACCGGCGTATGTTGCCTTGTACACGCCCGCGGCGTCCGACAATCCGGCGAACCCCAATTGGGCGGACATTGAGTCCTTTCGGGTAAAGCGGATGTGGCCACGGCCGGAATTTGGCTGGCGGATCCTCACGCCGACGCAATGGGCGCGTGCGCTTGTCCAGATTCGCGGCTGGCAGATGCGACGGTTCGAGGCCCGAGAGGCGGCGAACGACGCCCGTTATTGATTGGCGCGTTGGCTGTAGCATCGTGGTTTGCTCCTGCCTAGCTCGACGGGGCGAAGAGCCGGACACCTTCACCGGCCTGGCAGGGGCTCCAGATTGAAGGTTTGCGCTTGAAGGCGTGCAAATGGCTGATAGGGTCAGTTTTTGGTCCGACGACGGGCATTCGCCCATCAACTGCGAAGAATTCATTGCGGCGCTGGTTCGCGAAAAATATAAGGACGGTCTGGACCTGGCGCCCGAAGAAAACGAAGCAATTCGTATCGACCGTGCAGAAGTTCTCCGGCGCTTTGTTGAAGCGGCTTGCCAAGCCGGGAAGCTGATACCGCGTGGACGTGACTTCCTCCCGATTAGCAGCATTCCAACGCGGGATACTTTTGAACCGTTCCACGCCCTTTTTTTCGAGCGCCAGTCATTTCTCGCATTCGCTGAGGATACATGGCTCGTGAGTCCAGCCCCGGACGAGGCTCCTGAGCAAGCGCAGCGCATCACCATTGAAGACCTGGCGTGGATGATTGCGGTACAGCGTGCCGACCAGGGCATCAATCACGCGCACGGCCTTGACGAGCGGGACGGTCTGCGCCGCACAATCGAAATTGCCCTGCATGTACGAGGATGGTCCCCCGATGGCATTCCCGGCGTTATTCCACAGATAGCCGAAATGGCCCGAGCCAAACAAATCACTTTGCACGGTCCTATCGAAGCCGAAGTGCCAGAGGCCCATGAGATTTCAGCTTCCCCGGCTGCCTGGTCGCTTACTGCCGACGACGCACAAAGAGTGCTGGCTTCCTTGTGCCACTCCGTTCGCCGCTATACGGCCGCGGACGCTGCGGACATCCTTGCCAAGCTGGCTCACCCGAACGATTACATCGCCGAGTACGCACTGAAGACCTCGCTGATTGCGCGCATGGAAGGCGCCATGCAGAAAGACGAGTTGGTTCCGAACGAGCGGCGAAAAGACGGTGAGGTGCTGCTGAACGAGTACAGCATTGACGAGTGGCTGGCGCGCGAACAGATACCAATGCGCCTGAACCCGGCCACGCAGGCGAATTGCGAGCAGGCCGAGATGGAAGCCGCGGGCCGGCGCCTGATTGATGAGGTGGTCGGGATCCTCGCCAAGGAGACAGGCACCGAGGCGGCGCGCTGGGAGTCC
Source organism: Paraburkholderia sp. J63 (assembly GCF_905220245.1). Classification (NCBI taxonomy): domain Bacteria; kingdom Pseudomonadati; phylum Pseudomonadota; class Betaproteobacteria; order Burkholderiales; family Burkholderiaceae; genus Paraburkholderia; species Paraburkholderia sp. J63. The sequence goes on along the minus strand of NZ_CAJMZF010000013.1, from coordinate 138,483 downwards.
ACGCTTGTGGCCGAAATCAAGGGCGGCGCTCTGCCATTGAAGAATCCGCGCGACCTTGGGGACTTCCTGCCATACGCCGTGCCAAAGAACCTCCGCACGTTCTATGACCGTGTGGACATTGCCGACGTTAACAAGCTGCTCGACTCGCATCCTGATTGGCGCGTGACATATCGCTTTCCAGTTGAGCCGCCGCCAGCATTGCCGGAAGAGCCAGACCGCCGGCTTAACGGCGCGGGTGCGCTCAACGCCACGAAACACTCCCTTGGAACGCGCAGCAATCCGCTCAAGGCAGTCATCGACAAGGCAAAGTCCTTGGCGGAAGACCCGAGCGACACCCATTCGGTTTGGGCGGCGCTCTCGAAATTGGCGCAGGAGATTAGTCGACCGGCTCCATTGCTAGGCTATGCCGAGGCCGAGGGAGTCAAGTGGGACGATAACGGGACCGTCAAATTCTTCACGAAGAAGAACCTCACCGACCGCCTGCGGCGCGCGAACACTCGTTAATGCGCGCCAAGGCTCGCTAAGGCGCGCGTCTATCGGATAACGCAAAGACACGCCAAAAAATCCGTATCACCTCAATTCAACGCCGCACGGCGGGAAGGTGATACACATGACCACGCAGCAAGTTACGGCGGTGCCTGCGAGCCGCCAATTCATCACGACCGAAGAACTCGCATCGGCGCTGTCCCTGCGCCCGCAGAGCATCCGCAAGCGCTACATGGAGACCGGCAGCTACCACGGCGTGCGCCCCGTGAAATTGCCGAACCGCTTTCTCGCGTGGCCGGCTGACGCGGTCCAGCAGTTGATGCGCGGAGTGGCGTAATGAAAAAGAAAAACGCCCGCCAGCCGGAGCAGACGAGCGCGAACAAGCAACGCCATTTTGCCGGAACCGACAATCCGCGTCATCTGCGCGTCCTTCAAGCACTCATGCGGCGCTCGATGCCGCGCGAGGAAGTTGACCGCGTGGCCGGCGCGTCGAATGGCCCTGACTTGATTTTCGACCTGCGCGGCAAGGGGTTGGAAATCCCGTGCGCCAAGGTGCCTTGCATCGACCGTGACGGTATCGAGGTCGAACGCGGCATCTACGCCCTCAGCGCGCTCGACCGTCGCCAGATTGCACGCTGGCTCGCGAAGCGCAGCAAGGGGGTCGCATGGTAAACGGTCACGACGCCGCGCGTGCCCGTGACGCCTTGTTTGCGCTCGACGCCGGTTGCCCGCGCAATGAGTGGGTGAGCGCCGGCATGGCTGCGAAGGCGGCGGGCCTGTCCGAGGATGATTTTCTTGAGTGGTCGGCCGGCGGCGCCAACTACGGCGGTGAGCGCGACGCCCGTTCAGTATGGCGCAGCATCAAGCCGGAAGGGGGCATCGGGTCGGGCACGCTGTTCAGGATGGCGATGGATGTTGGTTGGCGCGATCCACGCGCGCGCAACGGCACGCCGGCTGCGCGGGTGCCCGTCGCGAAATCGCCGAAGGCTGACGCGCCTCGGAAGCCGCGCACCGACTTGGCCGCGACGTTCGATGGCTATCCGGCCGCCAGCGCCGACCATCCCTACATCGTGGCGAAGCGCGGAAGCCCTGATGGCCTGCGTGTGGTGCCAGTCGATGACGCGTTGACCATCGGCGGCGAACGCGTGTCAGGCTGGCTCGCGGTGCCGGTGCGTTCGTTCGATGGGATGTTCTGCACGGTGCAATTCGTCCCGCCGCCGGGTGCCGGGAAGAAGCTCAACGCTCCGGGAGCATCGTTCAATGATGGCCTGTTCGTGGTCGGGGACATTACGGCCGACGGCACGCTATACGTCTGCGAGGGAATCGGGCAGGCGTGGGCGTGCGCCAAGGCCGACTATCACGCCGCCGCGGTGGTCACGTTCGGCGCCGGCCGTACTCGCGCCATCGCAAAGGTGCTGCGCAAGCGGTTTCCGGCCGCGCGCATCGTCATCGTGCCCGACTGCGGCAAGGAGACGGACGCCGAAGACATTGCCCGCGAAATCGCGGGCGCGTGGGCCGAACTGCCCGCCAGCAAGCCGGCGAACTATGACGCCAACGACTACGAGGCCGAGCACGGCACCGAAGCGCTGGCGGACCTGCTGCGGGCCGCGAGGACGCCGCCCATGCGCTACCGGCTGCAATCGGCCGCTGACTTGCTGGGCGCGCCGCCACTGCGCTGGATGGTGCACGGCGTGTTGCCCGTTTCCGGCTTTGCTGCCATCTACGGACCGTCAGGCTCGGGGAAGTCGTTTCTGATGCTCGACCTTTGCGCCGCCATCGCGGGCGGCTCCGAATGGTTCGGCAGGCGTGTGCACGCCGCCCCTGTGACCTATGTGTGTCTCGAAGGCGAAGCGGGCCTCGGCAAGCGCGCGAAGGCGTGGAGCATCCGCCAGCGGTGCAATCTGCCGGAGAGGCTGCGCTTTGTCACGCAACCGCTCGACCTGCAACAGCCGGAAGACGTGGCCGACTTGTGCGCGGCGGTGCTGGCGGCCGGCGGTCGCGACGGACTGCTTGTCATCGACACGCTCAACCGCGCTGCGCCGGGCACTGATGAAAACTCCAGCGCGGACATGGGCCAGCTCATCAAGGCGTGCAAGGAGCTACAGCGCCGCGTTGGCGGTCTGGTGCTGTTGGTCTCGCACACGGGGAAAGATAGCGCAAGGGGCCTGCGCGGCCATAGCAGCCTGTACGCCGCGCTCGACGCCGCTATTGAAGTCACACGCAGTGACGCGCGCCGCGAATGGAGCGTCGCAAAGAGCAAGGACGATGCAGACGGCGGGCGCCATGCCTTCGCGCTGCGCGTTGTCGAACTCGAGGACGGCGAGCTTGGCGAGCCGGTGACTTCGTGTGTCGTGGAGCCGGACGACAGCGCCGGCGAGGTGCGACGCGTGAAGCTCCCGCAGGGCGGCAATCAGCGTATCGCGCTCGATGCACTCGCCGAGCCGCTGCGCCAGTCTCGCGACTTCGGCAAGGGTGACGCTGCGCCGAACCAGCCATGCCTCGAAATTGAGACCGCTGTACGGGTCGTCGCCTCGTGCCTGACCTGTGAGCCGCGGAAGCGAAACGAGCGTGCCAGGGCGGCCGTAACCGGCCTCGTTGCCAACGGTGTGTACGGTTCCAAGGACGGCTGGCTATGGCGCAAGTAACCCACTTCCCACCCATCCCGGAGTCCCTCCCGTTCCCGCCCGTATCTATATATACGGAGCGGGAGAAAACGGGACCCAGAAGCTCCCGAAACGGGAGGAAACGGGACAAAACGGGACACCGACCGAAGCATACCGAGAGGGCTTGCATGGGACTGAAATCGAGAACGAAGGGCAACGTGGGCGAGCGCGAGATTGCTGCTCTGGTACGCGAGCTGACCGGCTGGGACGTAAAGCGCCGTGTCCGCCAGCACGACGGCGACGCTGACCTCGATGGTGTGCCGGGGTGGTGCGCCGAGGTGAAGCGGTACGCAACGGCAACGCGCGGCGACATTCGCGAGTGGTATGCACAGGCGGCTCGCCAGGCAACGGCGGAAAGCAAGCTGCCGGTGCTGTTCTATCGCCGTGACCGCGACGAATGGCGCGCCGTGTGGCCGCTGGCGGTGCAGCACGGTTGCATGTGGAGCGGGTACGAGTGGACCTGTGAGGGTTCGATTGAAGCCTGGGCGGCGGTCGCTGCCGATTGCGAGGTGAAACATGATTGACGGACTTGTGAGCGGAAAGCTGTACGGCACGGCGACGAGCCGGACGAGTCAGAACGGCAAGACGTTCGTGACCGCCAAGGTACGCGCGGCGGCAGGCGATGGCGAAGCGCTGTTCGTGAACGTGATTGCGTTCAGCACGACGGCCGGCGAGGCGTTGCTCGCACTCGCTGACGGCGATTCCGTGGCGCTGGCGGGCACGCTGACGCCGAAGGCATGGGTGGATCGCTCAGGCGATGCAAAGCCCGCTCTCGACCTGGTAGCGCACGCAGTGCTAACCGCGTACCACGTGAAGCGCAAGCGCGCCGCGGTGCAGGGCGAAGGTAATAGCGCAGAGCGTAGCGGCAGCCGTCCCGCGAACGGTGGCCGACAGGGGGCGCATGAGCCTGCGTTCGCCGATGACGACATTGCATTTTGAGGCTGCCATGACCGAGAAAACGAAACGCCAGTCAAAAGCACCGGAATCGGGCAATGGCAACAGGGTCATGAATGTCCCGCAGTTGCCTGGAGAGACGGACGACACAAGTATCGCGCGGGAAATTACCAGACCCGAAGTCGGTGCCGCTGCAACCGCCAGCTACTTCATGCCGCTTGCAAAAGGCGCTGACATCAATGCGCTTGCAGACGAGCTGAAACGTCAATCGACGTTCGCGAACGACGGCAACCTTGACCGTGCAGAGGCGATGCTCATGAGTCAGGCGCATTCGCTGGACGCCATGTTCAACGAGTTCGCCCGGCGTGCCGCGCTCAACATGGGCGAATACCTCACGGCAACCGAGACCTACATGCGCATGGCCCTGAAGGCTCAGGGCCAGTGCCGGGCCACGTTGCAGACGCTGGGTGAACTCAAGGCGCCGCGCTCAATCGCGTTCATCCGGCAGGCCAATGTCGCGAATGGGCCGCAGCAGGTCAATAACTGCCCTGCGCCGGTTGCGCGCGAGAAAACGCCGGATTCAACGAACGAACTTTTGGAGGCGAGCAATGGCGAATGGCTGGACGCCGGAACGGCGGGCGCGTCAGGCGCAGTTGATTCAGCAATGGCAACCGTGGGCAACGTCGACGGGGCCGAGGACCGAAGAGGGTAAGCGCGCGGCCTCGCGCAACGCCTTGAAGCATGGAATGCGCTCGGCGCAATGGGAAGCCGAGCGGCGAGCCGTAACCGAGGCGTTTCGGGAGCTGCGGGGTTACCGTCGTGAGTTGCCTACCGCTTAATGTCAGTGACTTAACTTCGTCGGCAACGACATTCACAGGAGTAGATGAAATGGCAGTCTTTGGCTTTGGAAGCGACCCAAACAGTGGTCCGGGCGTTGGCGGGCTCAACGGATTCTTCAACGGCCCTGCGGCCTACGGATATTCGGGCATGACGGGAGGCGTTACGCCGAACGGCTCGGGGCTCAACTCGGGGATGGCGGGCAATCTCGGCGGCGCGTTCGGCTTTTCGCCTACGGGCATGTTCAGCGGCCTGCAGCCCGGCGGTGGGATGACAGGAACGCAAAGCGGCCCACTCGGTGGCGGTCTCTCGGGTGCAGTGAATGGCGCTGCCCCGATTGGGGGCGCAACGATGGGCGGGTTCGACTGGGCGCCCTGGGCGCTGGGTGCCGGCGCCGCCCTGCTCGCGAAGAGGGGAAATCAGCAGGGCACGATGGGCGGTGACCCGGTGCCGCATTTTGGCTTCGGCAATCCTTCCGTGAAGTTCGCGCCGCCGCAGAACCAACTTCCTTACATGCACATTGGAGGATGAGCGCCCGGCTTTGCTAAAGGAGTGGGCTCGCCGGGCTCACTTTTTGGAGTTGGCGATGATGAGCGCGCCGATGATGATTGCGGCGCCGGTGGGAATCCCCGCGAGCATACCGGCGACCGCCCACACGATGCCTCCAACGATTGCGGCGAGGATCAGCGCTCCGGTCAATTCGCGGGCTAGAGCTGCGGCGATGACGACTGCCGCTGCGGCGAACCATCCACCGTGCTGGACATTGGCCTGTGTGACAAGGTAATACGCACCGTAGAGCGCGAGCGCCGCGGCGGGATAGCGGACGAAGGGCGATTCCAGCTGCTTGTCTGTCGCTGCACTGCGCGCCGCCTGAACGCTTCGTTTCGCGGCGTCGTCCCGCTTCATTGCTTCGCTGGCTGCGGGTGAAGGCACCGTCGAATAGCGCACGAGATAGAGGCAGAAGCCGATAACGAACAACGGGGTAGCTGGCCACGCCTGCCACCAATACGCGGCGAACGGTTCCCCTTGTGGTTGGGTCTGCCAGATGACCGCTACCACTGCCGCGCCAACCAGCCACCAGACGGCGAGAATGGCCAGCCGTCGGCGTCGGCTGTATTCGAGTTTCCTCGTGGCGTAATGACGGACGCTGTCTTTCTGATACGCGAGCCAGCCGAACAGGCAACCGACGAGCATCGGTGCGGTTCCTGCGGCCAGAGCACCAACGCTGACGTTGGTGCTGCCCACGCATTGCATTGTCCAGATGACGATGGAGAGCAGAAGTCCAGCGCCGGCGCGCCACATGAACGCCTCGCGCCGCTTCGATTGAGGAACGGCCTCCAGCCATCTCGCTGACGCGCTGTCATCGTTTGTGTCGGACAGTCCGCTGAGTTGCCGCGCCTCAGGTCCACCAGGGCGCTCAAGTGACATGGCGTCACCCCCTTGTGTCGTTCGTCTTTTACGCGGATGGTAGCGGATAGCGAGCGCGTTGCGTCGATAGCATCGGCGACCTCTCCGACGTTAGAGAAGAGTCATGCAGGGTGCTTGAGTAGTCCGATTTCAATGACTGGCGAAGGCAGCCGGTTTCATGCTCAGTGGAGTTTGTTGAGATGCCTCAATGCAATCTTGAGGCGACGCAAGTTTCGTGCATCACCATCTCCGTTTCGCCGAATCATCCAGCGGATAGCCAGCCAATCGAAGTTCATATAGAGGCGAGGATTTTTCGCCTGACGCTTTCGCATATAGGGAACCATCGACTTCCACATCCAGATAACCGATGTCCCGTAGGCGTTGTATAGCAAGTTCTCGTCGTAAACCTTTCGCCTCACTGCAATTGACGCCCGCTCCCAAGTATTCAGCATCTCCCGAATATGGCCGACCATCTCATGCTCGGCTGTATCCGCCAAGGCTTCGGTCGCAGCCCAACCTGGATTCTGCTCCATCCACAACAGCATGGCCTTCATCGCGCCGCTGAGTTTCTCTGACTGGTGGTATGACGATTCAAAGTCAATAGAGTGCTTGGACCGCGTCAAATGACGTGTGGTGTAAAACCCGATGAGTGCCACGATGGCAGACGCCAGCACAACTGGAAACGTGGGGTTCTTCAGCAACCAGCAAACCAATGGCGACATAAAAAAAGCGCCCTAATGGGCGCTCCAGTTAAAAGTTCAGTGGTCGAGATTAGACGCCGAGGTCTTCTTCGCTGGCAGAAAACATACGAACATTCATCATTGTTCCCCCTTTATAACGAAGTTTCCAAGAAGCACTGTAAAGATATGGTTAGCGTAACAACTCTTCAAGGACTATCTATGACTTTTCGCTATCGAACCAACAGAGCACTTAGAGTCCCTATCAGACGATGCATCGAAGTCACGCACTTTCATCTCGGCCCCCGCCAAACCAAATTGAGCCAATCTGGTTACACAGCGGTTACATGAAGCCAATAGTGAAAAGTGGTCACAAGAAAATTTTCTGTAACCCCTTGATTTTATTGGTGCCGGCTGCAGGACTCGAACCCGCCACCTGATGATTACAAATCAACTGCTCTACCAGATGAGCTAAGCCGGCGTAGCCCGCTATTCTACTTCATTTCACGATCTTGAGGTGGCCCTTTCCGCCCTTCGCGGCGCCGTCGTCGCCCTTGTCCTTCTCGGGAGCAGCGACTGCCGGCTCCGGCGCCGATGCCTCATGCGCCGCACCCGCATCAACGGGCGCCGCCTCTTCGTCATGCCCTTCCTGCGCCGAGGGCAGCACGTCGTCGGCATCGCCCGGCGGGGCGTCGACGGGAAACGCCATGCCCTGGCCGTTCTCGCGCGCGTAGATCGCGAGCACGTTCGAGATGGGCACCTCGATCTTGTGCGACTTGCCGGAGAAACGGGCGTGGAACTCGATCATCTCGTTGCCCATCTGCAACTGGCTCGTGGCCTCGAAGCTGATGTTCAGCACGATCTCGCCGTCGCGCACGAACTGGCGCGGCACGCGCGTCCGGTTGTCGACCCGCACCGCGATATGCGGCGTGAAGCCGTTGTCGGTGCACCACTCGTACAGCGCGCGCAGCAGGTACGGCTTGGTGGAAATCTCTTGCATCAACAATCCTCTGACGAGGCGGCACGCCCAACTGCCAGTAATTGAACCGGCCATTCAGCCAGCGCCGGCCGCCTCCTGTTACAACACCGGCTTAGCGGCGCATCACCTTTTCCGAAGGCGTCAGCGCTTCGATATAGGCCGGACGGCTGAAGATACGCTCGGCGTACTTCATGAGCGGCGCGGCGTTCTTCGACAGCTCGATCCCGTAATGATCCAGACGCCACAGCAGCGGCGCGATCGCGACGTCGAGCATCGAGAACTCTTCGCCGAGCATGTACTTGTTCTTCAGGAAGATCGGCGCGAGCTGCGTGAGGCGGTCGCGAATCGCGAGGCGCGCCTTCTCGTGGTTCTTCTCGGCCGCCTTGCCCTTCTCGTTTTCGAGCGTGCTCACGTGCACGAACAGTTCCTTCTCGAAGTTGAGCAGGAACAGGCGCGCGCGGGCGCGCTGGACCGGATCGGCCGGCATCAGCTGCGGGTGCGGGAAGCGCTCGTCGATGTACTCGTTGATGATGTTCGACTCGTACAGAATCAGGTCGCGCTCGACCAGAATCGGCACCTGACCGTACGGATTCATCACGGCGATGTCTTCCGGTTTGTTGAACAGGTCGACGTCGCGGATTTCGAAGTCCATGCCCTTTTCGAACAACACCAGCCGGCAGCGCTGGGAGAACGGGCAGGTAGTGCCGGAGTACAGAACCATCATGATTTACATTTCCTCAATAAACCCAAAAGGCCGGCGGGCAAAAACACCGTCTGACGGTCGCTGGACTGTCAGGCGGAGTCTCGTCTCACCGGCCCCACGTCGGTCAGGACGTGATTATTTGATATCTTTCCAGTACGCAGCGTTCAGTCGCCACGCGAAAAAGCTCAGCACGCCAAGGAACAGGAGCACCCAGACGCCAAGCTGCTTGCGGGTTTTCTGCTCCGGCTCGGCCATCCAGCCAAGGTAGGCAACCAGGTCGGCCACGTCAGAATCATAATCCACCGGTGAAAGCTGTCCCGGTGTGACCTGTTGGTACCCCACAAAACGGTGGACCTTCTCCCCCGTTTCCTCGTCCACCGTGTCCTCGAACTTCGCCGTGCGCACGCCCTGCAATTGCCAGAGCACGTTGGGCATGCTCACGTTCTCGAACACCATGTTGTTCCAGCCGGTCGGACGCGTGTCGTCGCGGTAGAAGCTGCGCAGATACGTGTACAGCCAGTCGCGCCCTTTCGCGCGCGCTTCCACGGAGAGGTCCGGCGGCGCCACGCCGAACCACGCCTTGGCGTCGTCCGGGCGCATCGCGATGGACATCGTGTTGCCGACTTTGTCGGTCGTGAACAGGAGATTATCTTCGATCTGCTTCTGCGGGATGCCAATAGCTTCCAGCCGGCTGTACCGCATCAGGTTCGCGCTATGGCAATTCAGGCAGTAGTTTACAAACAACTGCGCGCCATGTTGCAGCGAAGCAAGATTTTCCCCGTTATCGGGTGCGCGGTCGAGCGGAATGTTTTCCTGCGCCGCCGCCGATCCCGCCCCCAATCCCAGTGCGCATGCCAGCGCCAGGCCGGCGACACCCGTACCGGTTGCCCGTGCGAGCGTCGAAAAGAGAGATTTCATCATCATGTCTTCCTCGCTCGCTGATTAATGGGGCTTGAACCGCACGCGTTCGGGCGGCTGCTTGAAGGTGCCAAGCCGCGTCCAGAACGGCATGCCGAGGAAGAATGCGAAATAGACGAGCGCGCAGATCTGGGCGATCAGCGTCGCCGCCGGTGACGGTGGGCGGGTGCCGAGGAAGCCGAGCGTCAGGAACGCGAGCACGAAGATCCCAAGAAACACTTTGTGGAACAGCGGCCGGTAGCGGATCGACTTCACCGGCGCGCGGTCGAGCCACGGCAGAAAGAAGAGCGAGATCACCGCCGTGCCCATCACCACGACGCCCCAGAACTTCGACTCGGTGAAGAACATGGCGAGGATCACGAGTATCGCCAGCACCGGGAGCCCTGCCTTCCACTTGCCGCGCGCGCGCACGAGCGCGAGCAGGCCGAGCAGCGCGATCACGATCATCAGGACGATCTTGAACGGGTCCGTGGTGGCGCGCAGCATCGCGTAGAACGCGGTGAAGTACCAGACCGGCGCGATCTCGGGCGGCGTCTGCAGCGGGTTGGCCGGGATGAAGTTGTTCGCTTCGAGGAAGTAGCCGCCCATTTCCGGCGCGAAGAAGATGATCGCCGCGAAGATCATCAGGAAGATGCACACGCCCATGAAGTCGTGCACGGAGTAGTACGGATGAAACGGGATGCCGTCGAGCGGAATGCCGTCCGCATCCTTTTTCTCCTTGATCTCGATGCCATCGGGGTTGTTCGAGCCCACTTCATGGAGCGCCACGACGTGCGCGATCACGAGCCCGATCAGCACGAGCGGGATCGCGATCACGTGGAACGCGAAGAAGCGGTTGAGCGTGACGTCCGAGACCACGTAGTCGCCGCGAATCCACAGCGAAAGATCCGGGCCGATGAAGGGAATCGCCGAGAACAGGTTCACGATCACCTGCGCGCCCCAGAACGACATCTGGCCCCACGGCAGCAGATAGCCGAAGAACGCTTCGGCCATCAGGCACAGGAAGATCGCGCAGCCGAAGATCCAGACGAGTTCGCGCGGCTTGCGGTATGAACCGTACAGAAGCCCGCGGAACATGTGCAGATAGACGACCACGAAGAACATCGAGGCGCCCGTGGAGTGCATGTAGCGGATCAGCCAGCCCCACGGCACCTCGCGCATGATGTACTCGACCGACGCGAACGCGAGCGTCGAGTCGGGCTTGTAGTTCATGGTGAGGAAGATGCCGGTGACGATCTGGTTCACCAGCACCAGCAGCGCGAGCGAGCCGAAGAAGTACCAGAAGTTGAAATTCTTCGGCGCGTAGTATTCGGAGACGTGCGCTTTCCAGGTCGACGTCATCGGAAAGCGCTTGTCGATCCAGCCGGCCAGACCCGTCGTCGTGACCTCTTTGTCGTGTCCCGTGGCCATCACGCTTCTCCTTTTTCGTCCTTGCCGATCACGATCTGCGTCGGGGACGTGAACATGTAGCGGGGGATGTCGAGGTTCTGCGGCGCGGGCTTGTTCTTGAACACGCGGCCGGCGAGATCGTAGGTGGAGCCGTGGCACGGGCACAGGAATCCGCCGGGCCAGTCGTCGGGCAGGTTGGGCTGCGGACCCTCCTGGAAGCGCGGCGTGGGCGTGCAGCCCAGATGGGTGCAGACGGCCACCGCCACGAGGATGTTCTGGTGCTCGGCGCGCGAGCGGTATTCGTTCTTGCAGTAATCCGGCATCGGCATGGAGAACGGATGCTCGGAGTTCGGGTCCGCCAGCTCGGGGTCGGCCTTCTTGCAGTCGGCCAGCATGCGCTCGGTGCGGTTCAGGATCCACACGGGCTTGCCGCGCCAGGCCACGGTCATCATCGAGCCGGGTGCGAGCCCGGTGATGTCGACTGCGACCGGCGCGCCGGCGGCGCGGGCTTTTTCGGATGGTGCAAACGAAGCTACGAACGGTACGACAGTGGCTACGCCTCCTATGCCACCTGCTACGGACGTCGCAATCAGCCAGGTACGGCGGCTGCCATCGACGCGGTCGTTCTCATTGTCTCGCATCACATCGCCCCACTTCTGAGTTGGATTTTTCCGTCACGCCAGCTTACCCGCGGTGCTGCCGAACGCTAGTTTGCGCGAATGGAGTTGGCATTTACAAGGGGCGTTTGCCCAAAAGCGCGCGAAGTCCTTGATAACTCGGGGTTTTCCCCCAGAAAACGGGGTCATTTTCTTTTCGTTTTTTAAATACCCGTTGAACAAGTTGAGCCGATGCGCGTCGTCGCGCATCGTTCGGGCAAAGCGAAAAAGGCGGCCGCTTGCTCAAGCCGGCCGCCTGCTGGATGAGCGATGAGGCTCGCTCAAACCGGATTGTGGATATCAATGAAAAGATGCTCGATGTCGAACGCCTCCGCGAGATGCGCGCCCACCGCCTGCACGCCAAAGCGCTCGGTCGCGTGGTGGCCCGCGGCAAGGAACGCCACGCCGCTTTCGGCTGAGGTATGCGTGGTCGGCTCGGAAATCTCGCCGGTCAGGAAGACGTCGGCGCCCGCCTCGATCGCCGCGTCGAAGAGGCCTTGCGCCGCACCCGTGCACCAGGCCACGTGGCGCAGCTCCCAGTCGGGGTCGCCGAGCACGAGCGGCGTGCGGCCCAGCGTCTGCTCAACTTGCGCCGTGAAGTGCGCGAGCGTGATGGGCATCGGCAGCGTGGTCATCCAGCCGAGATCCTGGTCGCCGAAGCGTTTTTCGCCGATCCAGCCGAGCTTGGCGCCCAACTGCGCGTTATTGCCGAACTCGGGATGGCTGTCGAGCGGCAGATGGTAGGCAAAGAGATTGAGGTCGTTCGCCATCAGCGCTTTCATGCGGTGGTACTTGCGCCCCGTGATCTGGGGCGGCTCGTTGCGCCAGAAATAACCGTGGTGAACCAGTACGGCGTCGGCGCCCCATTCCAGCGCCGCCTCGAGGAACGCGAGCGAGGCCGTCACGCCGGTCGCGATTTTCTCCACGCGCCGCCGGCCCTCGACTTGCAGGCCATTCGGACAGTAGTCCTTGAACCGCGCGGATTCCAGAAGATTGTTCAGATACAATTCCAATTCGATCCGATCCATATAATCCTCTAATCTTCAGATGCTTAGACGCTTTTGGCTGTTCTTCGCCCAGGCGGTGACGGTCCTGCTGGCGTTGATGTTCATCATCGCGACGCTCAAGCCGCAATGGCTCCAGCATCAGGGGCAACTCGGCAAGCAACTCGCGGAGCCGATCGTTGCGCTGCGCGAGGTGGCGCCGGGCATCGGCGGCGGTCCCGCCCAGGGGTCCTATGCGGACGCCGCCCAGAAGGCCATGCCCGCGGTCGTCAACGTGTTCTCGAGCAAGGACGGGTCGCTGCCGCCCGATCCGCGCCAGAACGACCCGCTATTTCGCTACTTCTTCGGCAATCCCAACAACAACCGCAAGCAGCAGGAGCAGCCTGCCGCGAACCTGGGCTCGGGCGTGATTGTCAGCCCGGATGGTTACATTCTAACGAACCAGCACGTGATCGACGGCGCGGATCAGATCGAAATCGCGCTCTCCGACGGCCGCACCACCAACGCGAAGGTGATCGGCATCGACCCGGAGACCGATCTCGCCGTGCTCAAGATCAACCTGCCGAACCTGCCCACCATCACGCTCGGACGCATGGACCAGGCGCGCGTGGGCGACGTCGTGCTCGCGATCGGCAACCCGTTCGGCGTGGGCCAGACCGTCACGATGGGGATCATCAGCGCGCTCGGGCGCAATCATCTCGGCATCAACACGTTCGAGAACTTCATCCAGACCGATGCGCCCATCAACCCGGGCAACTCAGGCGGCGCGCTCGTGGACGTGAACGGCAACCTGCTCGGCATCAACACGGCCATCTATTCGCGCTCGGGCGGCTCGCTCGGCATCGGCTTCGCCATTCCCGTCTCCACGGCGCGTAGCGTGCTGGAGAGCATCATCACGACGGGCTCGGTCACGCGCGGCTGGATCGGCGTGGAGCCGCAGGACGTGACGCCCGAGATCGCCGAATCGTTCGGGCTGAACCAGAAGCAAGGCGCGATCGTCGCCGGCGTGCTTCAGGGCGGTCCCGCCGACAAGGCCGGCATCAAGCCCGGTGACGTCCTGACCGCGGTGAACGGCGAGGAGATCACCGACACCACGCGTCTCCTGAACGTCATCGCGCAGATCAAGCCGGGCACCAGCGCCAAGGTCCACCTCGTGCGCAAGAACAAGGACATGGACCTCGACGTGATGATCGGCAAGCGCCCGCCGCCGCCGAAGCAGCCCGCGAACCAGGACGACGAAGGCGACGACGACGGAGGCTGAGCCTTCACGAATACACAGTCCCCAGAAGCGCAAAAGGCCGCGAACGTCACCGTTCGCGGCCTTTTCTTTCGGTCTTTGGTTTAGGAGCGTGGCTTCAGCTAGTTGCCTCGCTCTCGTCGCTGGCTTTCTTCTCGCCGCTCCCGACGAACAATCGCGCCGCAATAATCCCCGCCTCGTACAGCACGATCAGCGGCAGCGCGAGAATGAGCTGCGAGAACACGTCCGGCGGCGTGACGACGGCGGCAACAATGAACGCGCCAACGATCACATAAGGACGAATCTCCTTGAGCTTCTTCACCGTGAGCACGCCCATGCGCACGAGCAGCACGACGATGATCGGCACCTCGAAGGTCACGCCGAACGCCAGGAACATCGTGAGCACGAAGCTCAGGTAATTGTCGATATCGGTCGTCATCTCCGCGCCGAGCGGCGCGTTGTAATGCGCCATCACGCGGAAGATGGTCGGAAACACGACGAAGTACGCGAACGCCATGCCGCACAGGAACAGCGTGTAGCTGCTCCCCACCAGCGGCGCGACGAGCTTCTTTTCGTGCTGATAGAGGCCCGGCGCCACGAACGCCCAGATCTGGTAGAGCACGAATGGCAGCGCGATCACGAAGGCGACGAGCATCGTCACTTTCATCGGCACGAAGAACGAGCCGGTCACGTCGGTGACGATCATCTTGCCGTCGCGCGGCAGGTTCTGCATCAACGGGCGCGCGAGCAGCCTGAAGATGTCCGGCGCCCAGTACACGAGCCCGACGAACACGACGATCACGGAAATGCCCGCGCGAATGATGCGGTCGCGCAGCTCGACGAGGTGCGAGATGAAGGTCTCTTCAGTGCCCTCGTCCTGTGTTTGTTGGGGGTCGCTCACACCGGCCCTCGGGGGTTGGAGATGGACAAGTTCACACTCGACTGCGGTATGGGGGCATCAGAAGAAGCGCGTAGGCCGGCGCAGGCTGGCCGGCGTATGCTGCGCGACGCGCGCGGCGCCAGATTGCACGCGCGTGCGCCGCAGCGTTGCACGCTTGTACCATGTGGGCGTTGCCGTTTGCTTCACGCGCCAGTTCTTGCGTTTGACGCCTGCCGCGCCCGCGTTGCCCGTGCGCCATGACGTGACGCCCGAACCGTCGGCAATGCCGGACGCGTCCGGCACAGCGCCCGGCGCTCCATCGGCACCTGCGACGCCGCCCGCGATGCTGGGCGCCCCGCCCATACCCACGTTCCAGGCCTCGTTCAGCTCGGTTTCCTGCTTGCGCAGGTTGTCGTGCACGGTCTTCTCGACGTTATGCGCGGCCTGTTCGAATTCGCCCTTCATGCGGCGCAACTCGTCCAGTTCGATCTCGCGCGTGACTTCCGCCTTGACGTCGTTGATATAGCGCTGCGCGCGGCCGAACAGGGCGCCGGCCGTGCGCGCGACGCGCGGCAGCCGCTCCGGTCCGAGAACGACCAGCGCGACGACGCCGATCAGCGCCATCTTGGTTAGACCCAGATCGAGCATGAATGGAGCTTTCCGTCAGCCTTGGGGCGGGAAATGACGACTGCCGCGCTTAGCGGTAGTCGTTCGAACGCGGGGTCTTGTCCTTGGCGTCGACATCGACCGTGCCGCCGTTCTTCGGCAGTTCGCGCTTTTGCGTATCGGCGCCGGCGGACTCTTCGCCTTCGCGCATGCCTTCCTTGAAGCCCTTCACCGCACCGCCCAGATCGCTGCCGATATTGCGCAGCTTCTTCGTGCCGAAGACAAGCGCCACGATCAACAACACGATCAGCCAGTGCCAGATGCTCAACGAACCCATGATCAAAACTCTCCTTAACCCCGTTGCCGCGCCTCATGCGCGGCGAATAAACATTGGCGCGCGACCGCGCGTCATGACGCCCCTGCCCGCCGGTCGTATCGACCATGTCGACCGCATCGGCTGGTCCGGCGCGGCGCCATGCTTGTGGTGCCAGCCGGGTTGCCGGACTGTGTGCCCGGTATGCTACCTGTAAGGTATGGCGGCTGCGTGGCAATGCGCCCTTTTTTCAGCCGCCCCTTCGTGTTCCGCCGTCTTGCCGTGCAAGCGCCCGGCCTGGCTCACCCCACTACCCCATGCGCTGCCACGGACGCGGTCCGGCCAGCAAATGCGCATGCAGGTGATAGACCTCCTGGCCGCCGCCGGGCCCCGTGTTCACCACGGTGCGGTAGCCGGTCTCGCCGCCCGTGTACGACACGCCCAGCTCCCTCGCCAGCCGCGCAACCAATACAAACATTCTACCAAGCAGCGGGGCCTCGTTTTCACCGCAGTCCGCGAGGGTGGGTATATGTCGGCGCGGAATAACCAGCACATGAGTTTGCGCCGCGGGCCGGATGTCCCGGAACGCGACGAACTCGTCGTCTTCGTAGACGCGCGTGCTGGGAATCAGGCCGTCGGCGATCTTGCAAAAGAGACAGGTGCTGCGGTCGTGACTCATGGTGCTCCTGGGCAGCCGTACGAGGAGAGAGCGTACCGGGTTCCGCGCGCGGTTCCGGTGCGCCGCAGCGTCAGAGCCAGGCGCGCGGATCGGCGAGCGGCTTGTTGTCGTGCAGGTACAGCCAGCCTTTAATGATACGGTACAACGTCCAGATTGCGACAGCCCACAAAATCGGAATGCCGATCACCAGAAGAAACAGCGCGATGCCGATCAGATGCCCGGCCAGCCCGAGCCAGAACGTGCGGATCTGCCACGTGAAATGCTGCTCGTAGGGCGTGCCCGCCGCTTCGTCGCGCTTCACGTAATTGATGATGATCGCTATGAGCACGGTCACGCCGCCCGTGAGCCAGTAGAACGCGTAGAGCCCGTAAAGGACGTGCGTGAGGGTGCGCAGGCTGCGCAGACGATCCGCGTCGAGCGGATCGCGCTCCGGCGTGCGGCAGGCAGGAGGCGGATAACCGTCGGGCGTGGACATGGGGGGCGCCTCCCTGAGGCTCAGTCGCCGTTCTCTTCGCGCTCGCGGCTCTTGCGCAGTGCCTTCTCTTCGAGGCCCGAGAGCCCTTCGCGGCGCTCCAGTTCCGCCAGCACGTCGGCGGGGCTCAGGTCGAAGTGCGAGAGCGTCACGAGGCAGTGAAACCACAGATCGGCCATTTCGCCGACCAGCGCCTTGGGCGCGCCGCCCTGACGCACGTCCTTCGCGGCCAGCACGACTTCGGTCGCCTCTTCGCCCACCTTCTTGAGCACGGCGTCATCGCCCTTGTGAAACAGGCGCGCGACGTAGGAAGCGTCCGGGTCGCCGCCCTTGCGGCTGTCGATCACCGCCGCGAGGCGCAGCAGGGTGTCGTTGGTGTTCAGTTGCGTCATTTGTAGATGTGTTCGGGGTCTTTCAGCACGGGATCGACGGTGACCCAGCGGCCTTCGTCGACGGTGCCTTCGAATTGCTGGAAAAAGCACGAGTGACGGCCCGTGTGGCAGGCGATGCCCGATACCTGCTCGACCTTGAGCAGCACGACGTCTTCGTCGCAGTCGAGGCGGATGTCATGCACGTGCTGCACGTGGCCCGACTCCTCGCCCTTGAACCACAGGCGCTGACGCGAGCGCGAAAAATACACGGCGCGGCGCAGCTCCACGGTCTTGGCAAGCGCTTCGCGGTTCATCCACGCGAACATCAGCACGTCGCCGGTGTTGAATTCCTGGGCGATCACGGGCACGAGGCCGTTGGCGTCCCAGTTGACCTGGTCGAGCCAGCCGGCCTTGGCAAGATCGTTCGTTTCAGCGTTGCTCATGGCCTCAGATCCTCACCGAAATGCCCTGGTCGGCCATGAAGCGCTTGGCCTCGCCGACGGTGTGCTCGCCGTAGTGGAAAATGCTCGCCGCCAGCACGGCGTCGGCGTGGCCCTTGACGATGCCGTCCGCGAGATCCTGCAGGCCGCCCACGCCGCCCGAGGCGATCACGGGAACCGACACCGCGTCGGACACCGCGCGCGTGAGATCGAGATCGAAGCCGCTCCTGGTGCCGTCGCGGTCCATGCTCGTGAGCAGGATCTCGCCCGCGCCGAGCTCGGCCATCTTGCGCGCCCATTCGATGGCGTCGATGCCGGTGGCCTTGCGCCCGCCGTGCGTGAAGACTTCCCAGCGCGCGGTTTCGCCCGGCGCCGAGGTGCGCTTCGCGTCGATCGCGACGACGATGCACTGCGAGCCGTATTTGTCGGCGGAATCGCGCACGAGCTGCGGATTGGCGACCGCCGACGAGTTCATGCTGACCTTGTCGGCGCCCGCGTTGAGCAGGCGCCGCACGTCGGGCACGGCGCGCACGCCGCCGCCCACCGTCAGCGGAATGAAGACCTGCGAGGCCACCGCTTCGATGATCGGCAGGATCAGGTCGCGCTGGTCCGAGGTGGCCGTGATGTCGAGAAAGGTGAGCTCGTCGGCGCCCTGGTCGTCGTAGCGGCGCGCGATTTCGACGGGGTCGCCCGCGTCGCGCAGCTCGACGAAGTTGACACCCTTGACGACCCGTCCGGCCGTCACGTCGAGACAGGGAATGATGCGTTTGGGTAGAGCCATGATCTTGCCGATATTGCCGATGTTCCGGGGCGTGCCGGGGCCGCAAGCTACGCCCATTGTCGCGCGATAGCGGTTATCGCGAAATTAGCCGGCGAACGAACCGCCGGGAGCGGCGGCTCGCCGCCCGACGCTTACGCGTCGTCCGATTCGCGCAGGCTGTCCGCGTGCGTTTGCGCCTGGGCGAAATCGAGGTCGCCCGAGTAGATCGCGCGGCCGCAGATCACGCCTTCGATGCCTTCGTCCTCGACTTCGCAGAGCGCGTCGATATCGGCGAGATTCGAGAGGCCGCCGCTCGCGATGACCGGAATCTTCACCGCGCGCGCGAGGCGCACCGTGGCTTCGATGTTGATGCCCTGGAGCATGCCGTCGCGGCCGATGTCGGTGTAGATGATCGACTCGGCGCCGTAGTCCTCGAACTTGCGCGCGAGATCCACGACTTCGTGGCCCGTGAGCTTGCTCCAGCCGTCGGTGGCCACCTTGCCGTCCTTCGCGTCGAGTCCGACGATGATATGGCCCCCGAACGCCGTGCAGGCTTCCTGGAGGAAGCCCGGGTTCTTGACCGCCGCCGTGCCGATAATCACGTACGAGAGGCCGTCGTCGAGATAGCGCTCGATGGTGTCGAGGTCGCGGATGCCGCCGCCAAGCTGCACGGGGATCTGGTCGCCCACTTCGCGGATGATCTCGCGAATCGCGTCTTCGTTCTTCGGCTTGCCTGCGAACGCGCCGTTCAGGTCGACGAGGTGCAGACGCCGCGCGCCGCGCTCGACCCAATGTCGGGCCATGGCCGCCGGTTCCTCGGAGAAAATCGTCGCCTGGTCCATATCGCCTTGTTTGAGGCGTACGCAGTGACCGTCTTTGAGATCGATGGCCGGAATCAGCAGCATAGCAATCGGGTGATGTCTGGGAAGGGGTTGAAATCAGCCGGCAACGATCGGGAAATGCCCTCGATCCGACGCCGTTTCGCTAGTTTAGTACAACTCTTTCGGCGGCCTTGCTGATGTAAATCGGCTGGGGCACACATGCGCGTGAGCCCTGCCGGCAACGCCGCGCGTGAATTACGGGTTCCAGTGGACGAAGTTGCGATAGACGCGCAAACCCGCCGCGGCGCTTTTTTCCGGGTGGAATTGGGTGGCGAAGATGTTATCCCGCGCCACCGCCGAGGTAAAGGCCGCGCCGTAAGGCGTTTCGCCCACCGTGTGGGCCGCGTCGGCCGGCACCACGTAGTAGCTGTGCACGAAGTAAAAGAAGCTTTCGTCGGGCACGCCGTCCCACAGCGCGTGCGCGCGCGACTGGCGCACGCGGTTCCAGCCCATCTGCGGCACCTTGAAGCGCGAGCCGTCGTCCTGGAGCCGGCCTTCGAGCTCGAAGCGCACGACCTTGCCCGGCAGGAGGCCCAAGCCCTTCGTGTCGCCCTCGGCGCTCCAGTCGAACAGCATCTGCTCGCCCACGCACACGCCCATCAGCGGCTTGGTGCGCGAAGCTTCGAGCACGGCGTCCTGCAGGCCCGATTCGGCGAGGCTGCGCATGCAGTCGGGCATCGCGCCCTGGCCCGGCAGCACGACGCGGTCGGCTGCGCGGATCGCCTCCGGACGCTCGACGATCTGCACGTCGGCTTCGGGCGCGGCCTGCTTCAGCGCCTGGGCCACCGAACGCAGGTTGCCCATCCCATAATCCACAATCGCAATTGAAGTTTTCATCTCGATAAGCGCCGCTTACAGGCTGCCCTTCGTCGACGGAATCTTGCCCGCCTGACGCTCGTCCAGCTCGGCGGCCTGACGCAGCGCGCGGCCGAAAGCCTTGAACACGGTTTCCATCTGATGATGCGCGTTCAGGCCGCGCAGATTGTCGATATGGAGCGTCACGCCCGCGTGATTGACGAAGCCGCGGAAGAATTCGATCGAGAGGTCGACGTCGAACGTGCCGATGCGCGCGCGCGTGAACGGCACGTGGAACTCGAGGCCCGGACGGCCCGAGAAGTCGATCACCACGCGCGAGAGCGCCTCGTCGAGCGGCACGTAGGCATGGCCGTAGCGGCGGATGCCCTTCTTGTCGCCGATCGCCTGCGCGACCGCCTGGCCCAGCGTGATGCCGACATCTTCCACCGTATGGTGGTCGTCGATATGGGTATCGCCATGCGCCTCGACTTCCAGATCGATCAGACCGTGTCGCGCGATCTGGTCGAGCATGTGGTCGAGAAACGGCACGCCGGTCGCGAGCTTTTGCTCGCCGGTGCCGTCCAGATTGAGTTTCACGCGGATTTGCGTTTCGCTGGTGTTGCGAACGACTTGCGCGACGCGCATGGCAATTTCCTTCAAACAGCCCGTAACAGGAGGGTTTTAGACAACGAAGTCCGAAGCGCTGCACGCTTCGGACCGGCAGGGACGATTCACTTGAGCACGAGCTTCAGCGCGGCGAGCAATTGCGCGTTTTCGTCGGGGGTCCCGACGGTCAGGCGCACGCAATTCGTCAGCAATGGGTGCATTTTACTCACGTTTTTGATCAAAACCCGCGCCGTCAACAGCGTATCGAACACGGCGGAGGCATCGGGCACGCGCACCAGCAGGAAGTTGCCGGCGCTTTCGAACACTTCGGCGCCCGGCAATTTCGCCACGGCGGCGGCCAGCAGCGCCCGATCAGCGCGCAACTGGGCGGCCTGCGCGTCGAGCACGTCGATGTGATCGAGCAGGAAATCGGCGGCCGCCTGGGTGAGCACATTCACGTTATACGGCGGGCGCACCTTGTCGAATTCGTTGAGCCAGGCGGTGCGGCCCGCGAGGTAGCCCAGGCGGATGCCCGCGAGCCCGAGCTTGGACATCGTGCGCATCACGACCACGTTGTCGAACGCGCCCGCGCGCGGCATCCAGCTCGCCTGCGCGAACGGCTGATAGGCCTCGTCGATCACGACGAGGCCGCCCACGGCGCCCGCGGCTTCGATGATGCGTTCGATGTCGGCGTCGGCGAACAGCGTGCCGGTCGGGTTGTTCGGATACGCGAGCCAGATCACGGCCGGCTTGTGCGCGGCGACGGCGGCCAGCATGGCCTCGGTGTCGAGCGCGAAATCGGCCTTGAGCGGCACGCCGACGAACTCCAGCTGCGCGAATTTCGCCGCCATCGCATACATCACGAAACCCGGCACCGGCGCGAGTACCTTCGCGCCCGGCTTCGCGCACGCCGTCGTGATCATGCTGATGATTTCGTCCGAGCCGTTGCCGAGCAGCACGTCACACTCGGGCGGCACGCCCATCGCGGTCTTGAGCTTCGCCATGAGCGCCTCGGGGCGCGGCGCGGGATAGCGGTTGAGCGCCACGCCCGCGAGATGCTCGCCCAGTTGCGCCGCGAGCCCGGCGGGCAGCGAGTACGGGTTCTCCATGGCGTCGAGCTTCACGAAGCCGGCGGCGTCGGGGACCGGATAGCTCGTCATGGCGAGCACATCGGGGCGGATGATGTCTTGTGGTGTCGTCATTGTCGATGGGCTCGCGCGCGAGGCGCGGAGCCGGCACGGACGGCCCGCGGGACCGGGGCGCGAGGGCCACAGGGCTGCGGGACCGTCCTGGTTGGCGCCCGTTTCGGTGTCGGGCGCTCGGGTTACTTCGGTGTTCCAGGCATCGGGCTCTGGCGTGCGGCGCGGCGCGCGCTCGCCTTCCTTCTGCATCGATGCCTGCAAACGTCTCCTCAGGGGGTGCGGCGCACACGAAGCTGCGCCGCCGCGTCTCCGTTCTGCTTCAGCCCTGCTTCATGCGGTACTCGGCGCTGCGCGCGTGGGCCTGGAGGCCTTCGCCGTAGGCGAGTTCCGCGGCGATCTCGCCGAGCGTCTGCGCGCCTTCCGCGCTCACCTCGATGAGGCTCGATCGCTTGATGAAATCATAGACGCCGAGCGGCGATGAGAAACGTGCGGTACGAGACGTAGGCAGCACGTGATTCGGTCCCGCGCAGTAGTCGCCGAGGCTCTCGCTCGTATAGCGGCCGAGGAAGATCGCGCCCGCGTGGCGGATTTCGGCGCCCCACTTCTGCGGCTCGAGCGCCGAGATTTCGAGGTGCTCGGGCGCGATGTCGTTGGCGATCGCGCAGGCTTCGGCCATGTCGCGCACCTTCACGAGCGCGCCGCGGTTCGTGAGCGAGGTGGCGATGACTTCGGCGCGCGGCATGCTGGGCAGGAGTTCCTGGATGGCGTCTTCCACGCGCTTGATGAACGCTTCGTCGGGGCACAGCAGGATCGATTGCGCGAGCTCGTCGTGCTCGGCCTGCGAGAACAGGTCCATCGCGACCCAGCGCGGATCGGTCGTGCCGTCGCACAGCACGAGGATTTCGGAGGGACCGGCGATCATGTCGATGCCGACCGTGCCGAACACGCGCCGCTTGGCCGAGGCCACATAGGCGTTGCCGGGGCCGCAGATCTTGTCGACGGCCGGAATCGTGCGGGTGCCGTAGGCGAGCGCTGCAACGGCCTGCGCGCCGCCGATCGTGAACACGCGGTCGACGCCGCCGAGCAGCGCCGCGGCCAGCACGAGCGGGTTCTTCACGCCGTCGGGCGTGGGCACGACCATGATGATCTCGCGCACGCCCGCGACGCGCGCGGGGATCGCGTTCATCAGCACGGAAGACGGATACGCGGCCTTGCCGCCGGGCACGTAGAGACCCACGCGGTCGAGCGGCGTGACCTTCTGGCCGAGCACGGTGCCGTCGGCTTCGGTGTACTGCCAGCTATGCGAGCCGCACTCGATGCGCTGCTTCTCGTGGTAGCCGCGCACACGCGCGGCCGCCGCTTCGAGCGCCGCGCGCTGCTTCGGTTCGAGACTTTCCAGCGCCGCCTCGAGTTCGCTGATCGGCAGCTCCAGCGCATCGACGCTCGTGGCGTTCAGGCGGTCGAAGCGGTTCGTGTAGTCGAGCACGGCGGCGTCGCCGCGCGCCTTCACATCGGCGAGGATTTGCGCGACCGAGCGCTCGATGGCCTCGTCTTCGCTCGCCTCGAAGGCGAGTACAGCGTGCAGCGCCGCCTTGAAGCCTGCGGCGCTGGAGTCGAGTTTGCGCATCGTGATAGCCATGCTGATATCCATCCGTAACGGTTGTGTGCGCGGCGCATCGGGCGCCGCGCGGGCGCATCGATCACGCCGACTGCATGCCTCGCGACGCGCGTTCGAACGCGTCGAGGAACGGCCGCAGCGCGGCGCGCTTCAACTTGAGCGCCGCCTGGTTCACGACGAGGCGCGAGGAAATCTCCATGATCTCCTCGACCTCGACCAGATTGTTCGCGCGCAGCGTGCCGCCCGTGCTGACGAGGTCGACGATCGCATCGGCAAGGCCGACGAGCGGCGCGAGCTCCATCGAGCCATAGAGCTTGATGAGGTCGACGTGCACACCCTTGGCCGCGAAGTGCTGGCGCGCGGCTTCCGTGTACTTGGTCGCCACGCGCAGGCGCGCGCCCTGGCGCACGGCGTTCGCGTAGTCGAAGCCCGACTTCACGGCCACCGAGAGACGGCAGCGCGCGATGTCGAGATCGATCGGCTGATAGAGCCCGCCGCCGCCGTGTTCGAGCAGCACGTCCTTGCCCGCCACGCCGAAGTCGGCCGCGCCGTACTCCACATAGGTGGGCACGTCGGTCGCGCGCACGATGATGACGCGCAGGTTCGGGTCGGTCGTCGGCAGGATCAGCTTGCGCGAGGTTTCCGGGTCTTCGGTCACTTCGACGCCCGCGGCCGCGAGCAGCGGCATCGTCTCTTCGAAGATGCGGCCTTTCGAAAGCGCCAGCGTGAGCGGCGCACCGGCGGCGGCGGCCGGCGTGGGCCTGGATTCGACCGTGCTCATGCCGCGTTCCCCTTGATGCGCTTCACGTTGGCGCCGAGCTTGTTGAGCTTCGCTTCCATACGGTCGTAGCCGCGATCGAGGTGATAGATGCGGTCGATCAGCGTCTCGCCTTCGGCGCACAGGCCGGCGATCACGAGGCTCGCCGAAGCGCGCAGATCGGTGGCCATCACCTTCGCGCCCGAGAGCTTCTCGACGCCAGCAACCAGCGCCGTCTTGCCGTCGATCGTGATGTGGGCGCCCAGGCGGTTGAGCTCCTGCACGTGCATGAAGCGGTTCTCGAAGATCGTCTCGACGACCTGCGAGGTGCCGTCCGCGATCGCGTTGAGCGCCATGAACTGCGCCTGCATGTCGGTCGGGAACGCCGGATATTCCGCGGTGCGCAGATTCACGGCGCGCGCGCGCTCGTGCATGCGCACGCGCATCCAGTCGTCGCCCTCTTCGATCGTCACGCCCGCTTCGCGCAGCTTGTCCGTGACGGCGTCGAGAGTGTGCGGGCGCACGTGGCGCAGCGTAACGTCGCCGCCCGCGGCCGCGACCGCGCACAGGAACGTGCCCGCTTCGATACGGTCGGGAATCACGGTATGCGTCGCGCCGTGGAGCTTGTCCACGCCCTGGATCACGAGGCGGTCGGTGCCGATGCCTTCGATCTTCGCGCCCATCGCGACGAGCAGATGCGCGAGGTCGCCCACTTCGGGCTCGCGCGCGGCGTTCTCGATCACCGTTTCGCCTTCAGCGAGCACGGCGGCCATCAGCAGGTTTTCCGTGCCGGTGACCGTGATCATGTCGGTGACGATGCGCGCGCCCTTCAGGCGCTTCGCGCGCGCCTCGATGAAGCCGTGCTCGATGTTGATCTCGGCGCCCATCGCCTGCAGGCCCTTGATGTGCTGATCCACGGGACGCGCGCCGATCGCGCAGCCGCCCGGCAGCGACACCTTTGCCTCGCCGAAGCGCGCGACGAGCGGCCCGAGCACGAGGATCGACGCGCGCATGGTCTTCACGAGCTCATAAGGCGCGACGAGGTTGTCGACCTTCGAGGCGTCGAGCTGCACGCGGTTGCCGTCCTGCTCGCTGCGCACACCCATCTGGCCCAGCAGCTTGAGCGTGGTGCGCACGTCCTGGAGGTCGGGCACGTTGTCCAGATGAACGGGCTCCGCGCTCAAGAGGCCGGCGCAGAGAATGGGCAGCGCCGCGTTCTTCGCACCGGAAACGGTCACTTCCCCCGCGAGCTGCTGCCCGCCGACGATGACGAGTTTATCCATGCCTGAGGTTTCCTGATCGGTGCGGCCGGCTTGCGGGGTCGCGTCGTGTTGAGGGGCGCCGCTCGCGGCGGCGCCATTGTCCTGGGTGATTCGCACTGAGATTCCAGATTATGCGTTCTGCCATTCGGCGGGCGTGAGCGTCTTCATGCTGAGCGCGTGGATTTCCTCGCGCATGCGCTCGCCGAGCGCCGCATAGACGAGCTGATGGCGCTGGATCAGGCGCTTGCCGTCGAACGCCGACGAGACGATCGTCGCGAAGAAGTGCTGACCGTCGCCCTCGACTTCGAGATGCTCGCACGCGAGTCCTGCCGAGATGTACTGCTTGACCTGTTCCGGAGTCGGCAACATGGTGTGGGGCTCCTGCCTGAATTGCATTTAGTGGCGCAGCTTGTAGCCGCTCGCGAGCAGACGCATCGCGATAACGGCCAGCACCACGAAAAAGACGAAAACGATCGCGAGACTTGCGAACGGATTAATGTCGGACAAGCCGAAAAAACCGTAGCGGAAGCCGTCGATCATGTAGAAGAACGGGTTCAGCCGCGACACCTCGCGCCACACCGGCGGCAGCGTATGCGTCGAATAGAACACGCCCGAAAGGAACGTGAGCGGCATGATGAGGAAGTTCTGAAACGCCGCGAGCTGGTCGAACTTCTCGGCCCAGATCCCGGCGATCAGGCCGAGCGTGCCGAGGATCGCCGAGCCCAGCACCGCGAAGCCGATGATGTAGAGCGGCGCGGCGAAGCTCATCGGGATGAACCAGATCGTCACGACGAACACGCCCGCGCCAACGGCGAGGCCGCGCACGATCGAAGCGAGCACGTAGGCTCCAAACATCTCCCAGGCGGCCAGCGGCGGCAATAGAACGAATACGAGATTGCCCGTGATCTTCGACTGAATGAGCGACGACGACGAGTTCGCGAACGCGTTCTGCAGCACGCTCATCATGACGAGGCCCGGAATCAGGAAGCTCGTGTACTCGACGCCCGGATACACCTCGACGTGGCCGCGCAGCGCGTGGCCGAAGATCGTCAGATAGAGCAGCGCGGTAATGACCGGCGCGAGCACGGTCTGGAAGGCGACCTTCCAGAAACGCAGCACTTCCTTGTAAAACAGCGTACGGAAGCCGCTCATGCAAGCCCCTCGATCACTTCAGGACCATTCATCACCTGCACGAAGACATCCTCCAGATCGGCCTTGCGCACTTCCATTTCTTCCAGTTTGCAGCCGTTCGCGCGGCACAGCGCGAGGATACGCTCGACGTCGTCGTAGCTCGCGAGGCGCAGCAGATGGTGGCGCTCATTGACGTTCGACGGATCGACTTCGAGCGCGCGCAGCTCGGCCGGCAGCACGCCTTCCGAGAAACGCACGAAGAGCTGCGTGCCCGCGAAGCGCTGCAAGAGCGTGCTGGTGCGCTCGAGCGCCACCACCTCGCCGCGCCTGAGCATGGCGATGCGGTCGCACAGCTCCTCGGCTTCTTCGAGGTAGTGCGTCGTGAGCACGATGGTGTGGCCTTCGCGGTTCAGGCGCGCGATGAACTTCCAGAGCGTCTGGCGCAGCTCGACGTCCACGCCGGCGGTGGGCTCGTCGAGCACGATCACGGGCGGGCGATGCACGAGCGCCTGCGCGACCAGCACGCGGCGCTTCATGCCGCCCGAGAGCGCGCGCATGTTCACGTCGGCTTTTTCGGTGAGGTCGAGATTGGCCATGACCTCGTCGATCCACGCGTCGTTGTTGCGCAGACCGAAATAGCCCGACTGGATGCGCAGCGTCTCGCGCACCGTGAAAAACGGATCGAACACGAGTTCCTGCGGGACGACGCCGAGATTGCGGCGCGCGTTGCGATAGTCGCGGACGACGTCGTGGCCGCGCACTTCGATCGAGCCTTCGTCGGCTCGCGCGAGGCCGGCGAGAGCGCTGATGAGCGTCGTCTTGCCCGCGCCGTTCGGGCCGAGCAGCCCGAAGAACTCGCCTTCTTCGACCGTGAAGCTGACGCCCTTGAGCGCCTGGAGCTCTTTATAGCGCTTCTTGACGTTACGGATTTCTATGGCTGGCATGACTCGGGCGCCGCCCGTCATGGACGGCGCGGCGGATAAATGCATCAATGCTGCGGGGAGGACCGGAATTTGGGGACGGCTCGTACCGCCTTCGAAGCCCCCGAAAACCGGGGCAACGCCAAAAAACGTTTGATTATAGGCCAAGTCGCAAAGCCCGGCCTGGGCTCAGTCTGGACTTGAAAGCGGAAGCGGCGGCGTGCGGCGATCGGGCCCGAGCGGCGGCGCTCGACGGACGGGGTCCGGTGTTGTGGCCGCGGTGTAGCCGTGAAGGCCGCCGCGCGTCAATGTCGCTCGTGAAGGAGCGATTCGACGCCGTAAGCGCGCGCGAGGGACGCGAGCGCGGCAGGAAGATTGAGCACGCTGAGGGTGACGCCGCGCTCGTGCGCGGCGCGCTGCCAGGCGATCAGCACGGCAAGCGCCGAGGAGTCGAACTGCGTGAGCGCCGCGCAATCGACGGCGCTGGCACCCGCCGAGATCTGCGCGAGCCCCGCCGAGAGCGCGGCCGTCGCGCTCTCGTGGGTCAGCATGGCGCCGGTGGCGAAGCGCTCGCTCACGAAGCAGCCTTGCCTGCGGCGAGCTGCTGGTTACGCTGCGTGAGGAAGGTGATGAGGCCCTGCACGCCGCCCTGCTGGATCTTTTCCTGGAATTGCTGCTGGTACGCCTGGATCAGCCATGCGCCGAGCACGTTGATGTCATAAACGCGCCAGCCTTGCGGCGTCTTGTACAGACGGTAGTCGAGCTCGATCGGCTGGCCGTTGTTCGTGACCGTCGAACGGACCACGACATCCGTGTCGTCCGGGTTCGCGCGGAACGGCTTGTACTGGATCTGCTGGTCGCGCACCTGGGCGAGCGCGCCCGAGTACGTGCGGATCAGCAGCGTCTTGAACTGCTCGATGACCTGCTGCTGCTGCTCAGGCGTGGCCGTGCGCCAGTTGCGGCCCATGGCGAGCTGCGTCGTGCGGCGGAAGTCGGTGTACGGCAGGATCTTTTCGTTGACGAGATCGGTGATCCGGTTGATGTCGCCGGACTGGATCGACTTGTCGCCCTTGATCTGGTCCATGACCTGCTGCGTGATCGTTTTGATCATCGCGTCGGGATTGCTGGTGTCGACCGTTTGCGCGGAGGCTGCACCGGCAAACGCAAAAAACATGGCAAAAATCGGGAACAGAAAGAATTTTTTCATAGCGAGTCCTGCAAGTTGGGGAACAACGCCCCGTTGGAGGTCAACGATATCACGCGAGCCCCGGCACACCGAGTCAAAGAATGCCAGGAAACTGCGACAAGCGTTTCAGCTTGTTACGTCAGATTTAAGCGCCGTCGAAGTCCCGGCGCAGCGTCACGCGCCGCGCCGGATAGCACGATCAATGCAAACGCAGCAGCCCAGGAGCGCCGATACCGATACGCGCCGGCGGAACGTACTGCTCGCCCGGCACGGCGGTCTCGGACGCACCGGCCGGAGCCGTGGCGCCGGCCGGGCCTTCGAGCGTGGCCGGGGCGGACGCCGCTCCGCTGGGATACGCCGGCGCCATGCTGGCCGCAGTTGGGGCACCCGCATGCGCAGTGCCTGATGCAGCAGCCGCGCCGCCAGCGGCCGCTGCCGCGCCCTCTTCGGGCTCGCCGTAGTTCGGCGGCGGCGCGCCTTCGCCGTAATCGGGCAGGTTGTTCGACGCGTGGCCGTCCGAAAGCTGGTACTGGCGGCGCTGCAGGTAGGCGTTACGCACGAACGAGTACTTGTCGATCGCCGCGCCTTCGAGCAGATTGCTCGCGCCCAGCAGGTTCGCACGCGTGCTGACGACGTTCAGCCCATAGAGGCCCCAGGACACGGCCGCCGGGTCCACATAGGTGAGCGGATTGATGAAGTAGTTGCCGAGCAGGCCAACGCCGTCGCGCACCGTGCTCGGACCGAACAACGGCAGCACGAGGTACGGACCGGGCGGCACGCCGTAGTGGCCGAGCGTGAGGCCGAAGTCCTGGTCGTGCTTGGGCAGCTTCGCGAGCGTCGCCACGTCGAACAGGCCGCCCACACCGAAGACCGTGTTGATCACGATCCGCATGATGTCCTCGACGCCGTCGGCGATCTTCAACTGCAGCAGGTTGTTGGCCGCGTTGTAGACGTCGCCGATGTTCGCGAAGAAGTTCGTCACACTGTCGCGCACCGGCTGCGGCGTGACCTTGACGTAGCCCTGCGCAACCGGCTTGAGCGCGTACTGGTCGACCTTGTCGTTGAAGGTGTAGACGGTGCGGTTGAAGCCTTCCCACGGATCGTCCTTCGACGGGGTCTGTACCGTCGAGCACGCCGTGAGCGCGAGCGCCGCAACCCCGACGGTTATGGCCCGCATGCGAGTGGTCATCATCTTTTTTTTCTCCTTATTGCGCCGCCGCGCCCGAGCCGGCCGCGGCCGGTGCGGGTGCCGGGGCCGGCGCGGCGCTCCCGCCGCCCGCGCCGCTGCCGGACTTCGCGGCGCCCGAATCGGCCGCCTTGCTATAGAGGAACTGGCCGATCAGGTTTTCGAGCACGATCGCCGACTGCGTCATGGAAATGGTGTCGCCGGCCTTGAGCATTTCGGTGTCGCCGCCCGGCTCCAGCCCGATGTACTGCTCGCCGAGCAGGCCCGAGGTCAGGATCTTCGCCGACGTGTCCTTCGGAAACTGGTACTGCTGGTCGAGGTTGATCGTGACGAGCGCCTGATAGGTGTTCGTGTCGAAGCCGATCGACGCCACCCGGCCCACGGTCACGCCCGCGCTCTTCACGGGCGCACGCGGCTTGAGGCCGCCGATATCGTCGAATTTGAGCTTGACCGGATAGGTCGCCTGGAACGAAAGCGAACTCATGTTGCCGGCCTTCAGCGCGAGAAACAGCAGCGCAATGAAGCCCAGCACCACGAACAGGCCGACCCAGAAGTCGAGAGCAGTCTTTTTCATCGTCATCCCAATGAGAATCCATTGCGGCGGCGCCCTGCACGAGGCGCCTGCCGCGCGGCCCGGATGCCGCGCCCGCCGTTGCTCCGGCGGGCACCCGGGCTCAATCCTTAGCTGAACATCAGCGCGGTGAGCAGGAAGTCGAGGCCCAGCACCGCGAGCGATGCGTACACGACCGTCTTCGTGGTCGCGCGCGATACGCCTTCGGGCGTGGGCTTGGCTTCATAGCCCTGGTACAGCGCGGTGAACGTCACGGCGAAGCCGAACACGATGCTCTTGATCACGCCATTGCCCACGTCGGTCCAGACATCGACGCCGCCTTGCATCTGCGACCAGAACGCGCCCGCGTCCACGCCAATCAGCAGCACGCCCACCACGTAGCCGCCCAGAATGCCGACCGCGCTGAAGATGGCCGCCAGAATGGGCATGGCGATCACGCCCGCCCACATGCGCGGCGCCACGACGATGCGCACCGGGTCGACCGCCATCATTTCCATGGCCGTGAGCTGCTCGCCCGCCTTCATGAGGCCGATTTCGGCCGTGAGCGAGGTGCCCGCGCGGCCCGCGAACAGCAGCGCCGTGACGACGGGGCCGAGCTCGCGCACGAGCGAGAGCGCGACCAGCAGCCCGAGCGCCTGCTCGGAGCCGTAGCGGTTGAGCGTGTAGTAGCCCTGCAAGCCCAGCACGAAGCCGACGAACAGGCCCGACACCGCAATGATCAGCAGCGAATAATTGCCGACGAAGTGGATCTGCTTCGTGACAAGGCGCGGGCGGCGCAGCAGCGGGAAGAATTCCAGCACAAGGCGCACGAAGAAGCGCGTGGCGTGGCCCGCGCGCGCGATCGCGTCGAGCACCGCGCGGCCGAGCGAACTGATGGCGCCGGTCATGAGCGGCCTCCGCCAATGCCGAAGTCCGCGTCGAGCGGCACCTTCGTCGGATAGTGAAAGCGGAACGGGCCGTCCGGCGCGCCGTCGATGAACTGGCGCACGATCGGGTCGGTCGAGGCGCGCAGCTCGGCGGGCGTGCCTTCCGCCTGCACGCGGCCGTTCGCGAGGAAATAGACGTAGTCGGCGATCGCGAACGATTCGGGCACGTCGTGCGTGACGAGAATCGAGGTGGCGCCGAGCGCGTCGTTCAGCGTGCGGATCAGGTTCGCGGTGATGCCGAGGGAAATGGGGTCGAGACCGGCAAACGGCTCGTCGTACATCATGAGCTCGGGGTCGAGCGCGATGGCGCGCGCGAGCGCCACGCGCCGCGCCATCCCGCCCGAGATCTCCGAAGGCGCGAGGTCGCGCGCGCCGCGCAGGCCCACGGCATTGAGCTTCATGAGCACGAGGTCGCGGACCAGCTCTTCGGGCAGATCGGTGTGCTCGCGCAGCGCGAAGGCGACGTTCTCGAACACCGACATGTCGGTGAAAAGCGCGCCGAACTGGAACAGCATGCCCATCTTCCGGCGCAGCGCGTAAAGGCCTTCGCGCGATTGCGCGCCGACGTCCTGCCCATGAAACAGCAGCTGGCCACGCCGGGCATGCACGAGACCGCCGATCAGGCGCAGCACCGTGGTCTTGCCGCCGCCCGAGCCGCCCATGACCGCGACGACCTGACCGCGCCGAAAGCGCATGTTCAGGCCGGACAGGACGAGCTGGTCGCTATAGCCGAAGTCGACGTCGCGCAGCTCCAGAAGGGTCTCAGAGTTCGAGGGCACGTGGCAGACAGTCCATTTACACGAAGGCGGGATTATAGGGCCATCGTGAGAATGCTGCCGTGACACGCCCAGGCCCCTTGACGCAAGTCGGGCAATCCCGGGGGGGCTCCGCGGCTCGCGCCTCGCCCCCAGTCGCGCTGGGGCGCGACCAAAGGCGAGGCGGGCTAATTATTGCGTAAACGCGTTGCGCAACGCAGCAGCCGCGGCAGCCGGCTCGGCGGCCTCGGTGATGGCGCGCACGACGGCCGCGCTGGGCGCGCCCGTCGCGAGCACTTCGGGCAGCACGGCAAGATCGATGCCGCCGATCGCGACCATCGGCACCACGCCGTCGAGCAGCTTCACGTAGCGCGCGAGGCGCGCGAGGCCCTGCGGCGCGGTCGGCATGGTCTTGGTCGTGGTGGCGAACACGGCGCCGCACGCGATATAGCTCGGCCGGAAATGCAGCGCGGTCAGCATCTCGAAGTAGCCGTGGGTCGAAAGGCCGAGGCGGATGCCCGACGCGGCAAGCGCGTTCAGATCCGCCTCGCGCAGGTCCTCCTGGCCCAGATGCACGCCGTACGCGCCCGCGGCCATCGCGGCCTGCCAGTGATCGTTGATGAAAAGCCGCGCGTCGTGCTTGCGGCCCGCCGCGACAGAGCGCTCGATCTCCTCAGTGAGCGCTGCCGATTCCGGCTGCTTGCTGCGCAGCTGCACGGTCTTCACGCCGTAGTCGAGCACGCGCTCGACCCAGTCGGCGGTGGGCAGCACGGGGTAGAGGCCGAGCTTCGCGGGACACGGCGCGAACGGCTGCGCGGGCGCTGCCGGCAAGCCGAGCACGCGCGGAAAGCGTGCGATGTCGACGGGCCACGCGTCGGCCTGCTGCTCATCGCCGTCGCGCCAGGCGAGCGCGAGCACCAGCGCGTCGTGCGGGTCGAAGCCGCAGTCGAGGAACGCGGCCAGCGCCGGGATCCAGTCTTCGGCGAGCGTGCCTTCGAGCGCATAGCGCTCGCCGCCCAGATGCAGCGTCGCGCGGCCCGCCGCGGCCTCGACCACGCCGGCGCCATCGGTCATCCAGCGCGCGATGTTCGCGAGATGCGGTCCCGCGTCGGTCACGACGATCAGGTCGCCGCCATTGGGCGTATCGGGCGGCGTCAGGCAGATCCGCCACGGCGCATGCGTGGGCTGCCAGTCGCCGAGGCTTGCGCGAATGCGCTCCGCCGTTTCGGTGAGCTCGTCGGCGGGCGGCCAGAACAGCTCGCGGTCCTTGAGTCGTAGCGTTTGGGTCATTGCTTGCCTCCGTCCTGGTGCCAGAACGGCATGCCGACCACGGGCGTGCTCGCCACGGCCGCCTCGCGCTCGGCCATCGGCCCGGCGAGAAATGCGGCGCGGCCCGCCTCGACGCCCAGCGCGAACGCGCGCGCCATCGCCTCGGGGTGCGTGGCCTGCGCCACGGCCGTGTTCAGCAGCACGCCGTCGAAACCCCATTCCATCACTTGCGCCGCGTGTGACGGGAGACCGAGGCCCGCGTCGACGATCAGCGGCACGTCGGGCAGCCGCTCGCGCAGCACGCGCAGGCCGTACGGATTGATCACGCCCTTGCCCGTGCCGATGGGCGCGCCCCACGGCATCAGCGCCTCGCAGCCCGCGTCGAGCAGACGGCGGCCGATCACGAGGTCCTCGGTGCAGTACGGCAGCACCTTGAAGCCGTCGTTCACGAGGCGCGAGGCCGCTTCGATGAGGCCGACCGGGTCGGGCTGCAGCGTGTAGTCGTCGCCGATCAGCTCGAGCTTGATCCAGTCGGTCTCGAAGACTTCGCGCGCCATGTGCGCGGTCGTCACCGCCTCGTTGACGGTGAGGCAGCCCGCCGTGTTCGGCAGGAACGGCACGCCGTGGCGCTTGAGCAAATCGAAGAAGCCGGCAACCGCCGTGCCGTCGTTCATCTGGCGGCGCAGCGCGACCGTGATCATGCCGGGGCGCGCGGCTTCCATCGAACCGGAAAGCGCTTGCAGCGACGGATAGCGCGAGGTGCCGAGCAGCACACGGCTCGCGAAGGTTTCGCCGTAGAGCGTGAGGGCATCGGCGGTCTGGGTGGTAGTCATGGCATGAGTCCTGATCGGGTGGCGACGGTCGGGCGGCACGTGGTAACTAAAGCTGCGACAAAAGCCGCGAGCAAAGCGGACGGATCGCGCATGCGATCAGCCGCCGGCCACCGGGCTGACGACGTCGAGGCGGTCACCCGCCGAAAGCGTGCGCGCGCCGTGCTGGGTGCGCGTCACGAAATCGCCGTTCACGGCGACGGCAAACGGCGGACGCGCGCCGAATGCGGCGAGCGCATCGGCGACGGTCGCGCCTTCGGGCAGCGTGAGCGGCTTCTGGTTGATCTGAATATCCATGGCAATTCGTCTGACTACGTTGTTTCCGGCAAGGCGTAAACGGTGCGCCTCGTCTCCTGTTTGGGGTGTCGTGCTCGCGGCCCGGTCAAGCGGGCTCGTGCGCGCCTTGCGTGTGGCCGGCGTGCAGCATCGAAGCCCAGCGCGATTGCTGGCGCAGCGACTCGAAGCTGTCGGCATCGGTGAGATGGCCCGCCAGCAGCGCCTCTGCTACGCGCACCGCCTCGTCGGCCACGGCGGGCGCGATCATGAAGCCGTGGCGATAGAGGCCGTTCACGCGCAGCGTGTGGCCGGCACCGTGACCGTCACCCTGGCCGCCGTCCCAGATGAGCGCGGGACGATGGTCGGGCAGCGTCGGTCGGCACTGCGAATTAAGTTCCAGAATGCGCGCCTCGCCGAACGCCGGATGCACCGCGAACGCGGCGCTCAGCAATTCGAGCGCCGAGCGCACACTCACGGGCGAGCGGTCTTCGCCCTCGATCTCGGTCGCGCCGATCACGTAGACGTCGTTCTGTTTCGGCGCGATATAGAGCGGATAGCGCGGATGCAGCAGGCGCACGGGGCGCGTGAGGCCGATGCCCGGCGCGTGCACGCGGGCCACTTCCCCGCGAATGCCGCGCAGCGCCGGCAGCGCGGGCTTGGCGCCGAGGCCGCGGCAGTCGATCGTCACGCGGGCGCGCGGCGGGTTCGCGTCGTCGACGCTCGTGTGCCAGTGCGTTTCCACGCCGCGCTGCGCGAGGCCCGCGGCCAGCGCCGCCAGCGCCTGGCGGTTGTCGAGCTGGCCTTCGCCGGCGAGCAGCCAGCCGCGCGCGAAGCGCCCGGCGAGCGCCGGCTCGGCGGCGTCGAGCTGCGCGCCCTGCAGCGTCGTGAAGTTGGCTTCGGCCAGC
Source organism: Paraburkholderia sp. J63 (assembly GCF_905220245.1). Lineage (NCBI taxonomy): Bacteria > Pseudomonadati > Pseudomonadota > Betaproteobacteria > Burkholderiales > Burkholderiaceae > Paraburkholderia > Paraburkholderia sp. J63. Next base: position 103,096 of record NZ_CAJMZF010000013.1, on the reverse strand, counting down.
TCGCGCGGCGCGTTCGCGCGCACGCGGCGCTCGAACAAGGGAGCCTCGGTGCGGTCGGCGTGATGCCAGACCACGAGCGTGCCGTTGCGCTGGAAAAACACGGGCTCGGGCAGCTCGGCTAGCATTTGCGGCCAGGTCTCGAGCGAGGCGACGCCCAGCTCGGTAATCAGCAATTCGGCGACGGCGGCCTCGGCGAGCGGCGCGAGCATGGCCGCCGCGATCCAGGCGGCCGATTCCTCGCCTTCGGGCCCACCACGCTCGTAGAGCGCCACGCGATGGCCCGCGCCCGCGAGGCGCCACGCGACGAGGCGCCCGCATAGGCCGCCGCCGATTACGGCGAAATCGGGCATCGCGGACATGGCGCGCGTAGGCGCCTGAGCGCCGGCCGAAACCGGGGAATGATCTGAATAAGGTGCAGAAGAGACGGTCATCGTATCCTTTCCGTACGGCAAACAAGCATGCGTACCCAAGGACGAAACCGGCTGGCAAGGCCGGCCGTGCAAACGACGTGAAGCGCAAATTCGACATGCGCCGCACATGCTGCCCGGCGGGAATCTGGACGCCCGAACGAATTCAGCCGAATCGACTGAACAATATGAACTGTGGCGCCAGCAAGACTTTCCGGAAACTTCCCGCGCCGGTATTACCCGGATCGGGTGCGAAGGGTCTCTCTCAGCCTCACTTTGGCATGCCCGGCATACCGGTGAAGCACCCCTGTTTCGTCAGCGGTCATTAGACCACAAAAGACGCGCGGGCCGCAAACCGCGGCGGCGGCGCGTAATTTCTGCTCTGGCACAATGCCCGGACGGAGAGCGAGCCGCCCGGTGCGCGCGGGCAGTGAGACAATGTCGCACCCCACACGCAGTCGCTTGCAAGACCTCGCGCAAGGCGCCCGAACGCCACGCGCGGCCCATTAAGTCTCGCTTAAGCGGTTCGGACCACAATCGCAGCGCCACGGCGCCGCAAACGGCGGGTATCGTCTATTCCGGCCGCGGGCCGGCACAACATCAGGACGCACATGACCAACCTCACTCCCCGCGCCACGCCGGATCAGAACGAGCATCACAAGATCACGGCCTGGAGTCTGATCAAGCCCTACTGGGTGTCCGAGGAACGCTGGATCGCCTGGGGCTTGCTCGTCACGATCATCGCGATGAATCTCGCCGTCGTCTGGATCAACGTGCGGCTCAACAGCTGGAACGCGGACTTCTACAATGCCCTGCAAAGCAAGGACGTCAAACAGTTTCCGCACCTCTTGATGATCTTCACCGTGCTCGCGTTCGGCTTCATCATTCTCGCGGTGTACGGGCGGTATCTGCGCCAGATGCTCGGCTTTCGCTGGCGCCAGTGGCTCACCACGCGCTTCCTGAGCGAATGGCTCGGCCATGGCGCGTTCTACCGCATCGAGCGCGACCGCCTCGCCGACAACCCCGACCAGCGGATCAGCGACGACCTGCAATCGTTCGCCACCACCACGCTCTCGCTCACGCTCGACCTGCTCTCGACGGTCGTCACGCTGGTCTCGTTCATCACGATCCTGTGGTCGCTCGCGGGCGCGCTCACCTTCGCAGTGGGCGGCACGCCCATCACGATTCCGGGCTACATGGTCTGGGCCGCCGCGCTCTACGCCGTGTTCGGCTCGCTCGTGATCCAGAAGGTCGGCCATCCGCTCGTGTCGATCAATTACCAGCAACAGAAAGTGGAGGCCGACTTCCGCTTCGGCCTCATCCGCCTGCGCGAGAACGCCGAGCAGATCGCCCTCTACGACGGCATGGACACCGAGCGCAGCAACACGCAGGGCCTGTTCCAGCACATCCGCGACAACTGGTGGCGCGTGATGAAGTACACGAAGCGCCTCACCTTCGTGCTGAGCTTCTATGGCCAGATCGCCATCATCTTCCCGCTCGTGGTGGCCGCGCCGCGCTACTTCGCGGGCGCCTTCACGTTCGGCGTGCTGATGCAGATCTCGCAGGCGTTCGGCACCGTGAGCGACTCGTTCTCGTGGTTCATCAACAGTTACGCCACCCTCGTCGAATGGCGCGCCACGATCAACCGTCTGCGCGAATTCGTGCGTGTGGTGCAGTCGCCGCGTCTGAAAGAGTCGGTCTCGCCCGCCACCGAGCACGGCGGCATCAATCTGCACTACATCGACAACAATGCCCTCTCCACCGCGCATCTGAAGCTCGCGCTGCCCAACGGCACGCCGCTCTCCGAGGTGCGCGACATCGCCATCAAGCCCGGCTCGCGCTGGCTCGTGCGCGGGCCGTCGGGCGCGGGCAAGAGCACGCTGATACGCGCGCTCGCGGGCCTCTGGCCGTTCGGCGAGGGCTCGATCGACGCGCCCGTGGACGCGCGCATGATGTTCATTCCGCAGCAGAGCTATCTGCCGATCGGCACGCTCAAGGCCGCGCTCACCTACCCCTCGCCCGCCGACGACTACAGCGACGAAGACTGCCGCGAAGCGCTGCGCGCGTGCCGCCTCGAAGACTACGCGGACCGCCTGCACGAGTCGGCGCACTGGACGCGCGTGCTCTCGCCGGGCGAGCAGCAGCGGCTTGCGGGCGCGCGCGTGCTGCTGCACAAGCCCGACTACCTGTTCCTCGACGAAGCGACGAGCGCGCTCGACCCCGACAACGAAAGCCGTCTCTACAAGCTCTTCATGGAGCGCCTGCCGAAGGCGGCGATCGTGAGCGTGGCGCACCGCGAGTCGCTTGCGGCGTACCACCACGAGACGCTCGAGATCGCGCGCATGCCTGAAGAGCGGGTCGCGGCGTGAGCGCGGGCCGCGGTGCCGATGCCGGGCGCGTTGTCTTGATCACGGGCGCGGGCTCCGGCATCGGCGCGGCGCTGGCCCGGCGCCTGGCGGCCCCCGGCGTCGCGCTGATGCTCCACGCGCGCGGCGCCGACGAGGCGGCGCGCTCGCGCCTCGCCGCCGTCGCGGCCGCGTGCGAGGCGCAAGGCGCCACCTGCGCGACGGCTTGTGCCGATCTGGCCAAAGCGGGCGCAGCCGCGCAGCTCGTTCAAACCACGCTCGCGCGTTTTTCCACGCTCGATCAACTGGTCGCCAACGCCGGACACGCGCAGCGCCAGGCGCTCGCGGCGCTCGAGCCCGAAACGCTTGCCGCCACCTTCGCCGCGATGCCTGCCGCATTTGCGGCGCTCGTGCGGCAGGCCCAGCCCGCGCTCACGCGCTCGGCGCACGCGCGCGTGGTGGCGGTGAGTTCGTTCGTCGCGCACCGCTACCGTGCCGACGCGCCGTTCGCGGCCACCGCGGCCGCCAAGGCCGCGCTCGAGTCGCTCGCGAAAAGCGCCGCCGCCGAGCTCGCGCCGCACGGCGTCACGGTGAACTGCGTGGCGCCCGGCTACACGCGCAAGGACCAGGGGCCGACGCCCGAAAACGCGCCCGCGTGGGCGCGCGCCGCCGAGGCGACGCCGCTTGGCCGCGTGGCCGAGCCCGCCGACATCGCCGAGCTCATCGCCTTTTTGCTGTCCGATGCCGCGCGCCACATCACCGGCCAGACGATCCATGTCGACGGCGGCCTGACGCTGGGCTGAGCGCCAGCGAAACGAGCGCGAGCGAGTTCGCAAACCAGCCGCAAGGCGCACCAGACCGCGCGCGCCGAAGCCCCTCCGAAGCACAGAACGGCGCACGCCCAGGCGGGCATCGCCTGCCTCACGACAGGCCCAGCTTTCATCTTCCCTGGCCGCAGCGGCGCATCGCAACGTAAAATAGCGCGGTTCGAGCGCCTGCAGCGGCGCCCCACGCGGGCCGGAACAGGCCCCGGCGGGCCCAGGCGTGCCTCACAGGCACGTCGTGCACGTTGTTGCACCGTGTGCACCACCCCTCCCCGCTGCCCGAGCTGCCGGACACCGCATGCGCGACCCGCTGTTTCATGGGTCGTTGCGCGCACAACAAACATGGGGACGACGCGATGGGATCTTTTCAGTGGTTCAGGGAGCTCAACGAGCGCGAGCGGCGCACGCTCTACGCCGGCTTCGGCGGCTATGCGGTCGACGCCTTCGACTTCATGATCTACTCGTTCCTGATCCCGACGCTCATTGCCGTCTGGGGCATGAGCAAGAGCGAAGCGGGCATGATCGCGACGAGCTCGCTGATCTCCTCGGCGCTCGGCGGCTGGCTCGCGGGCATCCTCGCCGACCGTTACGGCCGCGTGCGCGTGCTGCAGTGGACCATCGCCACCTTCGCGGTCTTCACCTGCCTGTCCGGCTTCACGCACTCGTTCTGGCAACTGCTCGCCACGCGCACGCTGCAGGGCATCGGCTTCGGCGGCGAATGGTCGGTCGTCACGATCATGATGGCCGAGACGATCCGCTCGCCGCAGCACCGCGCGAAAGCCGTGGGCACCGTGCAGAGCAGCTGGTCGTTCGGCTGGGGCGCCGCCGCCATTCTCTACTGGGCGTTCTTCGCGCTGCTGCCCGAGCAGTACGCGTGGCGCGCGTGCTTCTGGATCGGCATTCTGCCCGCGCTGTGGATTCTCTATGTGCGCCGCAATGTGAGCGATCCCGAAGTCTTCCTGCAGACGCGCCGCGCCCGCGAGCGCGGTGAAATGCACGGCCATTTCCTGCAGATCTTCGCGCCCGCGCACCTCGCCACGACGCTGCTCGGCAGCGCGTTGTGCACCGGCATGCTGGGCGGCTATTACGCGATCACCACCTGGCTGCCCACCTATCTGAAAACCGTGCGCCATCTCTCGGTGTTCAACACGAGCGGCTATCTGATCGTGCTGATCGTCGGCTCGTTCACGGGCTATATCGTCGGCGCGATCCTCTGCGACAAGATCGGGCGGCGCGCGTCGTTCATCCTGTTCGCCATCGGCTCGTTCGCGCTCGGCATGGCCTACACCATGCTGCCCATCACCGACGCCGCCATGCTGCTGCTCGGCTTTCCGCTCGGCATCGTCGTGCAGGGCATTTTCGCGGGCGTCGGCGCCTATCTCTCGGAGCTCTACCCAAATGCGATCCGCGGCTCGGGCCAGGGCTTCTGCTACAACCTCGGGCGCGGCCTCGGCTCGTTCTTTCCGATCCTCGTGGGCACGCTCGCGCAGACCACGACGCTCGTGAAGGCGATCGGCGCCGTGGCCGGCGCGGGCTATCTGCTCGTGATCGTTTCCGCGCTGTGCCTGCCCGAAACCAAAGGCAAGGTGCTGGCCGACGCCGATGCAACGGCGGCGACAGGCGGCGCGCCTGCCCGCCCCTCTGCGGACTCCACTGCACAATGAACCCGAACGTGCTGCAATACCGACCGTCCCCGTCTCACTCACTACGACCGGCATGAAAACGATCGTCCTCGGCGCCGGTGTGATCGGCGTCGCTACTGCGTATTACCTGAGCGAACGGGGCTGCGACGTCACGGTCATCGAGCGCGAGCCCGGCGTCGCGCTGGGCACGAGCTTCGGCAACGCCGGCGTGATCGCGCCGGGATACGTCACGCCCTGGGCCGCGCCGGGCATGCCGGCCAAGCTCGTCAAATACCTGCTCAAGCCCACCTCGCCGCTCATTTTCCGGCCCACGCTCGACGCCGCGCAGTGGCGCTGGATCGCGCGCTGGCTGCGCGAATGCGACCTCGAACGCTTTCGCGTGAACAAGCAGCGCATGCAGCGCATCGCCTACTACAGCCGCACCTGCCTGCACGCGTTTCGCGCGCAGCATGCGTTCGAGTACGGGCGCAGCCAGGGCTACCTGCAGCTCTTTCGCAGCGACTACGACGTCGAGCTCGCGCAACCGGCGCTCAACGTGCTGCGCGATGCGGGCATCGTCTACCGCGAGCTCGACGCCGCGGGCTGCGCGCAGATCGAGCCGGGCCTCGCGTTCTCGCGCACGAAGCCCGTGGCCGGCGTCTATCTGCCCGATGACGAGGCCGGCGATTGCGCGCGCTTCACGCGCGAGCTGCGCGCCGTGTGCGAGCGGCAGGGCGTGAAGTTCGTCTTCGACACCGAAGTGCTCGCGCTCGAAGCCGCGGGCGGCAAAGTGAGCGGCGTGCGCGTGCGGCCCGTGCCGGGGCGGCGCACCGCGAACAACCGCCGCGAGCTGCGCGAGCAGCGGCGCGAGCAACGCCGCGCGCCCGCCGAAGTGCTGCGCCCCGCCGACTTGAACGAGGTCGCCGACACCGAGCCGCAGACGCTCGCCGCGGACGCCGTCGTGGTCGCGCTCGGCGTGGAAAGCGCGGCGCTCGTCGCTTCGCTGGGCGTACGGGTGCCGCTTTATCCGGTCAAGGGCTACTCGGCCACGCTGCCTGTCGTCGACGAACAGAAAGCGCCGCGCGCCGCGCTCATGGACGAGTCGCTCAAGACGGCCATCACGCGCTTCGGGCCTTACCTGCGCGTGGCCGGCACGGCGGAGCTCGGCAATCACCGCACGACGCTGCGCGAGCAGGCGCTGCACACGCTCATGAAAGTGCTCGACGACTGGTTCCCGCACGCGGCCACGCCCTCTTCCGCGCAGTTCTGGGTCGGGCGCCGGCCGATGGTGCCCGACGGAGCGCCGCTGCTCGGCCACTCGGGCGTGCAGGGGCTCTGGCTCAACGTCGGACACGGCTCGACCGGCTGGGCGATGTCGATGGGCTCGGGACGCGTGGTCGCCGATCTCGTCGCGGGGCGCGCGCCCGAGATCGATCTCGATGGGCTGACGCTGGAGCGGTATCGGCGGCGGGGTTGAGCGTGGATTGTGTCCGTCATCCGGAGAAAGACTGCGCCAGAGCAAGCGCGAAACACGGATGACGGCGCCGGGCTGGCCATTTGAACTTACCTTGGCCGCCCCATCGGTTCACGGGGACTACCCGAAATGTCCAAACTGAAGTTCGACGGCGCCCAGCATCAAATCTCTCTCGTTGATTCGACGGGTAATACGGTCGGAACGTGGGCGGCCTACAACAATGTCGACAGCCATGCATCAATCCGCTCCCTGGAAAACGGCATTTACACCGTGCAGGACCGGGTCGCACCGCATCCTCACGTGCCGGCCGTGAACGGCCCCTACGGCTTGCATGGCATCGTGCGCTTCAGTGTGCCGGGCCACCCCGGAATCGGCGTCCATGCCGGACGCGCCAACGCCACCTGGCTTCCGGGTCCCCAGCACCCGACGATGGGCTGCATCCGCACCTCCGACAATGCGATGAGTGTGATCGGGAACCTGATGCGCCGCGACGCGCTTACGACCATCGAAATCACGAACAACAACGCCGCCGCCACCCAGGCAGCATCGCGGCGCAATCGCCACACAGGTCTGCGGGGACGTCGCCGTGGGTAATCGCACTTTCGCAGCCACGCTGTTTCGCGTGACGGTCATCGCCATGTTGGTCTGGATGCCGGTGGCTTACGGCAAGGTCTGTACCCCGCGCGACGCCAACGCGGCAGACGCGATGGTCGACCACCTCGATAGCTGGGCCAAGATGAACCTTGCGCTCACGAAATACGGCCACTGCGACGATGGCGCGATCGCCGAAGGCAATAGCGAAGCGATCGCCCGCCTGCTCGTCGATCACTGGACTGCCCTGCCGCAACTCAATGCGCTCATCAAACGTAATCTACCGCTGAAAGCGTTCGTGCTACACCATATCAATTCCACGCTCGACAGCGACGACCTCGCCAAAATCTCCCGGCTATCTACCGCGTCCTGTCCGGCGAGGATGGCGGCATTGTGCAAAGAGATTGCAAGCACCGCGTCGGCGGCCCGACCTCACTGAGCGTCAGGCTTCGCCGGAGGCGGATTATCCTGGCGATACGTGTGATTCGGGTTGCTAACCAGCCGCCTCGCCTGCGCATCCAGTTCCTTGCTGTGGTACAGGTCAAAGCATTTGAGCAAGTCGAATTTGACGCCCTTTATTTCCGCATCGGCCAGCGGATTGTGATAATCGCGCGCCAGGTAACTATCGACCATTTTCCTGATTGCATCCGGCGCTTTATCCAGGTCGTAATAAGTCCAGTCGCGCAACGCGCTGACGCTACTCCCGGCATCGATTGCCGCCTCTTTGTCGTTCTTGTAGGCATTCGCTATGCACGTGGCCAGAACCATATCCTTGAAGTTCTGGACATAGGTCCGCGTAGCAGCCTGTGGCGATTCAGGCGTTTCATCCTTTGCATGGCCGATTGAAGCCCAGAAAGCGAGGGTTGAAATGGTTAGCAGCCCAATCAGCGACTTCTTCACGGCAAGCTCCAGAAGTTTGCCCGGTCCGTGCGATATTTCGCTTCTGGTTCGTTGAAATAGCAATGGTCGTAGCAGGTGCTACCGTTGAATAACGTTGCATGACCCGCCGCATCGGACCATCCCGAAACCTCGAACAAGATTACGCCTTTCTTTCCGGCGAGCGTCCCGCCGCCTGAGGGAGGATATTTGACGACTTCAGGTTGCCCCCATAATTGCTTCAAGAAAGCGATGAGGTCTTTTACGCGGAAGAAATACTGGCGCTTGTCCGCGCCGGAAACGGTTTTCCCCTTGATAGCAGGAAACGTGAGTCCCGACTGACTCAGGATATAGCTCATACGGACCGCACAGGTATTACTCCATCGCAGCGCCGGATCGGGATCCATGCGGCAAAAAAAGACGGTCGACTCATTTTTCATCCTCGTTTTTGATTGAGCGATATTCACGCTCAATCTTGACGTCGACTTTCCGCATCGACAAAAGCGCATCATAAGCCTTTGTCTGAATATCTGATCTTTAAATACCGCTCTCCATTCTGGCAATCCCGGGCCGATATTCGATTGCCCGGAAATCCTCTATGCGCACTAGATAACCGGCACGCTCGCGAGCGCTTCGTAACGCGCGCCCTGCCGCGCCAGCGTGCTCGAATACAGCACCAGCGACGTAAACCGCAGCGGCGGCAGCGCCTGCGCACCGCCATCGGGCGGCGCACCGTGCGCATCGCGCGTAAAACGCGCCAGCGTAATATGCGGCCGGAACGCACGCGCATCGAGCGGCAAGCCCACTTCGCCCATCACAGAGCGCACCCGCCAGTCGAGTGCCGTGAACGCATCCGACATGGCCAGCACGGCCACCATCAGGCGCGGCTGCGCGCGCCCCGGCCAGCATTCGATCTTCGTGACCGGCGCGGGCGGCAGCGGCGCCGCGTGCTCGGCAAGACGCTGCGCCAGCGCTTCGCCCTGCACGAACGACATCGCGCCGATGAAGGCCACCGTCAAATGCAGTTGCGCGTAGGGCACGCGGCGCGCATTGACGGGGACGTCGAGCGCGGCGAGCGCATCGCGCGACGGCACATCGGGGGCGAGGGCGACGAAGCAGCGCCGCCATTGATCGATCTCGCGGGCTTCGGACATGATCGGCAGGCCTCGGGATGAGGAGCAACCGTCCCATGGTAACGCGACAGCGTGGCGCGGTGCGCCCGTGACAACCCGCAGCGAAGCGCGCACAACGCGCCATATCGGCGAACATCGGCGCATTTGAGGCGCTCGCCGACGAAAAAAAACCGGGCCACCCTCGCGGGCGCCCGGCTTGACGTGTCGACCTGAGTTAGCGCAGCGCTTACCCGGGTCCCATGCACAAACTACTGCGTGTTGCTCCACTACGGCCCACGAGACGTGCTCGCGGGCTTGAACCAGACTTGGCGCTCACCTCAGCGCGGCAGCTCCGAGCTACCCATCAGATACGCATCGACGGAACGCGCGCACTGACGGCCTTCACGGATCGCCCACACCACGAGCGACTGCCCGCGGCGCATGTCGCCGGCGGTGAAGACCTTGTCGACCGACGTGTAGTACGCCTTCTCGCCTTCGGTCGCGGCGCGCACGTTGCCGCGCGCGTCCTTCTCGACACCGAACGCTTCGAGCACCGGCGAGACCGGCTGCGTGAAGCCCATGGCGAGCAGCACGAGATCGGCCTTCATTTCGAACTCCGAACCCGGCACTTCGACCATCTTGCCGTCCTTCCACTCGACGCGCGCGGCGATGAGCTTCTCGACCTTGCCGTTCTTGCCTTCGAGGCGCTTCGTGGCGACCGCCCAGTCGCGCGAGCAGCCTTCCTCGTGCGACGACGAGGTGCGCAGCTTGACCGGCCAGTACGGCCAGACGAGCGGCTTGTTCTCTTCTTCGGGCGGCTGCGGCAGCAGTTCGAACTGCGTGACGCTCTTCGCGCCATGACGGTTCGAGGTGCCCACGCAATCGGAGCCCGTATCGCCGCCGCCGATCACGACCACGTGCTTGCCCTTGGCCACGAGCTGGTCCGCCAGCTTGTCGCCGGCGTTGACCTTGTTCTGCTGCGGCAGGAACTCCATCGCGTAGTAGATGCCTTGCAACTCGCGGCCCGGCACCGGCAGATCGCGCGGCGTTTCCGAGCCGCCCGCGATCACCACGGCGTCGAACTGTTCCTTCAGCTCGTCGGGCGTGATGGTCTGCTTCGCGGTGTTGCCGATGTACGCGGGCAGCTCGCCCTTGCCGATGAACACGTTGGTGCGGAACGTCACGCCTTCGGCTTCCATCTGGCGCATGCGGCGGTCGATCAGCCACTTTTCCAGCTTGAAGTCGGGGATGCCGTAACGCAGCAGGCCGCCGATGCGGTCGTTCTTCTCGAACACGGTCACGTCGTGACCAGCGCGCCCGAGCTGTTGCGCGGCGGCGAGGCCCGCGGGACCCGAGCCCACGACGGCCACTTTCTTGCCCGTCTTGTGCTTCGCGACTTGCGGCGCGACCCAGCCTTCGGCCCAGGCCTTGTCGATGATCGCGTGCTCGATCGACTTGATGCCGACGGGATCGTTGTTGATGCCGAGCGTGCACGCCGCTTCGCACGGCGCCGGGCAGATGCGGCCCGTGAACTCGGGGAAGTTGTTGGTCGAATGCAGGACGTCGATCGCGCTCTTCCAGTCCTGGCGGAACACGAGGTCGTTGAAGTCCGGAATGATGTTGTTGACCGGGCAGCCGTTGTTGCAGAACGGAATGCCGCAGTCCATGCAGCGCGCGCCCTGGACCTTCGCGTCGGCGTCCGAGAGCGCCGCCACGAATTCCTTGTAATGCTTCACGCGCGTGAGCGGTGCTTCGTACGCCTCATGCTGGCGCTCGAACTCGAGAAAACCGGTTGCCTTGCCCATGTGGTTCTCGTCTATCTCTATATCTATTCGGTGAGGGGACCGCGCCCGCCGCCGCACTTTTTCGTATCGCGCGGCGGGCGCTTCATCGTCGTTCAGTCGTCGTCGCGGGAATTACGCGGCCAGTTCTTCCTGGCTCGCCTTCTTCGCGCCGATCTCGCCCAGTGCGCGCTTGTATTCCGTCGGGAACACCTTCACGAACTGGCGGCGCGCCGCATCCCAGTTTTCCAGCAGCGCCTTCGCACGCGGCGAGCCGGTGAACTGGAAGTGACGTTCGACGAGTCCCTTGAGCAGCGCTTCGTCGGTCTGGCCCGTGTGCCACAGTGCGCGGTCCACGGTACGCTCCTGCTCGGCCTGTTGCAGGACCGGGTCGAGCGCGACCATCGACTTGTTGCACTTGCCGGCGAACGCGCCGTCCGGGTCGTAGACGTAGGCGATACCGCCCGACATGCCCGCCGCGAAGTTGCGGCCCGTCTCGCCGAGCACGACCACCGTGCCGCCCGTCATGTATTCGCAGCCGTGATCGCCCGTGCCTTCGACGACCGCCGTCGCGCCCGAGTTGCGCACGCAGAAACGCTCGCCGGCCACGCCGCGCAGGAAGGCTTCGCCTTCGAGCGCGCCGTACATCACCGTGTTGCCGCAGATGATGTTTTCTTCGGACTTGCCGCGGAAGTCGTTGGTCGGACGGATGATGATGCGGCCGCCCGAGAGGCCCTTGCCCACGTAGTCGTTACCGTCGCCGACCAGGTCCAGCGTGATGCCGCGTGCGAGGAACGCGCCGAAGCTCTGGCCCGCCGTGCCCTTCAACTGGATATGGATCGAGTCGTCGGGCAGACCGTCGTGGCCGTACTTCTTCGCCACCACGCCCGAGAGCATCGCGCCCACCGTGCGGTTCACGTTGCGCACCGGCTGGATGAACGAGACGTGCTCGCCGCTTTCGATCGCGGCCTTCGCCTTCTCGATCAGCGTGTGATCGAGCGCGCGGTCCAGGCCGTGGTCCTGCGTATCGACGTGCTTCTTCGCGACTTCGGCGCCCACCGTCGGCTGATAGAACACGCGCGAGAAGTCGAGACCCCTCGCCTTCCAGTGCTCCACGCCGCGGCGCGTATCGAGCAGATCCGCGCGGCCGACGAGGTCGTCGAACTTGCGAATACCGAGTTGCGCCATGATTTCGCGCACTTCTTCCGCGATGAAGAAGAAGAAGTTGACGACGTGCTCGGGCTGGCCCGAGAACTTCGCGCGCAGCACCGGATCTTGCGTCGCGACGCCGACCGGGCAGGTGTTCAGATGGCACTTGCGCATCATGATGCAGCCCTCGACGACGAGCGGCGCCGTCGCGAAGCCGAATTCATCGGCGCCGAGCAGCGCGCCGATCACCACGTCGCGGCCCGTCTTCATCTGGCCGTCGGCCTGCACGCGGATGCGGCCGCGCAGCTGGTTCAGCACCAGCGTCTGCTGGGTTTCGGCGAGGCCGAGTTCCCACGGCGTACCCGCATGCTTGAGCGACGAGAGCGGCGAAGCGCCCGTGCCGCCATCGTGGCCGGCGATCACGACGTGATCGGCCTTCGCCTTCGCGACGCCCGCGGCCACCGTGCCCACGCCCACTTCCGAAACCAGCTTCACCGAGATCGACGAAACCGGGTTCACGTTCTTCAAGTCGTGAATGAGCTGCGCGAGATCTTCGATCGAGTAGATGTCGTGGTGCGGCGGCGGCGAGATGAGGCCCACGCCCGGCACCGAGTAACGCAGCTTGCCGATGTACTCGGAAACCTTGTGGCCCGGCAGCTGGCCGCCTTCGCCCGGCTTCGCGCCCTGCGCCATCTTGATCTGGATCTGGTCCGCCGACGACAGGTATTCGGCCGAGACGCCGAAGCGGCCCGACGCCACCTGCTTGATCTTCGAGCGCAGCGAGTCGCCATCCTTGAGCGGGATGTCCGTCACGACTTCGGGGCCGATGATCGAGCGCATCGTGTCGCCGTTCTTGATCGGAATGCCGCGCAGCTCGTTGCGATAGCGCTTCTCGTCTTCGCCGCCTTCACCCGTGTTCGACTTGCCGCCGATGCGGTTCATCGCGACCGCCAGCGTGGCGTGCGCTTCCGTCGAGATCGAGCCCAGCGACATCGCGCCCGTAGCAAAGCGCTTGACGATTTCCTTGGCCGGCTCGACGTCGTCGATCGAGATCGCGCGCGCCGGGTCGAGGCGGAACTCGAAGAGGCCGCGGAACGTCATGTGGCGCTTCGTCTGATCGTTAATCAGGTGCGCGTATTCCTTGTACGTCTGGTACGAGTTGCTGCGCGCCGAGTGCTGGAGCTTGGCGATCGCGTCCGGCGTCCACATGTGGTCTTCGCCGCGCACGCGGAACGCGTATTCGCCGCCCGCGTCGAGCATGTTCGCGAGCACCGGGTTGTCGCCGAATGCGTCGCGGTGCATGCGGATGGCTTCCTCGGCCACTTCGAACAGGCCGATGCCGCCCACCTTCGAGGCCGTGCCCTTGAAGTACTTCTTCACGAGTTCGTCGGCCAGGCCGACTGCTTCGAAGATCTGCGCGCCCGTGTACGACATGTACGTCGAGATGCCCATCTTCGACATCACCTTGAGCAGGCCCTTGCCCACGGCCTTGGTGAAGTTGTAGACGGCCTTGTCCGCCGACAGATCGCCCTTGAGGCCCTGGGCCATCTGCGCGAGCGTTTCCATCGCGAGGTACGGGTGCACGGCTTCCGCGCCGAAACCGGCGAGCAGTGCGAAGTGGTGCGTTTCACGCGCCGAACCCGTTTCCACGACGAGACCCGTGCTCGTGCGCAGACCGTGCTGCACGAGGTGCGAGTGGATCGCCGAGGTGGCGAGCAGCGCCGGAATCGCGACGTTGTCGCGGTCCGCGCGACGGTCCGAGACGATCAGGATGTTGTAGCCCGACTTGACCGCGTCGACGGCTTCCGCGCACAGCGACGCGAGACGCGCCTCGATGCCTTCCTTGCCCCAGGCCACCGGATAGCAGATGTTGAGCTCATAGGAGCTGAACTTGCCGCCCGTGTACTGCTCGATCGCGCGGATCTTCGCGATGTCCTTGAAGTCGAGCACCGGCTGCGACACTTCGAGACGCATCGGCGGGTTGATGTTGTTGGTGTCGAGCAGGTTCGGCTTCGGGCCGATGAACGACACGAGCGACATCACCATGTTCTCGCGGATCGGGTCGATCGGCGGGTTCGTGACCTGTGCGAACAGCTGCTTGAAGTAGTTGAAGAGCGTCTTGTTCTTGTTGGACATGACCGCGAGCGGCGAGTCGTTGCCCATCGAACCGACGGCCTCTTCGCCCGACATCGCCATCGGCGCCATCAGGAACTTGAGGTCTTCCTGCGTGTAGCCGAACGCCTGCTGACGGTCGAGCAGCGCGGCGGCTTCGGCGCGCGCCGTGGCGACGTCCTCGGCCTTCGGCTCGATCTCGTCGAGCTTGATGCGCACGGCGTCGATCCAGCTCTTGTACGGCTTCGCGTTCGCGAGGTTGTCCTTCAGTTCCTTGTCGTCGATGATGCGGCCGTGCTCCATGTCGATCAGGAACATCTTGCCCGGCTGCAGACGCCACTTCTTGACGATCTTCGACTCGGGGATCGGCAGCGTGCCCGCTTCCGATGCCATGATGACGAGGTCGTCGTCGGTCACGATGTAGCGCGCCGGACGCAGGCCGTTACGGTCGAGCGTCGCGCCGATCTGGCGGCCGTCCGTGAACGCGATGGCGGCGGGGCCGTCCCACGGCTCCATCATCGCGGCGTGGTATTCGTAGAACGCCTTGCGGTTTTCGTCCATCAGCGTGTGCTGTTCCCACGCTTCCGGAATCATCATCATCATCGCGTGGACGAGCGGATAGCCTGCCATCACGAGCAGTTCGAGGCAGTTGTCGAACGAAGCCGTATCGGACTGGCCCGGATAGATCAGCGGCCAGAGCTTGGGCAGATCGTCGCCGAGCACGTGCGAGGCGATCGCGCCGGTACGCGCGTTCAGCCAGTTCACGTTGCCCTTCACGGTGTTGATTTCACCGTTGTGGGCGATCATGCGGTACGGGTGAGCCAGTTCCCACGCCGGGAACGTGTTCGTGGAGAAGCGCTGGTGCACGAGCGCGAGCGCCGAAACCACGCGCTCATCCTGCAGGTCGCGGTAGTACACGCCCACTTGACCCGCGAGCAGCAGGCCCTTGTAGACGATCGTGCGCGCCGACATCGACGGTACGAAGTATTCCTTGCCGTGCTTGAGCTTGAGCGCCTGGATGCGGTGGCTCGCGGTCTTGCGGATCACGTAGAGCTTGCGCTCGAGCGCGTCCGTGACCATCACGTCCTTGCCGCGGCCGATGAAGATCTGGCGGATCAGCGGCTCGCTCGCCTTCACCGTGGGCGAGATCGGCATGGCGTGATCGACCGGCACGTCGCGCCAGCCCAGCACGACCTGGCCCTCTGCGCGCACCGTGCGCTCGAGCTCCTGCTCGCACGCGAGACGCGAGGCATGCTCCTTCGGCAGGAAGATCATGCCGACGCCATATTCGCCAGCCGGCGGCAACGTCACGCCCTGCTTGGCCATTTCTTCGCGATAGAACGCGTCCGGAATCTGGATCAGGATGCCCGCGCCGTCGCCCATCAGCGGATCGGCGCCGACGGCGCCCCGGTGGTCAAGGTTTTCGAGAATCTTCAGGCCTTGCTGAATGATTTCGTGGCTCTTCTTGCCCTTGATATGGGCGACGAAGCCGACGCCACAGGCGTCGTGCTCGTTTTGCGGGTCATAGAGACCTTGCGCGGCGGGCACCGCCGCGCGCTGCGGGTGATCGTTCATGGGGACACCGTCCAAGAAAGGCCTGGCTGGCCGTTGATTCCGTACTTTTATAGTTTCCGCCGCTTGCGTGACCGCTGTACGGCGTTGCGCGGGCGATGCTGGCTTCCCGCGTTGTGCGTAGAGGAGAGCCGAAAGGCGAATATACGCGACGAATCAAGCACATGCAAATAAATTCATATGATAGAACCCTAATTACCATCATGGTGCATCGCACACTTATTTTATTGGGGCCGCACCAAAAAAGGGCAAAATAAAACGGCATCTGCAGATGCCGTTTTATCACCTAAGCCCTTGATCTGAAAGCCGATTAATGCGTGCCGGTGCCGGGCTTGTGCTCATGGTGAACCGGCGATGAACTGGCCCCACTGCCAGAACCGGACGACGCCGAACCCGACGAATGCCCCCCGCCGCCACCCGTATTTGTCCCTGGCGTTGCGCCGGAACCACTTCCCGAATGGGTGCCGGCATGGCTTCCCGAATGCGCATCCGACTGCGCGCCGGCTGGAGGCGAAGAATTGGGGCTCGATTGATTGCCGGCATGAGATGCACTCTGCGGCGCAGCCGCGCTGCCGCTCGCAGCAGCGGTCGCCGCGGCGCCGAGCGCGCCGGCTCCCGGCGCTCCAGCCGCCTGGGGCGCTTCGCGCACCTTGCGCGGCCGTCCGCGCGGCAGCGGCGAGACGCGCCGGTTCGCCGTGCGCGAAGCCCATTCGCGATAGGTGTCGCTGCCGAGCACCCAGCCCTTGAGCGTGGCCTGCATGAGCTGCGTGGTCTCGCGCTCGTCGAACGGCTGCTCGCAGAGCTCGCGATAGGCGCGCTGGCGCTCGAACGGCGTGTTGCCGAGCGCCCAGTAAAGCGGGTGATCGGTAATGAGGCTGTCGACGGTGAGACCGATGTGATGCCGGTAGCTCGACCATCGATAGTCTTCGGCCGCCGTCACGAGATGATTGCGCACCGGCGCAAGCTCGACGACGCGGCTCGCTAGCAGGAAGAAACGCTCGCCCTCGATGACCGTGGCGCGATAACGCCCCTCCCAGAGCGTGCCGCGCCGCGCGTAGCGACGGTTGAAATGCGCCACGTAGCGTCTGCCGACCGCCTGCATCGCCTTGGGAAGGCTCGATTCGTCAGAGGGCGTGACGAGCAGTTGCACCGCACCGGGCATCAAGACCCAGGCATGAACCGCCAGATGATGATCGCGCGCCGCCGCCTTCAGGCAGTCGATGAACAGTTCGTAATCCTGGTCGTCGACGAAAGCGGGCTGCTGGTCCAGTCCGCGCAGAATCACATGCTGCGGCTGGTCGGGAACATAAAGACGTGCAAGCCGTGCCATGCTCGATTTTCCTGGTACGTTAGTAAATACCCGCATGCCCGCCAGGCCGCGCCAGCGCTCGTTCTCGCGGGCTTTGCGACTCGGGCGGAACGCTCGCGGCGCTTAGGGAAAAAGCTCTAGCGGTCTTGTATGGTTTGTTGCAAACGTTGTGTTCATAATGAGCGGGCCTTTAATGGAGGAGCACATATATGAAATTAAAACAGGCGCTGGCAGCTACCGCCGCGCTCGCCTGCATGTCGGGGGCTTACGCGCAATCGGCCAACACCTTCTACGTGACAACGGGGTGGTTCCGTTTCATGCCTCAGGACAGCAGCGACCCGCTGAAGATCGATAGCGCAGGCGGCACGCCCGTCAACATGAGCATTCCGAACACGGGCGCCAGTGTCGACTCTGCCGACACCCTGGGTCTCTCCATCGGTTACTTCATTACCGACCACATCGCAACCGAAGCCGAACTGGGCATCCCGCCGAAGTTCGATCTCTCCGGCGGCGGCAGCTTCAGCCAGTTCGGCAAGGTTGGCGAAGCGCGCCTGTGGAGCCCGGCACTGTTGCTCAAGTACTACTTCAACAAGCCTGAAGCAAAATTCCGTCCCTACGCCGGTATCGGTTTCACCTATGCCTGGTTCTCGGATGCGCACATCACGAACACGGCATTCGAGCAAGGTGTACTTGGGGGTCCGACCAGCACTTCAACGGATCGTTCCTGGGCGCCCGTATTTAATGTGGGTTTCAACTACAACTTCACGAAGCACTGGTTCGCCGGCTTTTCGCTTTCGTACATCCCGATCAGCGTGATCGCTTCGTTCGATACGACGGTCAACAACCAGTTGGGCACGGAGCGGCGCTCGGAGGCCAAGATCCATCTGAACCCACTCGTCACCTACCTGAAGGTCGGCTACAACTTCTGAGCGCCGCCGCGCTTCGCAGAATCCGCCTCAGCCTTCCTCGGCCTGCTCTCCGTCCCGCCCTCGCGGCGCCCGACGGAGAGCCGCATCTCTGCTCCGCCCCTACCTTCCCTGACTTCCACAGCCACGGTTCCTGACATTGCGATCGGCTTTTCTTGATTCTATGCCTCTCGGAAAAACCGTGCTGTCCCCGTAATCATTTGTCGCAAACAAGGCGCGTCGAAACGGTGCTCAAACGCCGCTCGCCGGCCGCAAACCCTCGCCGAATGGGCCCGGCCGGGCGGGTCTGTGCAAGATTTCGCCTGCGCATCCTGGCGCGCCGGGCATCGAAAATGCGCAATACTCGACTTCCTGTCCTCGTTCGCCCCGCTTTTTTGTGCGGACGCGGCGAGCCCTTTACCCTGTGATTTCAATGACGGAGCCATTCATGAGCGCATTTCCGAATACGCGAGACGCCATCGGAGAATCCTGGACGCGCACGGGCCGCCACGCGCGGCGCATTGCGCGCCGCGGCCGCAGCGCAGCGTCCGACATCGCCGACGAACTGCGGGACCTGCTCGCCGAACTGGAAACCACGCTGGGCGAAGGCACGCAAGCCGACGCCGCGGTGCTACGCGCCGATATCCGCAAGCGCCTCGACTCCGCGCGCGAACGCCTCGAAGTCGCGCGCGCAGCCACGCGCGAGCGCGCCGACGCAGCCATGACCCAAGCCGACGACTACGTGCACGCCAATCCGTGGCAAGCGATCGCGATCGTTGGCGGCGTCGCGCTGGTCACGGGCGCGCTGCTTTCGCGCCTGCGTTAAGGCCCGCGCCGCAAGCCCGCTCGCTGGTCAGGACGAATGGCGGATGGGCTGGTGGGTCCTCTCTCGAGCCAGTTCACGAGAAGACACTGAAGCGGGCCGCACGCCGCGCTACCCGTCGAGCGCGTGCGGCCCGATCAGGTCGATGCGGTCGGTGCAGACGGTGTCCACGCCCCAGCTCACGAGCAGACGCGCGCGTTCGAGTTCGTTCACCGTATAGGCGAGAACGAAAAGGCCGGCGTCCTTGATGCTGCGAACGAGCGCCTCGTCCAGATGCCGGTGGCTCGCATGCAGCGAAACGCAGCCGAGGGCGGTTGTCTGCTCACACCAGTCGTCGGGCACACGCTCGAACAGCAGGCCGCGCGGCAGGTCGGGCGCGGCCTCGCGCGCCGCCGCGAGCGCCTCGAACGAGAACGAGGAAAGCAGCGGCGGAGGCAGGTTGCCCCGCCACAGCCGCGCCGTCTCCGTGCCAACGATGCGCCCCGTCTCCGCGTCCCGCCCTGGGCACGGCTTGATCTCCACGTTCGCCGCCAGCCCTTCCTCACGGCAGCATTGCGCGGCCTCGGCGAGCGTCGGCATGTGCTCGTCTTCAAAGCGCGGATCGCACCAGCTACCCGCATCGAATGTCGCGATCTGCGCATAGCGCAGCTGCGCCGCCGCGCCACGCCCGTTCGAGGTGCGCTCGACGGTGTCGTCGTGCAGCAGGAACGCGATGCTGTCGGCCGAAAGCTTGGCGTCGAACTCCACCATCGTGTGTCCGAAGCCGGCGCCGACACACAGGCCCGCCAGCGTGTTCTCGGGCGCGAGCGTGCCGCCGCCACGGTGCGCGGCAACGCGCGGATACGGCCAGTTTTTCATCGTTTGGACTCCAGACAAGAGGGTTCGCCGGCTCAGACGCAGCGACCTCGGCTCAAACGTCGTCGGAAACCACGAACAGGCGCCGGTACTCCTTGAGCGCGTAACGGTCGGTCATGCCCGCGATGTAGTGCGCGATCTGGCGCGGCTGGGACGCTTCGTCATGCGTCTGATAAGCAGGCGGCAGCAGGCGCGGATCGTCGGAAAACGCCTCGAACAGCCCCTTCACGACGCGCCGCGCCTTGTTCGCCATGCGCATCACGCGGTAATGCCGGTACAGGTTGCGGTACAGGAACCGCTTGAGCGCGGCCGCCTGCGCCGCAACGCCCTCGCTGTGCGCGACGATGGGCGGCGCGGCGCGCACGTCGTCGAGCGATTGCGGCGCGTATTTGGCCAGATTGCGGCTCGTCTCCTCGATCAGGTCGACGATCAGCGTATTGATGATGCGCCGCACGGTCTCGTGCACGAGGCGCCGCCCTTCGCCTTCTATGCGCGGATACTCGGCGCGCGCGGCTTCGTAATGCGTCTGCCAGAGTTCGACCTCGGCGAGCTGCCCGATGATGAGCAGACCCGAGCGCAGCCCGTCGTCCACGTCGTGGTTGTTGTAGGCGATTTCGTCGGCGATGTTGGCGATCTGCGCCTCGAGCGAAGGCTGACGCCCGAGCAGGAAACGCTCGCCCAGTTCGCCCAGATGCCGCGCGTGCTCGCGCGAGCAGTGCTTGAGGATGCCTTCGCGCGTCTCGAAGCAGAGATTCAGGCCGTCGAACGCGCCGTAGTGCTCCTCAAGCTCGTCGACGACGGCGAGACTCTGAAGGTTGTGCTCGAAGCCGCCGTGCTCGCGCATGCATTCGTTGAGCGCGTCCTGGCCTGCATGGCCGAACGGCGTATGGCCGAGGTCGTGCGCGAGCGAGATGGCCTCGACGAGATCCTCGTTCACGCGCAGGTTGCGGGCGACCGAGCGCGCGATCTGCGCGACTTCGAGGCTGTGCGTGAGCCGCGTGCGAAACAGATCGCCTTCGTGGTTCACGAACACCTGAGTCTTGTATTCGAGGCGCCGGAAGGCCGTGGAATGGACGATGCGGTCGCGGTCGCGCTGAAATTCGCTGCGCGCGGCGGGCGGCGGCTCGGCAAAACGGCGCCCGCGCGATTGCGAGGAATGCGCCGCGTAAGGCGCGAGTCCTGCTTCGAGTTCGGCCAGCAAGGTGCTCGCACGCGGCGCGTGGACGCCAGCTTGCGCGTCTGTCTCGTGGCCAGGTTTCTTGTCGCTTCGCGCGCCGGTGTGAGCGGCTGCGGAGCCGGCAGCTTCGGCGCCTGCTTTCGGCGCCGCGCCGCTGCCTGCGTGGTTGTCTTCGCGCTTGCCAGCGCTACGGACTGGGGAGACGCCTCGAATGTCGCTGCGGGTGTCGCTCAACGGTTCCTCCGCAAGGATCGAAATTAGGAGCGAGTGACCTCGCGGGTGCGGGCCGTGCTCGTGTTCAGCCCTTCACTGTAGCGGCGAGCGTCGCCTGCACCGCTTCATCGGGCGCACGGCCGATATGCGTCTGGCCGAAGCGCTCGAGCAGGATGAACTTGATCGCCCCGCCTTCGGCTTTCTTGTCGACCTGCATGAGCTCGACGTAACGTCCGGCACCCAGCGCAGGTGCCTCGACGGGCAGATTCGCCGCCTTCACCACGCGCACGAGCCGCTCCCGCGACGCTTCGTCGAGCTTGCCGACGCGCACCGAGAGATCGGCCGCCATCACCATGCCGCAGCCCACGGCCTCGCCGTGCAGCCACTCACCATAGCCGAGGCCCGCTTCAATCGCATGACCGAACGTGTGGCCGAAGTTGAGGATCGCGCGCAGACCGCCTTCGCGCTCGTCGGCGGCCACCACCGATGCCTTGATTTCGCACGAGCGCTTCACCGCATGCGCGAGCGCCTCGGGCTCGCAGCGGTTGAGCGCCTCGACATTGGCCTCGATCCACTCAAAGAATTCGGCGTCGGCGATCGCGCCCGTCTTGATGACTTCGGCCACGCCTGCCGCCAGCTCGCGCGCGGGCAGCGTGGAAAGCGCGCCGATATCGGCGATCACCGCTTGCGGCTGATAGAACGCGCCGATCATGTTCTTGCCGAGCGGATGGTTGATGCCCGTCTTGCCGCCCACCGACGAATCGACCTGCGAGAGCAGCGTCGTGGGCACCTGGATGAACGGCACGCCGCGCATGTAGCAGGCGGCCGCGAAGCCCGTCATGTCGCCGGTCACGCCGCCGCCCAGCGCGATCAGCGTGGTCTTGCGATCGGCGCGCGCGGTGAGCAGCGCGTCGAAGATCTGATTGAGCGTTTCCCAGTTCTTGAACGCCTCGCCGTCGGGCAGCACAACCGTGTGCACGTCCTTGCCGAGCGGCGCGAGCGCGGCGCGCAGCTTCTCGCCGTAAAGCGGCTCGACGACGGTATTGGTGACGATGGTCACCGACTTGCCGGCGATATGCGGCGCAAACAGCGCCGTCTGGCCGATCAGGTCGGTGCCGATGTGGATGGGATAGGCGCGGTCGCCCAGTTCGACGTTGACGGTAATCATGCGAGGCTTTCGTTCAGAATGGGTGGCGCGTAGAGGAGTGCCCTACTCGCGCGCCGGGGTTCGGGCGACGCCGGCCATGTCGAGCTGCATCAACACCATGTTGACGAGGCCGTTCACCGACGGCCGGCCGGTCTCTATCACGAAGTCGGCGACCTCGCGATAGAGCGGGTCGCGCTGCTCATAGAGCGCTTCGAGACGCCCCTTGGGGTCTTCGGTCTGCAGGAGCGGCCGGTTCTTGTCGCGGCGCGTGCGCAGCCAGAGGTCGTGCGGATGCGCGCGCAGATAGACGACGAAGCCGCGCTCCTTGAGCGCCGCGCGGTTCTCGGGCCGCAGCACGGCGCCGCCTCCCGTCGCGAGCACGATGCCGTCGCGCGCGCTGAGCTCGTCGATCATGTGCGCCTCGCGCTCGCGAAAGCCCGTCTCGCCTTCCAGTTCGAAGATCACCGGAATGCGCGCGCCCGTGCGCGCTTCGATCTCGTGATCGGAGTCGAAAAACGGACGCTCAAGCCGGCGCGCGACCGCCCGGCCCACGGTCGTCTTGCCGGCGCCCATGAGCCCTACGAAAAATACATTGGCGTTTGCGTCCCGCACTTGCAGCGTTTCCTACGAAAGGTTGGTGCCGCAGCTTACTGGCAAAGCGGCGGCGTTGTCGAGCCTGCGGCGCCCATGGTCGGGCCCTTTTAAGGAGCCCCCGCGGCGCTGCATTAATATTGCGGCCAAACCCCATATCTTACGCCCGCGCCCGCCATTCAATCCCCGCTGACCACGCGCGGCGTGATGAACACCACCAGTTCGCTGCGTCGGTCGCGGTGCGCGCGATGCGAAAAAAGCGCACCCAAAAAAGGTATTTTGCCCAGGAGCGGGACCCGCGTCACATCGTCCCGGTCGTCGGTCGCGTCGATGCCCCCGATCGAGACCGTGCCGCCGTCCTCGATCTCCACGCGCGTCTGCACGTGCTTGGTGTGGATCGCCGGCCCTGCCGCGGTCTGCTCGCCGACGCTGTCCTTGGCCACGTCGAGGTCGAGGATCACGCGGCCGTCGGGCGTGATCTGCGGTTCGACTTCCAGTTTCAGCGTGGCGCGGCGAAATTGCACGCCCGAGACGCCCTGCCCGACCTTGGCCTGATAGGGCAGCTCGGTGCCCTGCTCGACGACGGCCTTGGTGCGGTCGGCGGTCACGACGCGCGGACTCGACACCACCCGCCCACGCCCCTCGGCTTCCAGCGCGCTCAGCTCGACGTCGAGCAGGCGCGTCGCGCCCGCGGCCAGCAGCGTGAGGCCGAGCTGCGCGGCGTCGAAGCCGGAAAGCGGCCCCGCGGGCAAATCGTAGACGGTACCGGCCGCGTTGCCGTGCAGCCCGCGCGGCACGCCATCGGGGTCGGTCGGATAGAGCCCGAGCCGCACGCCCAGTTCACGCGACAGGCCTTCGTCCCCTTCGACGATGCGCGCCTCGATCAGCACCTGGCGCGCGGGCGCGTCGAGCCGCCGGATGAGCTCGGCGATCTGCTCGATGCGCGCGGGCAAATCGGTCACGAACAGCAGATTCGTGCGCGCATCGGCCACGGCGGCGCCGCGCTTCGAGAGCGCGCGCTGCGTGCCGGAGCCGGTGAGGAGCCGGCGCAGGTCTTCGGCGCGCGCGTACTGGAGCTCGAACGCGCGGCTCGCGAGCGGCTCCAGCTCGGCGGCGCGCGCATGCGCTTCGAACCGTTGGCGCTCGCGCGCCGCAAGGTCCGCTGCGGGCGCGACCCAGAGCACACGGCCCGTGCGCTCCATGGCGAGGCCGTTGGACGCGAGCAGCAGGTCGAATGCCGCGCGCCACGGCACGCGGTCGAGGCGCAGCGTGACCTGGCCGCGCACGCGCTCGCTCGCGACGATGTTGAGCTTCGTGAACTGCGCGAACGCGTGCAGTACGGCCGTGAGCTCCGCGCGCTGGAAGTTGAGCGAGATCGGGCGATCGGGCGGCAGGCCGTCGTCGTCAGACCTGGCGTCGCTCAGGCGCGCCGGCGCGCGCATCGGCACGGGCGGACCTTCGAGCGGCGGGGAGGCTTCGGGTGCGGGCGCGGGGGCGACTGAAGTGGGAGCGGACGTCTCGCGCGACGCCGCTGGATCGGCGCTCTCCTCCTCGGCGGCGCCGGGTGGCGAACCCGCCCCTGCGCCGTTTTCGGCCAGGAACGGATTCGCGACCCAGCCTGTCGGGGCATCGGCTTCCGCGCCTGTTCCATTCGACGGCAGCGGCGGTACTTCGTAGCGCGCAACCGGCGCGGCAGCCTGGCGCCATGCCGGCAGCGACGGCGGCACAGCGCCTTGCACGCTGGTGGCGATCGACGCGACGACCGCCACCAGCGCGACCGGCACGGCCTGCGCGATCGATACGAGTACGCAATTGAGCACGCGAATCGTGCGGCGCGCTGGCGCCGAAGCTCGACGCAGACGCCACGGCAAGCACGCGTCAAAGCGCGCCGATTGCCCGAATTTCATTTGGCGTCCTCCGCCCACTTCAGGGTATGCGTCGCGCCATCGAGCGAGAGCACGACGCGCGCGGCATCCACGCTCGACACGTGCGCACCCGCCAGCGTGGCGCCGGTCTGCACGGCCATCGTGCCTTCGGCGGTTTCGACGAGGGCAACGGCGCGCCCACGCTCCATCAGCACGCCGGCGAGCCGCATCGCCGTGCCGCCCTGCGTTCCCGCGGCACCCTGCGCGCCGGCAAACCGGCTCGCGAACGGATCCGCTAGCGCGCCGCCTTCTTCGTCACTGCGCGCAAAGGAGACAGCGGCGACGGCAGGCAGTCCGTCGAACACCTGCAACATGGCCGAGACCGCAAGGCCGCCGCCGCTGCGCCGGACCGTGAGTTCCGCGGGCACGGCAAGCTCGGGCAGCGCCGCGAGTCCTTCGAGGAAAGCGCGTAGTTGTCCGAAGTTGCCCAGCGCCACCAGCTTCGTTGCACGGTACGCCTGCGCCCGGGCGCCGCCCGACGCCGCCGGCTCCAGCGCGATCAGCACGAGCCCGGCCTGCGCGGCAAGCTGCGAAACGCTGCGGATGTCATCGGCGGCACTGCCGTTGCGCATGCGCTGCGGCCAGTCCTGCGCGTCGCGTTGCAGGGCCGGCAGACGCGCCAGCGTTTGCCGTGCGCCTGCGAGCCGCGCCTCGGCATCGGCCAGCGCGGATTGCGCCTCCTGCCCGCCGCCCAGGTCCATGAGCACGCAAGCGCCGCCCATCAGTCCCGCGGCGAGCAAGCCCAGCGCCGCGGCAACAGCGGCACGCCGCCGGCCGCTCCACGTGTGCAACGGCAGCCATCCGTGCAAGAACCCAAGCGCACTGCCATCCGCGTGTGAGCGGCCAGCAGAGCGCGCGCGTACTCCAAACGCAGCATTCATTTCGCCCCCTTCGCGCCCACGCTGCGCATTGCGCCGGCTGCGTTTGCCGCCGCGCCCTTCCAGGCGAGGCGCACCGCCACGCGGATCGGCGCGCCATGCGGCGCGCGCTCACGCGCAAGCGCGCCCTCCTGCGCACGCTTCAGTTCGCGCACGTTGACCGCCTCGATTCCCGGGAGCGCATGCAGGCGCGCGAGCCACGCGGCGGCCGCGGCTTCGTCGGACGCGCTCGCCTGCAGCTCGGTTTCTTCGGCCCGCTGCGCAAGCTGATCGAGGACCACGCCCTCGGTGCGCGTCCGCGACAACGCCTCGACGAGCGTGAAAACCTGGGTGAGCGGCTTTGCCCGTTGCTGCGCCTCGGCGCGCGCGGCGCTGCGCTCGCCAGCTTCGTGCGCGAGCTTGCGCGCCTGCGCCAGCGGCGCGTCAAGACGCGTGAGCTCCTGCTCCACCGTCTCGCGAGCCGCCTCGGCACGCGTGCGCTCGAGCAGTTGCCATCCGGCGACGGCGCTCCCGCATAAGCCGCCCACGATCAGCGCCGCCAGCCATTCGATTGTGCGGCGCCTGCGCAGCCGCCGCATCGCGCCCTGCCGCCAGGGCAGCAGGTTGAAGCCGCCGGTTGTGAGTCCATCGACTGCCGATCCCCGCGCGGCCTTCCCGTTGCGCTCGCCTGCCGGTGCCGCGTACCCGCTGCTGGCCGCCCGCGCGCTCATTCGCTCACCCCGCGCATGGCGAGACCGAATGCAACGGCGCACGACGGGTCGTGCAGCAGATTGACATCGAGCGGACGGTCAGCGTCGGCGAGCGGCGCGCATTCGAATGGCAGCACGGGACAGCCCAGCACGTCGCCGATATCGGCGAGCGAGAAATGCACGCCGTGCAGCATCGCGACATCGCCCGCCACGAGCGCGCAGCCGGTCTGTTCGGCGTCCGCCAGATCGCGCAGCGCCTCGACGAGATCCACGTGCTCGAGCGCCGGAAAGCGCATGGTCCGCGCGACGGACTCGTCGGCGATGAACCAGCCATGCACGCCCTCCGCGCCGATCCACAGCGCCACCCAGGCCTCGTGCGGCGGCAGCTCGAACGCCGCGGCATGGCGCATCGCGCGCAGCGCCGCATGCGCTTCGTCATCCACGGCACACAGCGCAATGCCCGCCATCGCGGCACATTCGATGCGCGCTTCCAGATGGGCGCGCGCGGTGGCCGCGATCATGACCCGCGTCTCGTGCACGGACGCCGCGCCGCACTCGAGCGCAAGCGGTCCGACGCGCCAGTCCACGGCCAGATCGGTGCGCTCGACGCCGGAGACGCGCTCCGCCTCGGCCAGCACGAGCGGTTCGAGATCGGTGTAGAAGCCCGAAATGTCGGGCCTTCGTGCAGATGCCGCAGGCGCCGCGAGCCGCGCGAGCGGCAGGGAAGCAAGCAGCGTCGCGCCCGGCGGCAGCGCCATCGCGCAACGCAGCGCGGCTTGCGCACAAGCGGGCGGCAGCGCGCCGAACACTTCCTGCAACGCGCCCACCAGCGCCTGGCGATCGACGATCTCGGCACCCGAGAGCGCCTCGCGCGCGAGCGGCACGCGCCCCAGCCATTCGATGCGCAGCGGGCCGCCGCCAAAGAGCCGCTGGCTCACCACCACCAGCGTGACGCCGCGCGCGCCCACGTCGATGCCCGCGCCAAAGCGGCGGGCGCCCAACAATAGCGGATTGAGCAAGCTCATCGCATTCCTCCCTTGTGCATGGTTATGCCTGGCGCCGCGAACCCTTCGTGACGCGTTCAGGGGGAAATTGTGCGAAGTGGCGCGTGCGGCGCACACTCGGCCAGATGGCCAATTCGCGCATGCGATGCCCTCATGCGACCTTCTCGCGCATTCGAGACACGACTAGAGTGCTTCTATGCGTCCACGCCGTTCCGCCGGCAGCGCCGCACCGTTCCTCGCCCCGTCATGCCCGTCATGCTTCGCCAAGCAGCGGACGTAAGCATTCCGAAAGCACACCAGGGCGGGCGGCTATAATCGCGGGACTGTTTTTCCGGTGTCCGTATGCAAGAAGCTCAGCCTCCCTCGTCTGTTCCGCCGCCCACGCCGAGCGCGCCGCAAAAGCGCAAGCGGCCCTGGTGGCTCAAGCTGCTCATCGGCTTTTTCGGGTTGATCGTGGGCGCCGCCGCCTGTGTGGCGCTCGTGCTCGGCTATGCGCTCATCGTCGCCACGCCGAACCTGCCCTCGCTCGACGCGCTCACCGACTATCGCCCCAAGGTGCCGCTGCGCATCTACACGCGCGACCATGTGCTGATCGGCGAATTCGGCGAGGAGCGGCGCGACATCGTCCATTTCCAGGACGTGCCCGAGAACCTCAAGAACGCGATCCTCGCGATCGAGGACGCGCGCTTCTACGAACACGGCGGCGTCGACCTCACGGGCATCGCGCGCGCGGGCATCGTCGCGCTCACCAATGGCCACGCCTCGCAGGGCGCGAGCACGATCACCATGCAGGTGGCGCGCAACTTCTTCCTGTCGAGCGAGAAGACCTACACGCGCAAGATCTACGAGATGCTGCTCGCCTACAAGATCGAGTCGAAGCTCTCCAAGGATCAGATTCTCGAGGTGTACATGAATCAGATCTATCTGGGGCAGCGCGCCTACGGCTTTGCGAGCGCGGCGCGCGTCTACTTCGGCAAAGATCTGAAAGATCTCACGCTCGCCGAATGCGCGATGCTCGCGGGTCTGCCCAAGGCGCCCTCGGCGTATAACCCGGTCGTCAATCCGAAGCGCGCCAAGGTGCGCCAGGAGTACATCCTCGAACGCATGCTCGAACTGCACTACATCACCCAGCAGCAATACGACGAGGCCGCGCAGCAGCCGCTCGTCGTCAAGGGCGCGGGCAAGGAGTTCAGCGTGCACGCCGAGTACGTGGCGGAAATGGTGCGCCAGATGATGTACGCGCAGTATCACGAGGAGGCGTACACGCGCGGCCTGAACGTGGTCACGACCATCGATTCGGCCGATCAGGACGTCGCCTATCGCGCGCTGCGCAAGGGTTTGATGGACTATGAGCGGCGTCATGGCTACCGCGGGCCCGAGGCCTTCATCGACCTGCCCGACGACGCCGACGACCGCGAGCAGGCCATCGACGACGCCCTGCTCGAGCACCCGGACAACGGCGAACTGGTCGCGGCCGTGGTCACCTCGGCGAGCCCGAAGCAGGTCCAGGCGACCTTCATGGACGGCAACACGGCCACCGTCACCGGCGACGGCCTGCGCTTCGCGCAATACAACCTCTCCGCGCGCGCGCAGCCGAGCCAGCGCATCCGGCCCGGTGCGATCATCCGCCTCGCGCGCAATAACGCCGGCGCCTGGTCGATCACGCAGTTGCCGCAGATCGAAGGCGCGTTCGTCTCGATCGTGCCGCAGGACGGCGCGATCCGCGCGCTGGTGGGCGGCTTCGACTTCAACAAGAACAAGTTCAACCACGTCACGCAGGCGTGGCGCCAGCCGGGCTCGAGCTTCAAGCCGTTCATCTACTCGGCCTCGCTCGACAAGGGGCTCGGGCCGGCCACCATCATCAACGACGCGCCGCTCTTCTTCAGCGCCGCGGAGACGGGCGGCCAGGCGTGGGAGCCGAAGAACTACGGCGGCGGCTTCGACGGCCCCATGACCATGCGCACCGCGCTCATGAAGTCGAAGAACCTCGTGTCGATCCGCATCCTCAACCACATAGGCACGAAGTACGCGCAGCAATACATCACGCACTTCGGCTTCGACGCGGACCGTCACCCGGCCTATCTGCCGATGGCGCTCGGCGCGGGCCTCGTCACGCCGCTGCAGATGGCGGGCGGCTATGCGGTGTTCGCGAACGGCGGCTATCGCGTGAATCCGTATCTGATCGCCGAAGTCACCGATCAGCGCGGCATGGTGGTCGCGCAGGCGCAGCCGCTCGTAGCGGCCCAGAACGCGCCGCGCGCGATCGATCCGCGCAATGCGTACATCATGAACAGCCTGCTGCAGAGCGTCGCGCAGCGCGGCACGGGCGCGAAATCGAACGTCCTGAAGCGCACCGACCTGGGCGGCAAGACCGGCACGACCAACGACTCGCGCGACGCCTGGTTCGCGGGCTATCAGCACACGCTCGCGGCCATTGCGTGGATCGGCTACGACAATCCGCGCAGCCTCGGCGACAAGGAGACCGGCGGCGGCCTCGCGCTGCCCGTGTGGATCGAATACATGCAGAAGGCGCTCAACGGCGTGCCCGAGTACAAGATGCCGATGCCCGATGGCATCGTCACGCTCGGCGACGAGCTCTATTACGCCGACGCCACGCCGGGCCGCGGCTTCGTTTCGACGGTGGGCATCAGCCAGGCCGCGCTGGAGGCCCAGGCGAGCGGCGCTTCGGGTGCGGGCGGCCAGGCCGCTCCGGCGCCCGAGCAGGTCAATGCGCAGGAAAAGGAAGACATCATGAACCTGTTCCGCGGGCATTGAGCGCGGCCGCGTTCAGGCGCCACCATGAAAAATGGGCACCCGAGGGTGCCCATTTTTACGTTGCGCGTTTTATCACGTCACGGCGGCATTACTGCATCACGGCGCGAACGTGACCGGCTCGCCGGCCTGCTCGCTCGCGTACGCGGTGAGCGCCGAAAAGAATTCGGTGCCCGTGCGGGTGTCGCGCCACTCGTCATCGATATAGCGATAGTGGAATCCGCCCGCTTTCGCCGCGATCCAGATCTCTTTCATCGGCGGCTGCAGATTCACGATGATCTTCGTGCGGTTCTCGAATTCGAGCGTCAGAACGTTGCCGCTACGCTCGAGTTCGATATCGGCTTCGGCCTCGTCCACGGCGCGCTCAACCGCCGTCAGTACGGCCTCCGCGCGGCTCAGGTAGTCACTATCTGCCATGCTAAACTCCACCGGTTAATCATTCAGGGACAATTATGCGTGTCAATTTCAGGATGCGCGCACCGACGCCCCGCGCAATTCTAGCCGCTTTCGCGATCGGCGCCGTCACCACGCTTTCGTTGGCAGGCTGCGGCCAGAAGGGCCCGCTCTACATGCCCAACGTGCCGCCGCTCCCGCAGAAGCCCAATTTCGAGACGCAGCCCGGCGACACCGTGCAGCCGACGCCCGAAACGGCATCGGGCATACCGGCATCGGGCGTACCGGCATCGGGCGTGCAGGCCGGCGAGCTTCCCGACACCTCGGGCACACCGCTCATGTTGTCCCCTGATGCAGAACTCAAGTCCGCGCCCGCGGCCGCCAGCGACGCGCAACCGGCTTCGGCCGCAGCCCCGGCTCAGTAAAGCCGCACCCAAGCACCGACTCAACCAGACGCCCGCATGACCCAGCCCGCTTTTCACCGCGCCCCTCACAGCGACAACGGCACGCTCTTCGTCGAAGGCGTGTCCGCCGCCGATCTCGCCGCGCAGTACGGCACCCCGCTCTACGTCTACTCGCGCGCGGCGCTCACCGCCGCATGGCACGCCTACGCGGACGCCTGCGCGGGCCGCCGCGCCTCGGTGCACGTCGCGGTCAAGGCGAACAGCAATCTCGCCGTGCTCAACGTGTTCGCGCGCGAGGGCGCGGGCTTCGACATCGTCTCGGGCGGCGAGCTCGCGCGCGTGCTGGCCGCGGGCGGCAAGGCGCAGAACACCGTGTTCTCGGGCGTGGGCAAGCACCCCGACGAGATGCGCCTCGCGCTCGAAGCGGGCGTGAAGTGCTTCAACGTCGAGTCGATTCCCGAGCTCGACCGCCTGAACGCCGTCGCGGGCGAGCTGGGCAAGAAGGCGCCGGTCTCGCTGCGCGTGAACCCCGACGTCGACGCGAAAACGCATCCGTACATCTCCACGGGCCTGAAGTCGAACAAGTTCGGCGTCGCCTTCGACGAGGCGCGCGCGACCTACCGCGCGGCGGCGGCCATGCCGCATCTGGACGTGGTCGGCATCGATTGCCATATCGGCTCGCAGATCACCGAAGTCGCGCCGTATCTCGACGCCGTCGACAAGCTGCTCGAACTCGTCGACCAGATCGAGTCGGACGGCGTGCACATTCACCACATCGACGTGGGCGGCGGCCTCGGCATCCGCTACGACGACGAAACGCCGCCCGATATCGGCGAATTCGTGCGCACCGTGCTCGATCGCATCGAGGCGCATGGCGCGAAGACGGGCAAGACCCGCGAGGTGTTCTTCGAGCCGGGCCGCTCGCTCGTTGGCAACGCGGGCATCCTGCTCACGACCGTCGAGTTCCTGAAGCCCGGCGCGGAGAAGAACTTCGCGATCGTCGACGCCGCGATGAACGACCTCGCGCGCCCGGCCATGTACGAGGCCTATCACGCGATCGAGCCCGTTACGCCGCGCACGGGCGCCGCGCAGACCTGGGACATCGTCGGCCCCGTGTGCGAAAGCGGCGACTGGCTGGGCCGCGAGCGCACGCTCGCAATCGAGCCTGGCGACGTGCTCGCGATCCGCTCGGCCGGCGCCTATGGCTTCGTGATGAGCTCGAACTACAACACGCGTCCGCGCGCGGCTGAAGTGATGGTCGACGGCACGCGCGTGCACGTCGCGCGCGAGCGTGAGACGGTCCAGCAACTGTTCGCGGGCGAGCATCTGCTGCCCGATTGAGACCCGATTGGCGGCGCCAAGCGCCATGCGCTTGCGATGAATGCGAAAAAGCGACGCTTCGTGCGTCGCTTTTTTCATTTCTGCAGAATGCGCAGCGCAGCCGATTACGAGCGCATTGCCGGACGCGCCTTCAGACGCGCGATCAGCCACGCGCCCAGCCGCCAGCCGAGCAGCACGACCATGATCGCGCCATAGAGCTTCGGCAACACGAGATCGTGCTTTCCCGCCTTCATCCACCAGAAATGCAGGATCGCGAACACGCCGATTGCATAAATCAGCCTGTGCAGCGTCTGCCAGCGGCGGCCGAGCTTGCGCGCCATCGCACGCGTCGAGGTGATGGCGAGCGGAATCAGCAGCACGAAGGCCGCGAAGCCCACCGTGATGAAGGGCCGCTTGCCGACGTCCTTGAGCATCGCGGCCACGTCGAACCATTTGTCGAACCAGATGTACGTCGTGAAATGCAGCGCGGCATAGAAGAAGGCATACAGTCCGAGCATGCGCCGAAAGCGGATCAGCACGCTCCAGCCCGTGAGGCGGCGCAGCGGCGTGACCGCGAGCGTGATGCAGAGGAACACGAGCGTCCAGAGGCCAGTCGAGCGCGTGATGAACTCGATCGGATTGGCGCCGAGCCTGTCCGTCACGCCGAACAGCACGATACGCGCGAGCGGATACCACGCCGCGACGAACACCGCGGCCTTCGCCCACGGCAGCCAGCGCGGGCCGCCGGCTGCGGGCCTCGGCTGGGCGGCGCGCGCGGCCGTACCCTTCGCCGTGCCCTTCGCCGTGCCCTTCGCCGTGCCCTTCGCCGTAGTGCTGCCCGTGCTGCCTGCCGGCGCTTGAGCGTTCACACGCGGCGTAATCGCAGGCGCGGTCGTCGATTCCATCGGTTGCTCCATTGCCGCCTCAAGCATCAAAAGTTCTTGCGCAGATCCAACCCCTGATACATCGACGCCACGAACTCGCCGTAGCCGTTGTACATGAGCGTCTTGCGCTTGGGCGTGAAAAAGCCGTCCTCGCCGATGCGCCGCTCGGTCGCCTGACTCCAGCGCGGGTGATCGACGTTCGGGTTGACGTTCGAATAGAAGCCGTACTCGTTGGGCGCGTAAGTGTTCCAGCTCGTGGACGGCTGCTTCTCCACGAAGCGGATCTTCACGAGCGACTTCGCGCTCTTGAAGCCGTACTTCCACGGCACCACCACGCGCACCGGCGCGCCGTTCTGGTTCGGCAGCACCTGACCATAGAGCCCCACGGTGAGCAGCGTGAGCGGGTTCATCGCCTCGTCCATGCGCAATCCTTCGGAGTACGGCCAGTCGAGGATCGGGTCGGCGAGACCCGGCATCTGCGAGCGGTCGTCGAGCGTGATGAACTGCACGTAGCGCGCGTTGCCGGTAGGCTGGGCGCGCCGGATCAATTCGGAGAGCGAGACGCCGATCCACGGAACCACAATCGACCAGCCTTCCACGCAACGGTGCCGGTAGACGCGCTCCTCGAGCGGCGCGAGCTTGAGAATCTCATCGATGTCGTAGACCTTCGCGTTCTTCACCTCGCCTTCCACGCTCACCTTCCAGGGGCGCGGCCGCAGCGTATGCGCATTCTCGGCGGGATCGCCCTTGTCGGTGCCGAACTCGTAGAAGTTGTTATAGGTCGTGATGTCCTTGTAGGGCGTGACCTTGTCGAGCGCAACGAACTTCGTGTTGGTCTTTGCGCCGAGCTTGAGCGCGTGCGCATCCGGCGACGAATATTCCGCGAAGGCGTCGCGCGCGCCGAACGCCCCGGCCACGCCGCCGAGCGCGAGCGCCCCCGCCGCCTTCATGAGCCGTCGACGCTGTTCGAACACCTTTTGCGGCGTGATCTCGCTTGCGGCGATGTCGTCGCCGTTGAGGATGATCCTGCTGCTGCGCTTGATCCACATAATGTTGCTCCCGTTGACCCCGGTTCGCTCCAGTGCGTGACCGGGGTCCCATGCATGC
Source organism: Paraburkholderia sp. J63 (assembly GCF_905220245.1). Classification (NCBI taxonomy): domain Bacteria; kingdom Pseudomonadati; phylum Pseudomonadota; class Betaproteobacteria; order Burkholderiales; family Burkholderiaceae; genus Paraburkholderia; species Paraburkholderia sp. J63. The sequence goes on along the minus strand of NZ_CAJMZF010000013.1, from coordinate 68,835 downwards.
AAGGCTGTTGCCGTGTACGGCACCCGAAACACCCGCGCGCGCTTGCGCCGTTCGCGGCCCTCCGCTACCAGGCAAACGCGCGCGATCCGCAATCCTTCCCGCCACGCCAATAAAAAAACCGCCGGAGCGCGAGGCATCCAGCGGTTAGTTCGTTGCATGGGCGGCTGCGGTTACACCGCGCGCCATTACCGGGTATTACAGCTTGCCGTAGCTATGCAGGCCCGAGAGGAACATGTTCACGCCAAGGAACGCGAAGGTCGTGACGAGCAGGCCCGTGAGCGCCCACCAGGCGGCCACGCCGCCGCGCAGCCCCTTCATGAGGCGCATGTGCAGCCAGGCCGCGTAGTTGAGCCAGACGATCAACGCCCAGGTTTCCTTCGGGTCCCAGCTCCAGTAGCCGCCCCAGGCCTGCGCGGCCCACAGCGCGCCGAGGATGGTCGCGATGGTGAAGAACGCGAAGCCGACGGCGATCGACTTGTACATGACGTCGTCGAGCACGTCGAGCGCGGGCAGGCGGTCCGCCAGCACACCGCGCTCCTTCATGATGTAGGCCACGCCCACCATCGCCGAAAGCGCGAAGCTGCCGTAGCCGATGAAGTTCGCCGGCACGTGGATCTTCATCCACCAGCTTTGCAGCGCGGGCACGAGCGGCTGGATCTGCTGCGCGTCGCGCGAGATCGAATACCACATCAGGAAGCCCACGGCCGCGCTGATCACGAGCAGCACGAACGCGCCGAGCGCGCGCGTGTTGTAGTGCTTTTCGTAATACAGATAGAAGAGCGCCGTGATGAGGCTGAACAGCACGAACACTTCGTAGAGGTTCGAGATGGGAATATGACCGACGTCCGCACCGATCAAATAGGACTCGTACCAGCGCACCATCAGGCCGACGAAGCCCATCAGCACCGCGGCCCATGTGAGCTTCGAGCCGATCGCGCCGCCCGACGGCGAGCGCGAGAGCAGACCGACCCAGTAGAAGAACGTCGCGAGCACGAACAGCGCGCTCATCCACAGGATGGCCGACTGGCTCGAGAGGAAGTATTTGAGGAAGAACGCCTGGTCGGCGCGCGCGAGGTCGCCTTGATAGATCTGGATCGCGCCGATCGACATCACCGCGATGGCTGCCATCAGGAGGCGCGCCGGCTTCCAGCGCCAGCCCAGCACGACGAACGCCGGCACGGCGCAACACAGCACCAGCTTGTCGTAGTAGTTCATGTGCGCGTGATAGCGCGAGAGCGCGAAGCCCGCGCCCACGACCAGCGCCAGCGCGAACAGCCAATCGAGCGCCGTGAGGCGGCGCAGGAAGGGGCGCTCGTCGAAGAACGCATCGGCATGGGGATCGTGCGCGAGTGCTGCGTCGCGCGCCGCGACGGCGGCCGCGCGGTCGGCGCGGCGGGCTTGGGCGGAAGAAGTAACTTGAGTCAGGTCCATGGGCTTACCGGTGTCGATCGTGAGTTTCCGTGGATCGCGCAAAAAACGCGCGTGGATCAAGGATTACGGTCCGTCCCGCCGTCGCCTGCGCCGGTGGCCTCGGGTTTCGCACCCAAGGCACGGGAGACCGCTTCGCGGGTACGGGCAAACTCTTTCTCGAAGTCGAGGGTACGGCGCGCAGTCGACATCGCCATGATGACGTCGACGCCCTTGCCGTCTGCCCCGCTCCGGTCCTTCAGCCAGAACCACAGACGCCGCTCGCGCACATAGAACATCGAGAAGATCCCGAGCACGAGCAACAGGCTGCCAAGATACACGACTTTTTTGCCCGGTGCGCGCGTCAACTGAAATACCGAAGCTTGCACCTGCTTGAATGAATCGAGCTGTAGATAGACGGGCGATCCGTACAGGAAGCTGTCCGAAACCGCGTTGATCGAATCTTGCACGAAGCGTGCCGATTGCGCGTCGGGCGTGAGCGCGGGCTCGCCGGCCTGGGTGCGCGCGAGCTGCCAGAGGTCCCACGTCGCACCTTCGAGCATGCGCAGGAGGAGCCCGGCGGCCTTCTCCTGCTGATCCTTGGGCACGGATTTGTCGATGAACACCGCCACCGCCTGGAAGCCGCCCGCCTGCGCTTTGGGCGCGCCTTGCGTCGACGGATCGGCGCCCGCGAAAAGGGTCAGGACGCGCAGCGCGCTGTCTTCGAGATGCTGCTGCAGTTCGCGGTTCGAATCGGGGACCGAGCGCTGGGCGAAGCGATGCGCGGCCTGCGCGCGCAACGCCGGGTCCTCGAACGCGGCGCGCAGCATCATCCACTCCTTCATCGTGCCGCCCGTGTCGGCGGGGATGCGCAGGTAGCGGAACGGCTCGTCGGGGTTCTCGCGCATGCCGGCGAGGAACATGCGCTCGCCGTTCACATCGACGGGCAGCATGTAGTTGTTGTACTCGCGCGCCTGGCCGTCCTTGTTGCGCACCTTGTACTGCACCGACGGCCCGACGTTATGCAGATCGAGCGGCTTCGAGGTCTTCGCACCGGAGCCCAGGCGCTCGTCGAATTCCTCCTTGAGGGTCTGATGCGCGACGCCGCGCGCGTCGGTCTGGCCGCTGCCGTTCGAGATGTTCTCGACGTTGATCGCGCGGAAGTCGGCGAACTCGATGGTCTGGCCGTCCACGCCCGGCACGCTCTCGCCCGCGGGCAGCGCGAGCGGCGCCGAATTGCCGATCGTGCCGCCGAACGGGAAACTCTTCGCACTCGCGCCGGCCATGGGCCACGCGGTCATGTGCATCTGCGAGCCGCCATCCTGGAAGCTCGACTGATAGATCGACACGCCGTCGTACTCGAACGGCTCGTTCACCTCGACGCGCGCCGGAACGCGCTTGCCCGTCTTGTGATCGATCACGACGATGTCGCTCGCGAAGAGCTTGGGCATGCCGGTCGAGTAGTAATCGACGATGAACTTGTTGAGCTGGATCGAGAACGGCAGATCCTGGATGAGCGAGCCGTTGGGCTGGTTCAGGATGGCCGTGGAGACGTACTGGCCCTCGGGCACCCAGGCGTAGCCGCGGAAGGTCGGGTTCGATGTGGAGAGCCGATGCTCGGGCGCAATGTCGTTGATGACGGCGTTGCTCTGGATCGGCGTCTTGTTGAAGAGCCACATCTGGAATTTGATCGGCAGATTGCTGTCGAGCAGGCCGCCGAGGCAGATCACCACGATGGCCAGATGCGCGAAGATGTAGCCGATCTTCGTGAGCGCGCCGCGCTTGGCCGCGATCAGCGTCGCGCCCTCGGTCTCGCGCGTGACGAACTTGTAGCCGAGGCGCTGCACGAGCTTGCCGAGCGTCGCGGCCGTCTCGCCGCGCGAGCCGCCCTCGAGCACGAACTCGCCCTTGTGATGGAACGCGCGCAGGCTGCCTTCGCGAACTTTGTCCTTCCAGCTCTTCATGTCCGCGATCATCTTCGGACCGTTGCGGATCACGCACAGCGAGATCGACACCACGAGAAAGCCGAGGATGGTCATGAACCACCAGGCGCTATAGACCGTGTAGAGGCTCAGCGAGCGGAAGATGTCGGCCCAGAACGGGCCGAACTGGTTGACGTAGTTGGGGTACGGGTCGTCCTGCGTGAGCACCGTGCCGATGATGCTCGCAATGGACAGCACCACGAGCAGCGCGATGGCAAAGCGCATCGAACTGAGCAGCTCGACGGCGCTTCGGACCGCTCTCTGGCGGATATTCAACTGCAAACCCTGCGTGGTGACGCTCATTCAAACTCCGCTTCTCATCGCGCTTTTCAGGCGCGCACTACAGCAAAAAAGGGTGCGGGACCACCGCATCCACGCGGCGCCCACACCCTTTTCTTGTTCTTCGACTGCCCGACTCTGCCCGACGCCAGGCCAGTATCAGTGGAGACCGGCCGCGTAATCGGCGACAGCCTTGATTTCGTCGTCCGAGAGACGGTGCGCGATATCGTGCATCGGCTCATTGTTGTTGCGCGTGCCCTGCTGGAACGCCTGGAGCTGCGCAACGATGTATTCCGACCATTGGCCCGACAGGCGCGGATACTGGATCGGAATCCCCTGCCCCGTTGGCCCGTGGCAGGCCGCGCAGGCAGGCACACCCCGCTCGGCGATGCCGCCGCGCCAGATCTTCTGGCCAAACGGCACGGTCTTCGCGTCGTGCGCGTAGCCGGGCTTGGGGGTCTGCGATGCGAACCAGGCCGCGACGTTGATCATATCCTGATCGGAAAGCGCGCTGGCAAAGCCAACCATAATTGGATTATTACGCGCAGGGGGCTTGCCACCGGGCTGTGGCTTGAAATCCTTGAGCTGCTTGACGAGATATTCGGGGTGCTGGCCGGCGAGTTTGGGATAGGCGCCGCCGCTGCTGTTGCCGTCCGCTCCATGACAGGCCGCACAGACCTGCCCCGCAATGGCCTGTCCCCGGGCGAGATCGGGCTTGGCCGGAGTGGGCTCGGCCGCCGCCGCCATCATCGAAACACCTGCTGCAAGACCTGCCGTTGTCGCAACTATCGCAAATTGGAGTAACTTGAAGGACTTGCCCAGTCGATTCATTCGCGCACCTTGTTTCGTCTTGTGGGAATCAGGTTCTGCAAATACGACAGCGACCGATCTACCTGAGAAGGCCCGCGCTGGCCTCGCCGGTATTCAGTAAACCATCGCATTGTACAATAGCGCGCAAGGCGCCAAGGCGCCAGTCGGGCCTCTCCCCGATATCTCCAAGATCCTTCCCGGCACCTCCGGGTCTGGCGGCCCCGCCGCCTAGCTATTTCATATTGTGGTCCTGCCGATGGCCTTCCTGCTGCATCAAGCCCGTTTCTTCACGACGGTGAATCATTTGCGCGACCTGCCCGCCACCGCGCGGCCCGAGGTCGCGTTCGCCGGGCGCTCGAACGCAGGCAAATCCACGGCGATCAACCTGCTGTGCAACCAGAAGCGTCTCGCCTTCGCGTCGAAGACGCCTGGCCGCACCCAGCACATCAACTATTTCTCGGTGGGCCACGCCGACGATCCCGCTGGCTATCTGGTCGACTTGCCCGGCTACGGCTACGCCGAAGTGCCCGAAGCCGCAAAGGCGCACTGGGAACAACTGCTCTCGCTCTATCTGCAAACGCGGGCGCAGCTCGTCGGCCTCGTGCTGATGATGGACGCACGCCGTCCGCTCACCGAGCTGGACCGGCGCATGATCGAGTGGTTCGCGTCGACCGGCAAGCCGATCCACGCGCTCCTCACGAAATGCGACAAATTGACGCGTCAGGAAAGCGTTCTTGCGCTGCGCACGACCAATAAGGCTTTCGACGAGTATCGCAAGGAAGGCTATGAGGGCAAGCTGAGCGCGCAGCTCTTTTCGGCGCTCAAGCGCGTGGGGCTCGACGAAGCGCACGCGGTCATCGAAAGCTGGATCCAGCCCGAGGCCCAATCCGGCGACGATGCCGCCGCCACGCCCGCGCCGTAAGACCGAGCCGGGGGCGCCGCCCATCTGCGCGCCCCGTACAGCAGGACGTTCGCCCCGCTTACACCCCCGCTTGCACCCCCTTGGCGGGCGCGCAGCGCCCATTTCGGCCGCACATAAAAAAACCCGCCGTAAATGCCGGCGGGTTAAACAGCCTTATCGAAAAACGACAGGCACCCGCTCAGGGAGGAGAAGCGGGGAGTCTGGCGCCAGGCGCCTCGCTCGATCGGTATGATATACCATTGTCCTGAAAAGTTTCCTGTGCGCCCAGACGCGCTCCGTTTCAAGATATCTTCCGACATGAGCTTCTATCCGCATCATCGTCCGCGCCGCATGCGCCGTGACGACTTCTCGCGCCGCCTGATGCGCGAAAACCTCCTCACCACCAACGACCTGATCTACCCCGTATTCGTCGTCGCGGGCACCAACGTGCGCGAAGCCGTGCCGTCGATGCCCGGCGTCGAGCGCGTCTCGATCGATCTGCTCATGGGCGTGGCCGAGCAATGCGTCGAGCTGGGCATTCCGGTGCTCTCGCTGTTCCCGGCCGTCGATCCGGCGCTGAAGACGCCCGACGGCATCGAGGCGACCAACCCCGACGGCACCATTCCGCGCGCCGTGCGCGAGCTCAAGAAGCGCTTCCCCGAGCTGGGCGTGCTCTGCGACGTCGCGCTCGACCCATACACGAGCCACGGCCAGGACGGCGTGCTCGACGAAAACGGCTACGTCATCAACGACGAGACCATCGAGATCCTCGTCGCGCAGGCGCGCGCGCAGGCCGAAGCGGGCGTCGATATCGTTGCGCCTTCGGACATGATGGACGGCCGCATCGGCGCGATCCGCGAGATGCTCGAGAGCGAGAACCACATTCATACACGCATCATGGCGTACTCGGCGAAATATGCTTCGGCGTTCTACGGACCGTTCCGCGACGCCGTGGGCTCGGCGTCGAATCTGGGCAAGGGCAACAAGATGACCTACCAGATGGACCCGTCGAACTCGGATGAGGCGCTGCGCGAAGTGCGTCTCGACATCGAGGAAGGCGCGGACATGGTGATGGTCAAGCCCGGCATGCCGTATCTCGACATCGTGCGCCGCGTGAAGGACGAGTTCCGCTTTCCGACCTACGTGTACCAGGTAAGCGGCGAATACGCGATGCTCAAGGCCGCCGCGCAAAACGGCTGGCTCGACCACGACAAGGTGATGATGGAGTCGCTGCTCGCGTTCAAGCGCGCGGGCGCGGATGGCATCCTCACGTATTTCGCGCTCGACGCCGCCCGCCTGCTGCGCGCGCAGAAGTAAAAGCCGCGCGCGGCGTTTCGTCGGCGCTCATGCGAAAAAGGCACGTCATTGCGACGTGCCTTTTCTGCTTCTGGGCCTCGCTACGCTGCTGCTGCGTGCGGGGCAGTGCGATCGGTGTGCTTACGATTTGCCGGTAAGCGACGAAAGGGCCGACCGCGGTACCGGCGCAACCGACGCCGAAGGCGTTTCCTGAGCGTGGCCCTGCGCCGCCACACGGTCGAGCCGCGCGAGGAATTTGTCCGCGTTTTCGTAGCCCACCACGCGCAGCACTTCCTGGCCATTCGCATCGAAGAAGATGATGCCCGGCGGCCCGAACAGACCAAAGCGCTTGAGCAGCGCCTGATCGTCGGGGCTGTTGGCCGTCACGTCGGCGCGCAACAGGCCCAGTTGCGCGAGGCGCGCCTGCACGCGCGGGTCGCTGAACGTGAACTTCTCCATCTCCTTGCAGCTCACGCACCAGTCGGCGTAGAAGTCGAGCATCGAAGGCTTGGCCGCCGCCTTGAGCGCCGCGTCGAGCTGGGCCGACGAGCGCACCGACGCGAAGCTCAGCGCATCGGCTTCGGCCGCCGCGGCCGGCGTCGCGCCGTTGCCGACCGCGCCGCCCACGTGCGCGGCCAGCACGGCGAGCGGACGCAGCGGGTCGGTCGAGCCCGCCGAAAGGCCGACGATGAGCGTCGCGGCCCAGATCGCGAACGCCGCGCCCACGCCACGGCCCAGACGCCGCCAGACGTTGGACGCACCCGCGTTCGGCGTAAAGAGGCCCAGCGCGGCGGCGGCGAGCAGCAGCCAGAGCGCGGCCAGCAGCATTTGCGCGCTCGCGCCGAGCACGGGCCATACGATCCAGAGCGCGGCCGCGAGCAGCACGACGCCGAAGAAGACCTTCACGCCGTCCATCCACGTGCCCGCGCGCGGCAGCAGCGTGCCGGCGCCGAACCCGATGATCATGAGCGGCACGCCGAGACCGATGCCCATCGCAAAGAGCGCCGCACCGCCGAGCACCGCATTGCCCGTATGCGCGATGAACGCGAGCACGGCGAAGAGCGGCGCGGTCATGCAGGCGCCCACCACGAGCGCGGAAAGCGCGCCCATCACGCCGACGGCCACGAACTTGCCGCCCGAACGGCCCTGCGAGGCGCGCGACGCCCCGTCCTGCCAGCGCTGCGGCAGCGCGATGTCGTAACCGGCGATCAGCATGAGCGCGAAGGCGGTGAGCAGTATGGCGAACGCACCGAGCACCCACGGATTCTGCAGCCACGCGCCGAGGCTCTGTCCGACCAGTGCGGCGGCAATCCCGAGCACCGTGTAGACGAGCGCCATGCCGAGCACATAGACGAACGACAGCGTAAAGCCGCGCGCGCGCGTGACCTGCGCGCCTTCGCCCACGATGATGGCCGAGAGGATCGGGATCATCGGATACGAGCAAGGCAAGAGGCTCAGCACGATCCCCGCGACGAAATACAGGCCGACCACGGCGAAGAAGCCGCCGCCCTGGAGCAGCGATTGCGCGTAGTCCGCGCTCGTCGCGCGTTCGTACCAGGGCTGCTGCGCATCGTCCGCCGGCGCCGAAGGCGCAACCGACGCGGTCTGCCCGCCTGCGGCGGCCTGCAGCGCCGCGCCGCTCACATGATAGACATGCTCCGCGGGCGGATAGCAGATCCCGGCGTCGGCGCAGCCCTGCGAGGTCACGGCGAGATCGAACGCGCCGCTGGCCTGCTTCACAGGCACGCGGATCGTGATTTCCTTGCGGTAGGTTTCGACGTTCTTGTTGAACGTCGGATCGAATTTCACATGGCCGGGAGGAATCTGCGCATCGCCGAGCGTGGCCGTGCCGTTGCGCGTCGCGAACGCGAAACGCTCGCGATACATGTAATAGCCATCGGCGATCTTGAAATGGACGTCCACGACGCCCGGCTCTTCGCTCGCGCTGAACACGAACGCCTGGTCGGGCGGCAGGAAGTCGTCGTCGGCATGAGCCGGCGCTGCGCCGAACAGCAGCGGCAGCAGGCAGCAAACCAGTGCAAGGAAAGCGTAGAACGAGCGGTACGGCGCGGCGCGCAGGCGCCGATCGAAGCGGTTAGACATGAATGGGGCGCTGTGTCTCGGCATTGACCCATTGGCCGTAGGCGTGGGAAGCCGTGACCTGCCACGAGAGTATCTCGGGCGTATCGTAAGGATGCTGGGTCTGGATGAACTGTTCGAGCTCGGCCGCGCGCGCGAGACTCGTCTTGAAGAGCAACTGGATCTCGTCGCCGGACTCGATCCTGCCTTGCCAGTGATACTGCGAATGCACGGGGCCGAGGCGCGTCACGCAGGCCGCGAGGCGCGCTTCGAGCGCCGTCGACGATAGTTTCTCGGCGGCGTCCTCATCGGGCACCGTGGTGAGCATCAAGGTTACATTGAGGGTCACGACGAACTCCAGCATGGCACCCCGCACCCGCGGCGCGAGAGCCGGGGGCGCCTGAGGCAGAACGTTATCGTACCACCGGCGCCGATTGGCTTCGCTCATGCGCCATCGCCCTGCGCAGGGGCGACAGACTGCAAACGCGCGTGCTCGCGCATTAATCCGTCGCTGAAAACAAAAAAGCCAGGCTAGGCCTGGCTTTTTCGCGCGCCGCTCGATCCTGGGACCCAGCGACTGAAAGCTTATTCCGCTTCCTGGACGTTCTCTTCCGCGACTTCCGGACGGTCGAGCAGTTCGACCAGTGCCATCGGCGCGTTGTCGCCAACACGGAAACCGAACTTCAGGATACGCAGGTAGCCGCCCGGACGGTTCGCAAAGCGCGGACCGAGCACGTCGAACAGCTTCGTGACCGAGTCACGATCGCGCAGGCGGTTGAACGCCAGACGACGGTTTGCGAGCGACGGCTTCTTGCCCAGCGTGATGAGGGGCTCGACAACCTTACGGAGTTCCTTCGCCTTCGGCAGCGTCGTCTTGATGACTTCGTGCTCGATGAGCGAGTTGGACATGTTACGGAGCATTGCCAGACGGTGGCTGCTCGTGCGGTTCAGTTTCCGCAGACCATGACGGTGACGCATTTCAATTTCCTTGAAACAAAGTTTTGGTCCAGCTCTTCTATCGCCTTGCCGGGATTGTTCCCTTTAAAGCACGGGCCGGTACGTGAAAAAGGCAAGACGCGGATTTTAAAGGAAAATCCGCGTCCGTGCCAACATTACTTACTTGTCGAGACCAGCGGGCGGCCAGTTTTCGAGCTTCATGCCGAGCGTGAGACCGCGCGAAGCGAGCACTTCCTTGATCTCGTTGAGCGACTTGCGACCCAGGTTCGGGGTCTTGAGCAGCTCGTTCTCGGTACGCTGGATCAGGTCGCCGATGTAATAGATGTTCTCGGCCTTCAGGCAGTTCGCCGAGCGAACCGTGAGTTCGAGATCGTCCACCGGACGCAGCAGGATCGGATCGATCTGCGGTGCGCGCGACGGGGCTTCCGCCGCCGTTTCCGTGCCTTCCAATGCAGCGAACACCGACAGCTGATCCACGAGGATGCGCGCCGACTGGCGGATCGCTTCCTCAGGCGAGATCACGCCGTTGGTTTCGATGTTCATCACGAGCTTGTCGAGGTCGGTACGCTGCTCGACACGCGCGCTTTCGACGGCGTAGCTCACGCGGCGAACCGGCGAGAACGACGCGTCCAGCACGATGCGGCCGATGATCTTGGCCGACTCGTCGCCGTAGCGGCGCACATTGCCCGGCACATAGCCACGGCCCTTCTCGATCTTGATCTGCACGTCGAGCTTGCCGCCCTTCGTCAGATGCGCAACCACGTGTTCCGGGTTGATGACTTCGCAGTCGTGCGAGAGCTCGATGTCGCCCGCGGTGACAACGCCTTCGCCTTCCTTGCGCAGCGTAACCGTCACTTCGTCACGGTTATGCAGCTTGAACACCACGCCCTTCAGGTTCAGCAGCAGGTTGACCACGTCCTCTTGCACACCATCGAGCGTCGAGTATTCGTGCACGACGCCCGCGATCGTCACTTCGGTCGGCGCGTAGCCCACCATCGACGACAGCAGCACGCGCCGGAGCGCGTTACCCAAGGTGTGGCCATAACCGCGTTCAAACGGCTCCATGACCACTTTCGCGTGGTTCTCGCCGAGCGATTCCACAGCGATGATCTTGGGTTTCAACAAACTGGTTTGCATAGGTTTTCCTTTTCAATACCCTCGGCTCGTTACACCGATAAGGCTGAGAATGGCAACAACCTGAAAAAAACAGCCGAGGCCACCTCCTGCGCGAAGCGCGAGAGGCTACCCCGGCCGTCAATCCGATTAACGCGAATACAATTCGACGATCAGGCTTTCGTTGATGTCGCCAGCAATGTCGCTGCGCTCCGGCATGCCCTTGAACGTGCCTTCAAACTTCTTCGCATCGACCGACACCCAACCTGCCATGCCGCCTTGCTCTGCGAGCGAGAGGGCTTCGACGATACGCGCCTGCTTCTTCGCCTTTTCGCGAATCGCGACGACGTCGCCAGCCTTGATTTGCATCGACGGGATGTTCGAAACGACGCCGTTCACCGTGAGAGCCTTGTGGCTCACGAGCTGACGCGCTTCAGCGCGGGTCGATGCGAAGCCCATGCGGTACACGACGTTGTCGAGACGCGACTCGAGCAGTTGCAGCAGGTTTTCGCCGGTGTTGCCCTTGATACGGTCAGCTTCCGCGAAGTAGCGGCGGAACTGGCGCTCGAGCACGCCGTAGATGCGCTTCACTTTTTGCTTTTCGCGAAGCTGCGTGCCGTAGTCGGACGTGCGGGCGCCCGAGGTACGGCCGTGCTGACCCGGCTTGCTGTCGAGCTTGCACTTGTCGGCGAGCGAGCGGCGTGCGCTCTTCAGGAACAGGTCGGTGCCTTCACGGCGGGACAGCTTGGCCTTCGGGCCGATATAACGTGCCACGTTGCTTTCCTTCGATAATTGATCACGCGAGAGCCGGTTGGAAAACCCTGCCTACGCGCTAGTCCGGCTCTTTGAACCGAACGGTGGGCTTAGTCAATTCAATAGCGCCGAGAGCCTGGGACGCCGTTTCCGGCGGCTCAGGCAGTCGGCAAACGCGACGCCTTAGATGCGGCGGCGCTTCGGCGGACGGCAGCCGTTGTGCGGGACCGGCGTCACGTCGGAGATCGCGGTGATCTTGATGCCAAGACCATGCAGCGCGCGCACCGCCGATTCGCGGCCAGGACCGGGGCCCTTGATACGCACTTCGAGGTTCTTGACGCCGTATTCCATCGCAACACGGCCAGCCGACTCGGCTGCGACCTGAGCTGCGAAGGGGGTCGACTTGCGCGAGCCCTTGAAGCCCTGACCGCCCGAGGTTGCCCAGGCAAGCGCGTTGCCTTGACGATCGGTGATCGTGATGATGGTGTTGTTGAACGACGCGTGAACGTGAACCACGCCCTCGGCGACGTTCTTCTTGACCTTCTTGCGAACGCGTTGCGCCGCGGAGTTGTTCGAAGCCTTAGCCATTACGTTTTCCTGTAACTGTCAGATCCGCTTACTTCTTCAGCGACTGTGCTGCGCGGCGCGGACCCTTGCGCGTACGTGCGTTGGTGCGCGTACGTTGGCCACGCAGGGGCAGGCCCTTGCGATGGCGCACGCCGCGGTAGCAGCCGAGGTCCATCAGGCGCTTGATGTTCATCGTCACTTCACGGCGCAGATCGCCTTCGACGACAAACTTGCCCACTTCCTCACGCAGCTTTTCGAGATCCGCGTCGTTCAGGTCCTTGACCTTCTTGTCAAACGGCACACCCGCGGCAACGCAGATGTTGCGCGAACGCGTGCGGCCAACACCGAAAATTGCCGTCAGGCCGATTTCAGTGTGCTGGTGGTTCGGGATGTTAACCCCTGCAATACGAGCCATTGTTTTTCCTCAAACAAAAAGCGCAAGCGCGCTAATCAGCCTTGACGCTGCTTGTGGCGCGGGTCCGAGCTGCAGATCACGCGAACGACGCCGTTGCGCTTGATGATTTTGCAGTTGCGGCAAATGCGCTTTACCGATGCCATCACTTTCATGATATTACCCTTTTTCTAAATCACTTCGCCCGGAACACGATCCGCGCACGCGACAGATCGTAAGGCGTCAACTCAACCGTCACCTTGTCGCCCGGGAGAATGCGGATGTAGTGCATCCGCATTTTTCCGGAAATATGCCCTAGAACGACATGGCCGTTTTCCAGCTTCACCCGGAAGGTTGCGTTGGGGAGGTTTTCGATGACCTCACCCTGCATCTGGATTACATCGTCTTTGGCCATAGGTCCTTACCGCATCGGGACTCCGCCGCCCTTGAAGTTGGCCTTCTTGAGCAGCGATTCATATTGTTGCGACATCACGTACGACTGCACCTGCGCCATGAAGTCCATTGTGACGACGACAATGATCAGCAGCGACGTTCCACCAAAATAAAACGGCACATTCCAGCGCAGCACCAGAAACTCCGGCAGCAGGCAGACGAACACGATATAGATCGCACCGGCCAGCGTCAGACGCGTGAGGATGCGGTCGATATAGCGAGCCGTCTGATCGCCCGGGCGGATGCCAGGTACGAACGCGCCACTCTTTTTCAGGTTGTCGGCCGTTTCCCTGCTGTTGAACACCAGTGCGGTGTAGAAGAAGCAGAAGAAGACGATCGCCAACGCGTACAGCAACACGTACACGGGCTGGCCAGGCTTGAGGGCTTCGGCCACGTTGTGCAGCGTGTCTGCGAACCAACCGGATCGCGATCCCGAACTGAACCAGTTCAGGATGGTTGCCGGGAACAGGATGATCGACGATGCGAAGATCGGCGGAATCACGCCCGACATGTTCAGCTTGAGCGGCAGGTGCGACGACTGCCCACCGTAAATCTTGTTGCCAACCTGACGCTTCGCATAGTTCACGAGGATCTTGCGCTGGCCGCGTTCGATGAACACCACCAGGTACGTCACGGCCGCGATCAGCGCCACGATGATGATCGCCGAGACGGGGCCCATCGAACCGGTGCGGACCAGTTCGAACAGACCGCCGATCGCGTTCGGGAAACCCGCTGCGATCCCGCCGAAGATGATGATCGAAATGCCGTTGCCAAGCCCGCGTTCCGTGATCTGCTCACCGAGCCACATCAGGAACATCGTGCCGGTCACGAGCGTCACGACCGTCGTCAGACGAAACACCATGCCCGGATCGATCACGAGGCCAGGCTGGTTTTCCAGCGCGACCGCGATGCCGAAGGCCTGAAAGGTCGCCAGCACCACCGTGAAGACCCGCGTGTACTGCGTGATCTTGCGTTGTCCGGCCTGCCCTTCCTTCTTCAGCGCCTCGAGCTGCGGCGAGACGATCGCCATCAGCTGCAGGATGATCGACGCCGAGATATACGGCATCACACCCAGCGCGAAGATCGTGAAGCGAGACAGTGCGCCACCCGAGAACATGTTGAACATGCCAAGGATGCCGCCCGACTGGCTCTGAAAGAGCTTCGCCAGTTGGTCCGGGTCAATACCGGGAACCGGAATATGCGCACCGATACGATAAACGACCAGCGCCAGCAGCAAGAACATTGCACGCCGGCGCAGGTCGCCGAACTTCGGAGCGCTGCGACCGGTTTTTGCGAGACTCGGGCTGTTAGCCAAGTAGCTTCTCCGATGCAGATGCTAGTGACGGCGGGCAAGCCCGCACGCACCACTCACAATCACTCGGCAAAAGAACCGCCCGCTGCTTCGATCGCAGCGCGCGCGTTCTTCGTCGCACCCAGGCCCTTGACCACGACCTTGCGCTTGATCTCGCCGGTGGCGATGATCTTCGCGCTCCGGGTCATTTCGCCAACGAGGCCTGCCTGCTTGAGAGCCAGCAGATCGATTTCGTCGACCGGCAGCTTCTCGATATCGGCGAGGCGCACTTCACCGACGAATTCCTTCGTCAGCGAGGTGAAGCCGCGCTTCGGCAGACGACGCTGCAGAGGCATCTGACCGCCTTCGAAGCCGACCTTGTGGAAGCCGCCCGAACGCGATTTTTGACCCTTGTGACCACGGCCAGCGGTCTTGCCGAGGCCGGAGCCGATGCCGCGACCGACGCGACGCTTTGCGTGCTTCGCGCCTTCTGCCGGCTTCAGGTTATTCAATTCCATTTTCAACTCCTGGAGTCCTGGTCGACCGCTTAGCCGATGACCTTGACGAGGTACGAGACCTTGTTGATCATGCCGCGCACAGCCGGCGTGTCCTGCAGCTCGGAAACCGAGTTCAGGCGGCGCAGGCCGAGACCGCGCACGGTGGCACGGTGCGATTCGCGGGTCCCAATCAGGCTCTTGACGAGCTGAACCTTGACAGTTTTATCAGACATGGTGCCCACCCTTAGCCCAGAATGTCTTCGACGGACTTGCCGCGCTTCGCCGCGATGTCTGCCGGGGTCGACTGCTTGCGCAGGCCGTCCAGCGTTGCACGCACGAGGTTGTACGGATTCGTCGAACCGTGGCTCTTGGCCACGACGTTCTGCACGCCCATCACGTCGAACACGGCGCGCATCGGGCCGCCGGCGATCACGCCCGTACCTGCCTTCGCCGGAGCGAGGAGGACGACCGATGCGCCATGCTTGCCGTGCACTTCGTGTTGCAGGGTGCCGTTCTTCAGGGGCACCTTGAACATGTTGCGACGAGCTTGTTCCATCGCCTTCTGGACAGCAACCGGCACTTCCTTCGACTTGCCCTTGCCCATACCGACGCGGCCATCACCATCGCCAACCACGGTCAGTGCGGCGAAGCCGAGAATACGGCCACCCTTCACGACCTTGGTCACGCGATTGACCGAAATCATTTTTTCGCGAAGGCCGTCGTCGCGTTCGTCAGCCTGAACTTTCGCTTGCATCTTTGCCATGACGAATTCCTTCCTTAGAACTTGAGCCCGGCTTCGCGCGCAGCATCAGCCAGCGCCTTGACGCGGCCGTGATAGCGGAAACCCGAGCGGTCAAAGGCGACGGATTCGATGCCGGCGGCCTTAGCCTTTTCTGCAATACGCTTGCCGATCAGCGAAGCAGCAGCGACGTTGCCGCCTTTGCCCGACTGGTCTGCGAGTTGCGCACGCACTTCGGCTTCGAGCGTCGACGCGCTGGCCAGCACCTTGGTGCCGCAGGGCGAGAACACTTGCGCGTAGATGTGCGTGTTCGTGCGATGCACGGCCAGACGCGCGACCTGCAGCTCAGCGATCTTGAGACGCGTCTGACGAGCGCGGCGCAGGCGAGATTGAGTCTTATCCATGATTGCGCACCCTTACTTCTTCTTCGTTTCTTTGAGGATCACAACCTCGTTGGCGTAACGCACACCCTTGCCCTTGTAGGGCTCCGGCGGGCGATAACCGCGCACTTCTGCTGCGGTCTGGCCAACTTTCTGCTTGTCGATCCCCTTGATCACGATTTCCGTTTGCGACGGGGTTTCGGCCTTGACGCCTTCGGGCATCTGGTGCACCACGGGGTGCGAGAAACCCAGCGACAGGTTCAGCTTGTCGCCTTGCGCCTGAGCACGGTAACCGACGCCAACCAGCGTCAGCTTGCGCTCGAAGCCCTTCGTCACGCCTTGCACCATGTTCGCGACGATCGCGCGCATCGTGCCCGACATCGCATTCGCTTCGCGGCTTTCGTCGGCCGGCTCAAACTTCAGCGTGCCGTTGTCGTTCACCACCTTTACGAGGCGGTTCGCTGCCTGCGAAATCGTACCCAGCGGGCCCTTGACGGTAATCTTCTCGTCGCTGAGCGTCGCCTCTGCGCCTTGCAGCGCGATCGGGCTCTTACCTACTCGAGACATGTTTCTTCTCCTTCGGCGTTAAGCGACGTAGCAGATGACTTCGCCGCCCACGCCATTGGCGCGAGCCTTGCGGTCCGTCATCACACCCTTCGGCGTCGACACGATCGCAACGCCGAGGCCATTCATGACCTGCGGGATGTCGTTGCGGCCGCGGTACACGCGCAGGCCCGGCTTCGAGACGCGTTCGATGCGCTCGATAACGGGACGGCCAGCGTAGTACTTCAACGCGATGTTCAATTCCGACTTCGCACCTTCGGTTTTCACCGCGAAGTCGTCGATATAACCTTCGTCCTTCAGAACCTGCGCAATCGCAATCTTCACTTTCGACGAGGGCATAGCAACCGAAACCTTCTCGACCATCTGCGCATTGCGGATGCGAGTCAGCATATCGGCGATAGGATCACTCATGCTCATTTATGTTTCTCCTATTACCAGCTCGCCTTGGTGATGCCAGGGATCTCACCACGGAACGCGATTTCACGAATCTTGTTACGTGCGAGACCGAATTTGCGGAACGTACCACGCGGACGACCCGTGATCGCGCAGCGGTTACGCTTGCGGGTCGGGTTCGAGTTGCGCGGCAGTTGTTGCAGTTCGAGGCGAGCTGCGTAGCGCTCTTCTTCCGACTTGCTTTGGTCGTCGATGATCGCCTTCAGCGCTGCGCGCTTCGGCGCGAACTTCGCTGCCAGACGAGCGCGCTTCTTTTCACGTTCAATCAGTGCCAGTTTAGCCACGGTAACCTCAGTTTCTGAACGGGAACTTGAAGCCGGCGAGCAGTGCCTTTGCTTCTTCGTCGGTCTTCGCAGTCGTCGTGATGCTGATGTTCAGCCCACGCAGCGCGTCGATCTTGTCGTAGTCGATTTCGGGGAAAATGATCTGCTCTTTCACACCGATGTTGTAGTTACCACGGCCGTCGAACGCCTTGCCCGACACGCCACGGAAGTCGCGCACGCGGGGCAGCGCAACCGTCACGAAACGGTCCAGGAATTCGTACATGGCATTGCCACGCAGGGTAACCATCGTGCCGATCGGGTAGCCTTCACGGATCTTGAAGCCGGCGATTGCCTTGCGCGACTTCGTGATGACGGGCTTCTGGCCGGCGATCTTCGTGAGGTCGCCAACGGCGTGCTCGAGGACCTTCTTGTCAGCGACGGCTTCACCGACACCCATGTTCAGGGTGATCTTTGTGAGGCGCGGCACTTCCATGACCGACTTGTAACCGAACTTCTCGATCAGGCCGGGAACGACCTTCTCTTTATAAAATTCTTGCAAACGTGCCATTTTTTACTCCGCAGCGTCAGGCGCTCAGGACAGCACCGGTCGTCTTCAGGAAACGAACCTTCTTGTCCCCTTCGACCTTGATGCCCACGCGCGACGGCTTGCCGTTCGCGTCGACCAGTGCGACGTTCGAGATAGCCAGCGGCATTGCCTTGGCTTCCACGCCACCCGTCGTACCCTTCATGGGGTTCGGCTTCACATGCTTCTTCGCAATGTTGATGCCTTCGACGGTAACGCGCTCGTCGTTGCCGATAGCCAGCACGACACCGCGCTTGCCCTTGTCTTTGCCGGTGATGACGATGACTTCGTCACCCTTGCGAATCTTGTTCATCGCGACTCCTTACAGCACTTCCGGCGCCAGCGAAACGATCTTCATGAATCGTTCGCTACGCAGCTCACGCGTCACCGGCCCGAAAATGCGGGTGCCGATCGGCTCAAGCTTGGTATTCAAAAGCACGGCGGCGTTGCCATCGAACTTGATCAGCGAGCCGTCTTGACGGCGCACGCCCTTCGCGGTGCGAACCACAACAGCGTTGTAGATTTCGCCCTTTTTCACGCGCCCACGCGGCGTTGCTTCCTTGACGCTCACCTTGATGATGTCGCCAATGCTGGCATAACGACGCTTCGAGCCGCCGAGCACCTTGATGCACATGACTTCACGCGCACCCGTGTTGTCGGCTACTTCAAGCCGAGATTCGGTCTGGATCATGGTTTATCTTTCCCAACTTAATCCGGTTGCGCCACCATGGCACATCCGGTCAGTCTTGGTCCCGTCAGCCGCGCCGCCACTAGAACGACCGCTCAGCTGCTTGGGTTAGAACAGCAGCGACGGCAAACGAAACCGGCCATCGCATTCCGGTGAATCTTGCAGATCCGGACTGGCGCCCGAACCACTCCCCTCACTACTTCACCCGCTGCTTTGCCAACAACGAGCCCATAAAGAGGGAAGACCAAGACTATAACTCGATAATCTTGGTCTAGCAAGCGAAATCTTTAGCGATTTCAACAACTTCTACACCCCGGAGAAAGGCTCTCCGGGATGCTGCATCACTTTTAGATGATGCGTGCCGCTTCGAGCAGCTTCGACACGGTCCAGGCCTTCGTCTTCGAGAGAGGACGGCACTCCTGGATTTCAACGAGGTCACCCTCGTTGTACGTGTTCGCTTCGTCGTGAGCGTGGTACTTCTTCGACTGCACGACGTACTTGCCGTAGATCGGGTGCTTGACGCGGCGCTCGACCAGGACGGTGACCGTCTTGTCCATCTTGTTGCTGACGACCTTGCCGACCAGCGTCCGCTTAAGCGAGGTTTTCACGCTATCGTTCATTTCTGGTTCGCCTTCTGAGTCAGGACGGTCCGCACACGTGCGATGTCACGACGAACCTTCTTCAGCTGGCTCGTGTTCGTGAGCTGCTGGGTCGCGAGTTGCATGCGCAGGCCGAATTGCGCCTTCAAGAGGTCCGACAGCTCTTGGTCGAGCGCGGCCTTGTCTTTCTGAAGAAGTTCAGATGCCTTCATCAATCACTCCTTAGGCGCCGAGCTGGCGAACCATGAAGACCGTCTTCAGCGGCAGCTTGGCTGCAGCCAGACGGAAGGCTTCACGGGCCAGTTCTTCGGACACACCATCCATTTCATACAGCATCTTGCCCGGCTGGATCTCAGCGACGTAGTACTCCGGGTTACCCTTACCGTTACCCATACGCACTTCCGCCGGCTTTTGCGAGATCGGCTTGTCCGGGAAGATACGGATCCAGATGCGGCCGCCACGCTTGATGTGACGCGTCATTGCACGACGCGCCGCTTCAATCTGACGCGCGGTCAGGCGACCACGACCGATAGCCTTCAGACCGTATTCACCGAACGAAACTGCGTTGCCGCGCGTTGCGACGCCGGTGTTACGACCCTTCTGCTCTTTGCGATACTTCCTGCGTTTCGGTTGCAGCATCGTTATTCTCCACTCTTGCCGTCACCGCCGGCAGCGCCGCGGCGCGGTGCGCCACGACGGGCACCCGGTGCGCCTTCACCATCACGGCGCGGACGACGATCGCCCGGGCGCGCGTTGCGGCGCGGACGCTTTTCTTCGGCGACTTCTTCCACCACCGGTGCGTCGTTGCGGCCGAGCGTGTCGCCCTTATAGACCCAAACCTTCACGCCGATGATGCCGTAGGTCGTCTTCGCTTCCGAGGTTGCGTAGTCGATGTCGGCACGCAGCGTGTGAAGCGGCACTCGACCTTCGCGGTACCACTCGGTACGTGCGATTTCGATACCGTTCAGACGGCCGGCGCTCATGATCTTGATGCCCTGGGCACCCAGACGCATTGCGTTCTGCATCGCGCGCTTCATGGCGCGACGGAACATGATGCGGCGCTCGAGCTGCTGCGTGATCGAATCGGCGATCAGTTGAGCATCGGTTTCCGGCTTGCGGATTTCTTCGATGTTCACGTGAACCGGAACGCCCATGCGCTTTTGCAGTTCGGCCTTGAGGAGTTCGATGTCCTCGCCCTTCTTGCCGATCACCACACCCGGGCGCGAGCTGTAAATCGTGATGCGAGCGTTCTTTGCCGGACGCTCGATCACAACACGGCCCACCGAAGCGTTCTTCAGCTTCTTCTTCAGGTATTCACGAACACCGATGTCTTCCTTCAACATCGCCGCGAAATTGTTGTTGTTCGCGTACCAGCGCGAAGCCCAATTGCGGCTGACGGCCAAACGGAAGCCAGTCGGATGAATTTTCTGTCCCATCGTATGGCTCCTTAATTCCCGACCGTCACAGTGATGTGACAGGATTGCTTCTCGATGCGGTTACCGCGACCCTTTGCGCGTGCGGTGAAACGCTTCAGCGAAGCCGCCTTGTCGACGTAGATGCTCTTGATCTTGAGCTCGTCGATGTCAGCGCCTTCGTTGTGTTCCGCGTTTGCGATCGCCGAGAGCACAACCTTTTTCACGATGCCAGCCGCTTTCTTCGGCGAGAACGTCAGGACGTTCAGCGCCTTGTCGACCGGCAGACCGCGGATCTGGTCAGCCACAAGACGCGTCTTCTGCGCCGAGATGCGGGCACCGCGATGAATTGCCTTCACTTCCATCTTGATTGCCCCTTATTTCTTGGCCTTCTTGTCGGCCGCGTGACCCTTGAACGTACGGGTCAGTGCGAACTCGCCAAGCTTGTGGCCGACCATGTTTTCCGTGACATACACCGGAACGTGTTGACGGCCGTTGTGAACGGCGATCGTCAGACCGATGAAGTCCGGCAGGATCGTCGAACGACGCGACCAGGTCTTGATCGGTTTCTTGTCGCGCGTAGCTGCAGCCGCCTCAACCTTCTTCAGCAAATGGGCGTCGCAGAACGGACCTTTCTTAATAGAACGTGCCATTGCCTACTCCTTAACGCTTGTGACGGCGCTGGACGATCATGCTCGTCGTGCGCTTGTTGCTGCGGGTGCGATAGCCCTTCGTCGGCGTGCCCCACGGGCTCACCGGGTCGCGACCAGCCGCAGTCTTGCCTTCGCCACCACCGTGCGGGTGGTCGACCGGGTTCATTGCAACGCCACGGACCGTCGGGCGGATACCGCGCCAGCGGTTCGCGCCAGCCTTACCGATTTGACGGAGGCTGTGCTCTTCGTTGCCGACTTCACCGATCGTCGCGCGGCACTCGACGTGCACGCGGCGGATTTCACCCGAGCGCAGACGAACCTGCGCGTAGATGCCTTCACGGGCCAGCAGCATGGCCGACGTACCAGCCGAACGCGCCATTTGCGCGCCCTTGCCTGGCAGCATCTCGATGCAGTGGATCGTCGTACCGACCGGAATGTTGCGGATCGGCAGTGCATTGCCCGCCTTGATCGGCGCTTCCGAACCCGACATCAGCGGTGTGCCAACCGTCACGCCCTTCGGCGCGATGATGTAGCGGCGCTCGCCGTCTGCGTACAGAACCAGCGCGATGTTCGCGCTACGGTTCGGGTCATACTCGAGACGCTCCACCTTCGCGGGGATGCCGTCCTTCGTACGACGGAAATCGATCACACGATAGTGTTGCTTGTGACCGCCACCCTGGTGACGCGTGGTGATGTGACCGTTGTTGTTACGGCCCGCCTTCACGGATTGCTTTTCGAGCAGCGGTGCGTACGGCGCGCCCTTATGCAGATCCTTGTTGACGATCTTCACCATCGCGCGGCGACCCGGCGAGGTCGGCTTAACTTTCACGATTGCCATGATTACTTGGCCTCCGCTTCAAAGTTGATTTCCTGGCCGGGCTTCAGGCAGACGTACGCCTTCTTCACATCCTTGCGCTTGCCGTTGAAGCGGCCAAAGCGCTTGGCTTTACCCTTCTGGACCAGCACGTTGACGGACTCGACTTCCACCTTGAACAGCAGCTCGACAGCAGCCTTGACTTCCTGCTTGTTCGCGTCCGGCGCGACTTCGAAGACGACTTGCTCGTTCTTCTCCGCAACCAGCGTCGCCTTTTCGGAGATCACCGGCGCGAGCAGGACCTGCATCAAACGATGATCGTTCTTGCGAATCTCGCTCATGACAGCAACTCCTCGATCTGGGCGACCGCTGCCTTCGTGATCAGGATCTTCTTGAAGTAGATCAGCGAGAGCGGGTCGGCAAAGCGCGGCTCAACGACTGCCACGTGGGGCAGGTTGCGCGACGCGAGATACAGGTTCTCGTCGACCGTGTCGGTGATGACCAGCACGGATTCGAGACCCATGGCCTTGAACTTTTCGGCCAGCAGCTTCGTCTTCGGCGCTTCGAGCGAGAGCTCTTCGACAACCGAGATGCGGCCTTCGCGGGCCAGCTGCGAGAAGATCGAGCAGAGACCTGCGCGATGCATCTTCTTGTTGACCTTGTGCGAGAAGTTTTCTTCCGGCGAATTCGGGAAGATGCGACCACCGCCACGCCACAGCGGGCTCGACGACATACCGGCACGAGCGCGGCCCGTACCCTTCTGACGCCACGGCTTCTTGGTGGTGTGCTTGACCTGCTCGCGGTCCTTCTGCGCGCGGTTACCGCTGCGCGCGTTCGCCTGGTAGGCGACAACGATCTGGTGAATCAGCGCTTCGTTGTAGTCACGGCCGAACACGACGTCCGACGCGTTAACGGCTGCGCCTTCCTGACCATTAGCATTCAGGAGCTTCAGTTCCATTATTGCGCTCCTTTCTTGGCGCGCGCCTTGACGGCCGGCGTCACGAAAACCTTGCCGCCCTTCGCACCCGGCACGGCACCCTTGACCAGCAGCAGCTTGCGCTCTGCGTCGATACGGGCGATTTCGAGGTTTTGCACCGTCACGGTTTCGTCACCCATGTGACCGGTCATGCGCTTGCCCGGGAACACGCGACCCGGATCCTGCGCCATACCGATCGAGCCCGGCACATTGTGCGAGCGCGAGTTACCGTGCGAGGCGCGACCCGAAGCGAAGTTGTAACGCTTGATGGTACCGGCGTAGCCCTTACCGATCGAGGTGCCTTGCACGTCGATCTTCTGGCCTTCTTCGAAGAGTTCCACACCGATCACGGCGCCAGCGGACAGTTCGGCAGCCTTGGCGGCGTCGATCTGGAATTCCTTGAGGATTTCACCGGCTTGAACGCCAGCTTTGGCGAGATGACCTGCGAGCGGCTTCGTCACGCGCGATGCACGGCGCGTACCGAACGTAACCTGAACGGCCGTGTAGCCGTCGGTTTCAACAGTCTTGATCTGCGTCACGCGGTTGTCGGACACGTCCAGCACGGTCACGGGAATCGAATCCCCTTCGGCCGTGAAGATACGGGTCATGCCAACCTTGCGACCTACGAGTCCAAGGCTCATCGTTTTCTCCATTCCCGACTGCGATTGGTCGGGGCTAATTTACAAAGTACCGGCATGCTTTCAGGGTAAAGGCCCGAAAGAACACACCGATTTTTTGCGCAAATGCGCGAAAAGACGTCAAGTATAACGTCCCCTCACGTTTTCCGCAAGCAATCAAAGACTTAGCGCTGTCAGACCATGAAAACGGTGCCAGACAGCGCCCGAGACCCTTACTGCAGCTTGATTTCGACGTCCACGCCAGCCGGCAGATCCAGCTTCATCAGCGCGTCAACGGTCTTGTCCGTCGGGTCAACGATGTCCATCAGGCGCAGGTGGGTGCGGATTTCGAGCTGGTCGCGCGACGTCTTGTTGACGTGCGGCGAACGCAGAATGTCGAAACGCTGGATACGCGTCGGCAGCGGCACCGGACCGCGGACGATGGCGCCCGTGCGCTTCGCCGTATCGACGATTTCAGCAGCCGACTGGTCGATCAGGCGATAGTCGAAAGCCTTCAGGCGGATACGGATTTTTTGGTTCTGCATGACAATTCCTTGAAAAGAGCGAGGCGGACTTGCGCCGCCAGACGATATAAAGAGCGCAGGACCGCCCTGCGACAAGGCGTCGCGAGAGCAGTCCCAGGGAACATCAACTTCTACAGCAAGCCGGGTATTCTACCCGATTTACTCGATGATCTTCGCAACAACGCCGGCGCCGACGGTACGGCCGCCTTCGCGGATTGCGAAACGCAGACCTTCTTCCATCGCGATCGGAGCGATCAGCTTCACCGTGATCGACACGTTGTCGCCCGGCATGACCATTTCCTTGTCCTTCGGCAGCTCGATCGAGCCCGTCACGTCCGTCGTACGGAAGTAGAACTGCGGACGGTAGTTGTTGAAGAACGGCGTGTGGCGGCCGCCTTCGTCCTTGCTCAGCACGTACACTTCAGCCGTGAAGTGCGTGTGCGGCGTGATCGAACCCGGCTTGGCCAGCACCTGGCCGCGCTCCACGTCTTCACGCTTCGTGCCGCGCAGCAGGATACCGACGTTGTCGCCTGCCTGACCCTGGTCGAGCAGCTTGCGGAACATTTCCACGCCCGTGCAGGTCGTCTTCACCGTCGGCTTGATACCGACGATTTCGATTTCCTCGCCGACCTTGACGATGCCGCGCTCGACGCGACCCGTCACCACCGTGCCGCGACCCGAGATCGAGAACACGTCTTCCACCGGCATCAGGAACGCGCCGTCAACTGCACGCTCCGGCGTCGGGATGTACGTGTCCAGTGCGTCGGCCAGGTTCATGATCGCCACTTCGCCCAGCTCGCCCGTGTCGCCTTCCAGCGCCAGCTTGGCCGAACCCTTGATGATCGGCGTGTCGTCGCCCGGGAAGTCGTACTTCGACAGGAGTTCGCGCACTTCCATTTCGACGAGCTCGAGCAGCTCGGCGTCGTCGACCATGTCGCACTTGTTCAGGAACACGATGATGTAAGGCACGCCAACCTGACGGGCGAGCAGGATGTGCTCACGCGTTTGCGGCATCGGGCCGTCAGCGGCCGAGCACACCAGGATGGCGCCGTCCATCTGCGCCGCGCCCGTGATCATGTTCTTCACGTAGTCAGCGTGGCCCGGGCAGTCGACGTGTGCGTAGTGGCGGTTAGCCGTTTCGTACTCGACGTGCGCGGTGTTGATGGTAATACCACGCGCCTTTTCTTCCGGTGCTGCGTCGATCTGGTCGTACGCCTTGGCTTCGCCGCCGAACTTCTTGGTCAGAACCGTCGTGATCGCTGCCGTCAGCGTGGTCTTGCCGTGGTCAACGTGACCGATCGTGCCCACGTTCACGTGCGGCTTGGTCCGTTCGAATTTACCTTTTGCCATGTTTCTCTTCTTTCAAAAAAGTGATGAATCGGTGACTTGTGCAAAGTGAGCCAGACCCATGCCCGGCCCACCGCGTGCTCAAATGAGCGCCGATGCTTACTTCGCCTTCGCGCTGATGATCGCGTCGGCCACGTTACGCGGTGCTTCTGCGTAGTGCTTGAATTCCATCGTGTACGTTGCGCGACCTTGCGTGAGCGAGCGCAGCGACGTCGAGTAGCCGAACATTTCCGACAGCGGCACTTCGGCGCGAACGATCTTGCCGCCGCCAACCATGTCTTCCATGCCCTGGACGATACCGCGACGGCCCGACAGGTCGCCCATCACGTTGCCCATGTAGTCTTCCGGCGTTTCGACTTCGACAGCCATCATCGGTTCGAGGATGACCGGCTGAGCCTTGCGCATCGCTTCCTTGAACGCCATCGAACCGGCCATGCGGAACGCGTTTTCGTTCGAGTCAACGTCGTGGTACGAACCGAACGTCAGGTGAACCTTGACGTCGACGACCGGGAAGCCCGCCAGCACGCCGGCCTTCAGCGTGTCCTGGATACCCTTGTCGACCGCGGGGATGAATTCGCGAGGAATCACACCGCCCTTGATCTCGTCCAGGAACTCGTAGCCCTTGCCCTGCTCGTTCGGCTCGAGCGTGATGACCGCGTGACCGTACTGGCCGCGACCACCCGACTGCTTGACGAACTTGCCGTCCACGTCCTTCGCCGTCGAGCGGATCGTTTCGCGGTAGGCAACCTGCGGCTTGCCGACGGTCGCTTCCACGTTGAATTCACGCTTCATACGGTCGACCAGAATTTCGAGGTGGAGCTCGCCCATACCCGAAATGATGGTCTGGCCCGACTCCTCGTCCGTCTGGACGCGGAACGACGGGTCTTCCTGTGCCAGGCGGTTCAGGGCGAGGCCCATCTTTTCCTGGTCAGCCTTGGTCTTCGGCTCGACGGCCTGCGAAATCACCGGCTCCGGGAAAATCATGCGTTCCAGGATGATCGGGTTCGCCGGGTCGCACAGCGTGTCGCCCGTGGTCGCTTCCTTCAGGCCCACTGCCGCAGCGATGTCGCCTGCACGAACTTCCTTGATTTCTTCACGGTTGTTCGCGTGCATCTGCAGAATAC
The DNA here is from genome assembly GCF_905220245.1 of Paraburkholderia sp. J63. NCBI lineage: Bacteria > Pseudomonadati > Pseudomonadota > Betaproteobacteria > Burkholderiales > Burkholderiaceae > Paraburkholderia > Paraburkholderia sp. J63. The sequence continues at coordinate 42,323 of NZ_CAJMZF010000013.1, read as the reverse complement.
GGCCGAGGCGTTCCTTCTTGCCCTTGGTCGAGTTCAGCACCGTGTCGCCCGAGTTGACGACGCCCGAGTACGCGCGGAAGAAGATCAGCTGGCCGACGAACGGGTCGGTCATGATCTTGAACGCGAGTGCCGAGAACTTCTCGTCGTCGGCTGCGCGGCGCTCGGCCTTCTCGCCGTTTTCGAGTTCGCCCGTGACCGGGGGAATGTCCACCGGCGACGGCAGGAAGTCGATCACGGCGTCGAGCATGCGCTGCACGCCCTTGTTCTTGAACGCGGTGCCGCACAGCATCGGCTGGATTTCGCACGCGATCGTACGGTCACGCAGCGCCTTGACGACTTCGGCTTCCGAGAGCTCTTCGCCGCCGAGGTACTTTTCCATCAGCTCTTCGCTGGCTTCGGCTGCCGACTCGATCATCTTTTCGCGCCACTCGTTGCACGTGTCAACGAGTTCAGCCGGGATCTCGACGTAGTCGAACTTCGTGCCTTGCGAGGCCTCGTCCCAAATGATCGCCTTCATCTTCAGGAGGTCGACGACGCCCTTGAAGTTTTCTTCGGCGCCGATCGGCACCACGACCGGAACCGGGTTCGCCTTCAGGCGGTTCTTCAGCTGGTCGTAGACCTTGAAGAAGTTCGCGCCGGTACGGTCCATCTTGTTGACGAACGCGAGACGGGGAACCTTGTACTTGTTCGCCTGACGCCACACGGTTTCCGACTGGGGCTGCACGCCGCCCACTGCGCAGTAGACCATGCACGCGCCGTCGAGCACGCGCATCGAGCGCTCGACTTCAATCGTGAAGTCGACGTGGCCCGGGGTGTCGATGATGTTGATGCGGTGCTCGGGATAGTTGCCGCCCATGCCCTTCCAGAACGCGGTCGTAGCAGCCGAGGTGATCGTGATGCCACGCTCCTGCTCCTGCTCCATCCAGTCCATGGTCGCGGCGCCGTCGTGAACTTCACCAATCTTGTGGTTCACGCCGGTGTAAAACAGAATGCGCTCGGTCGTCGTCGTCTTGCCGGCGTCGATGTGAGCGCTAATACCGATGTTGCGGTAGCGCTCGATAGGAGTCTTGCGAGCCACTTTGATCCTCTATGGGGAGGTGCGCGCCGGAGTCGATCCCGACCGGGACGATCCCAACACGCCTGAACACAAACGGGCGAGGCGCTCGATAAGCGCACCCGCCCGGAATTTTTTTCCGCTCTTTGAGCAAACCCCGGTAGGGGTTTTCTCTTAGAAGCGGAAGTGCGAGAACGCCTTGTTCGCTTCTGCCATCCGGTGAACTTCGTCGCGCTTCTTCATCGCGCCGCCACGGCCTTCGGCCGCTTCGGAGAGTTCACCTGCCAGACGCAGGGCCATCGACTTCTCGCTGCGCTTCTTCGCGGCTTCACGCAGCCAACGCATCGCCAATGCCATACGACGCGACGGACGCACTTCGACCGGAACCTGATAGTTCGCACCACCAACGCGACGGCTCTTCACTTCGACCACCGGCTTCACGTTGTTGAGCGCGACAGTGAACACTTCCAGCGGGTCCTTGCCACCCTTGGTCTGGATCTGTTCGAAAGCGCCGTACACGATGCGCTCGGCAACCGACTTCTTGCCGGAGAGCATCAGCACGTTCATGAACTTGGCTACATCAACGTTGCCGAACTTCGGATCCGGCAATACTTCCCGCTTGGGGACTTCGCGACGACGCGGCATGTTTCTTCCTTTAACTTTTCAGTTGAAGCGTGGATGGAACCCTACGCTCCGCGGCCACCAACTAACCCGATTCATCTCACGACTTACCAGCCTGGTCGGGTGACCACTTACTCGACAGCACCGGCCAATCCGGCACCTGTCGCTTCTATCGCCTGCTCCCGAAGAAGCGAGACGACGCTTGACTCTTACTTCGCAGCCTTCGCGCGCTTTGCGCCGTACTTCGAACGAGCCTGCTTACGATCCTTGACGCCCTGGGTATCCAGCGAGCCGCGAACCATGTGGTAACGCACACCCGGCAAGTCCTTCACACGGCCGCCGCGAATCAGCACGACCGAGTGCTCTTGCAGGTTGTGGCCTTCACCACCGATGTACGAAATGACTTCGAAGCCGTTCGTCAGACGAACCTTGGCGACCTTACGAAGTGCCGAGTTCGGCTTCTTCGGCGTCGTCGTGTACACGCGGGTGCACACGCCGCGACGCTGCGGGCAGTCCTGCAGGGCCGGCGACTTGCTCTTCGTAGCTTCCGAAGCGCGGCCTTTGCGAACCAGTTGATTGATGGTTGGCATTGTTTATTCCTGAAATTGAACAAAATCGACGCATTTATTTCCGGGCAAAGCGGAAAACCATGCGCCTTATACTCCTACGGAACTCCGGATCCCGAAAAACTGCTCGTGAGTTGCGCAGATCAGCCGATGAATTAGTCAAACTAACCGACGCGCGCGAGCATTCCAGAAACCGGAACCCAGCATGATATTCCGAAAATGCCAAGCGAGTCAACGGCTTGCGACATTTCGGACGACAGAGAATATGACGGCGCCGTGACGCGCCGTGCGTTGCCGATCTGGCGGCAATGAAAAAGCGACGCGATCAGTCCTCGCCGACGACTTCGACCAGTTCCTCGCCAAAGCGCTCGAGCTTGCGCGCGCCGATACCCGCGATATCGCGCAGTTCGTCGACCGACTCGGGGCCGTTGCGCGCAATCTCCGCCAGCGTGGCGTCGTGGAAGATCACATAGGCGGGCACGCCCTCGCTCTTCGCGGTTTCCGTGCGCCACAGCCGCAGACGCTCCCAGCGCGCGCGCTGGCGCGGGCTCATGCCAAGGGTCGGATCGGCGCGCTCACTGGTGCGGCTCGACGAGGTGCGCGTGCGCGTGGGCTTCACGTAGCGACGCATCGTGACCGTCTGCTCGCCCTTGAGCACGGGCTTGCTGGCCTCGGTGAGCACGAGCGCGCCAAAACCGTCGTGATCGACGGTCAGATAGCCGAACGCCACCAGTTGCCGGAAGATCCCGCGCCATTCGGCTTCCGAAAGCGCCGAGCCGATGCCGAAAGTCGAGATCTTCTCGTGCCCGCGCTGCATGATCTTCTCGTTGCGGTTGCCGCGCAGGATGTCGATCAGATGGCCGGCGCCGAAGTTGAAGCCGCTCGCGCGCTGCGCGCGGAACACGCAGGAGAGCGCCATCTGCGCCTCGCGCGTGGCGTCCCAGGTGGCCGGGGGCTCGATGCAGGTGTCGCAATTGCCGCACGGCTTGCTCTCTTCGCCGAAATACGCGAGCAGGCGCACGCGCCGGCAGGCGGCCGTCTCGCACAGGCCCAGCAGCGCATCGAGCTTGCCGGTCTGGACCCGCTTGTGCTGATCGTCGGCGTCGGACTCGTCGATCATCTTGCGTTGCTGCACGACGTCGCCGAGGCCGTAGGCCATCCACGCATTGGCCGCCAGCCCGTCGCGGCCCGCGCGGCCGGTTTCCTGGTAGTAGCCCTCCACGCTCTTGGGCAAGTCGAGGTGGGCGACGAAGCGCACGTCGGGCTTGTCGATGCCCATGCCGAACGCGATGGTCGCGCACATCACCACGCCCTCTTCGCGCTGGAACATCTCCTGGTGCTTCTGGCGCACCTCGAACTCCATGCCGGCGTGGTACGGCAACGCGCGGATGCCCTGCCCCTTGAGCCATTCGGCGGTCTCTTCCACCTTGCGGCGCGAGAGGCAGTAGACGACGCCCGCGTCGGTCGTGCCGTCGGCGCGCGTGTGCTCGGCGCGGATGAAGTCGAGCAGCTGCGTGCGCGCGTTGTCCTTCTCCACGATGCGGTAGCGAATATTCGGCCGGTCGAAGCTCGACACGAAGATGCGCGCGTCGTCGAGCGCGAGACGGTGCACGATCTCGTCGCGCGTGATCGCGTCCGCGGTGGCCGTGAGCGCGATGCGCGGCACGTTCGGGAAACGCTCGTGCAGCACCGAGAGCTGAATGTACTCGGGCCGGAAATCGTGCCCCCATTGCGAGACGCAGTGCGCCTCGTCGATGGCGAACAGGCCGATGCGCGCGCGCTCGAGCAGATCGAGAAAACGCGGCGTCCTGAGACGCTCGGGCGCGACATAGAGCAGGTCGATGTCGCCCTCGCGCAGCGCGCGTTCGGTGGCGGCGGCTTCAGCACCGCTCAGCGTGGAATTCAGATAGGCGGCGCGCACGCCGACTTCGGTGAGCGCGGCCACCTGGTCCTGCATGAGCGCGATGAGCGGCGACACCACGATGCCGGCACCCTGACCCGCTTCGTGGCGCACGAGCGCCGGAATCTGGTAGCAGAGCGACTTGCCGCCGCCGGTGGGCATGAGCACCAGGGAATCGCCGCCCGCCGCGACATGCTCCACGATCTCGGCCTGCTGCCCTCTAAAGGCGGGATAACCGAAGACTTCGTTGAGAATTTCGAGGGAACGGGACATGAAGGCGACACTTGACGAGGCGGGGTTGCCGCATTTTACCAACCCGCACCCGCCTCGACCGCCAATCTCCGCGACATTGGCCGAACGGCAGTGGGACGGGCTGTCGCGCGGACCGCCGAGGAGCCGCGGGTGCGGTTACGCCGTGCGCTCCTCGGCTGCCATGGGAAGCCTCACGTCCTTGAACGTGAACAGGACGCGCTGCTCGATATCGCGCGCCGCGGCCAGATCCCGACGCATCGCCACGCAGCGCTCGCCGGCATACATGAGCATCAGCGGCACGAGGGCAACGCAATAGAGCGGCACAAACCCCGATACGGGCGCCCATTTCGCGAATGCCGCGCACACGAGCGCCCCCCAGACGACCGTCGACACGAAGTAGAGCGTGTAGCGGCTGGCTCTGGACATGCCCAGCAGCCGCGACGGCGCCGCGACGAGCGAGGCGAAGCGCTCATCGGCCTTGCCCATCAGCAGCTCGCCCGTGAGGGCGCCACGGCGCGAGCGCGCCGCGAAGCAAATCATGAACGCACAGACGATCAAGAGCAGGACGATGAAGGCCACGACGAACGGCACATAGCCGTAACCATGGTCCAGCGAGTACGCCAGCTTGTGCCGGACCGGCAGCACGAGCGCGAAGTTGGTGACGATGGCCAGCAGCAGGTCGGCCGCGACCAGCTCTGCCGCGCGATGCTGCGACTGACCGGAGCTGCGCTTGCCGCTCAGGATCCGCAACGCATTCTGCGCGCCCGCGCGCGCGGCCATGAGCGCAAAGCCCAGCGTCGCCGCGGGAAGCAGCACGATCGCGTAGCACCACGCAAACAGGACGAGATGCCCGGGAACGAGGGCGCCCGCGAGAAGGCAGACGAGCGCGGCAAGCTCGAAACCCACGACCGCCGCCATCCAGGGGTTGCGGACCAGCGCGCCCTGCCAGGTCCCGTCCCGCGCATCGGCCGGCCACTGCGGATTCGGGTCGAATACCTTGCCGGCGCGGACCACATAGAACCAGTAGCCGCCACTGTCCCGGGCAATGGCGAAGAAAACCGACGCTGAAATCATGCCAAGCCCCGCGATCGCTTCGACGAGCGAGAGGCCAGGCGCATTGCGCGTCAGCGAGGACACCAGCAGGGTCGCGATCGCGCCTGTCACGACGGCGGTCGCCACCATGCGGCGCCGGATGTATGCAGAAGAACTCGGCAGCATGTCGATCCCGTTCAGCAGACCGGCTCGGCCGGCGCGCACTGCGCGCACCAGTCGTCGAAACAGGAAACCTCCAGCTGCGAACCGGCGGGGTAATGCGAGGTGAGCATGTGCGTGAGCATTCTTTTCGCACCCATTTCGGTGAAGCGCGTATGGCCGCGCGCGCACAGCGTATCCATCGTTTCGCGCCAGCGCACCGTCTGGGTCAGATGCCCGCACAGATTTTCGACGATGACGTCCACGTCCTCTTCAGCGCCCGCGCTCAGGTTCATGTAGACCGGATGCCGGGGCTTGCGCACCGCAAGCGCGCGCAGCGCCTCGCGCAAATGCGGCACGGCCGGCGCCATCAGATGGCTGTGCCATGCGCCGTTGACCGGCAATTTGATGGCCTCGTAGCCGGCGCGCTGCAGTTCCACGTTCATCGCCTTGACATCCGATGCGGCGCCGGAAAGCACCTGCTGACGCGGCGAGTTGTCGTTGGCGATCTGCACGCTGCCGCTCATGCCGGACTCGTCGAGCAGGCGCTCGAGCGTGGACCGGTCGATGCCCTTCACCACGTACATCGCCCCGTCGCTCGCCTCGGCCATTTCCTCCATCAGATTGGCGCGCGCGGTAATGGCCTTGAAAAGCGTCGGCATATCGAAGGCGCCCGCGGCGTAGAGCGCTGCGTATTCGCCCGCGCTGTGCCCGGCGAATACCGGCCGCTCGATCGCCATGAACTCGCGCAGCCGCTCGAACATCGCGACACTCACCGTAGTCACCGCGAGTTGCTGAAAGCGCGTGCGCGTGAGCCGGGTCATCGGCCCTTTGCGGCACAGCTTGCGCACGTCGACGCCCGAGTAATCGCTCGCGCAATCCCACACGGCGATCGTGGCGGGCGACACGTCGCAGACCTCGGCGCCCATGCCGATGGCCGGATTGCCCTGCCCCGGAAACAGAAAAACGTGATCGGCGATCACGCGCTCAAACGATGATTCGTGTTCCTGCATAAACATATCCCCTCCTGCCGAATTGCCCGAATTCCGAGTTGCTCGAACCGAAACTCATGGATGCGCCCGTATAGAGCTCCACGCGCTCGGTCGCGTAGGTACTGATGCGCGCGTTGATGTACGCGCTGCCGTCGACCAGATTGGTGGTTGCCGAAGCGGTCCAGTCGAGCTTGTGAAGCGCCGACTTCTTCGAGCTGACGAACACGGTCAAATAGTGCTTGCCGAGCAGGTTGCCCGCCCGATTCGCGTTGTCCGTCTCGGAGCCGAAGAGGCTTTCATACTGGTTGTAGCCCGACGCCAGGTTTGCGGCGACCGACGAAGGCAGGCCTTTCGCATAGCCGCTGCTGACGAAGGTCACCGTATCGAAGTAGTTCTTCCATTCGTTGCGGCTGTAGCCCTGACTCTGGCCGTAGTATTCGATGCCGTATTCCCTGCGCGCGGAATCGGTATAGCGCAGGCCGACGGCGATATCGGTGCGCGCGCCGTCGCGGTCGATCGAGAACGGATCGCCCACGTCCTGATACGCGCGGATGGCCGCCGCCTTGGCCATGTCCAGATGGCGCCAGCGCTCGCCCTTGCTGACCGACGCCTGCACGCCCAGCATCAGGTTGTCCATCAGGTAGCCGCTCGTTCCGAGGCCGAGCACGTTGTAATCGCCGGCCACGACCGCGACGGTGGGATTGAAATTGCTGAGCGCCGAAGACGTGAACGACGCGTAGAAACGATTATTGGCGTTCGTGCGCTGGAGGGTGCTCCACTTTTCCGCCGATTGCGCCTGGTCGTCGTTGGTCGCGAGCTTGGGCAGATACGCGAGGTCGATCGTGCCGTGATCGGTGTACGCGGTCACGCCCGCGCCCACTGACCCTTCGCGATAGAAGCCGTAACGGTTGGTGTCGCCGTTGTTGGCGAACGTGGAGCGCAGATTTCCCGCCGTGTTGCGCACCACGTCGAGCGGATTCTGCGCGAACAGGTTGCCGTTGCTGCGCTCGATCTTGCCGACGTCGACGAAGACCTGCTCCGAGGGCTTCCAGGTGACGTAGCCCTCGTTCAGGACGGCAAGGCCGCTGTCCTTCTTGCCGTCGAGCGTGCCGGGATCTTCCGTGGACGCCGCATACTGCGCGCCGCCCGACGCCTTCACGCTGAACTGATCGGAGAACTGGCACGAGACTGTCCCGCTCGCGTAGCTGTCCACGGTGAAATTGCCGCGAAACGCATTGCTGCCCCACAGGCTGTCACGCGCGAGGGTATCGACGCCCTCGAGCCCCACATAGCCGCGCACGGAAGCGCATTCGAACGCGTGCGCGGGCATCGCGACCCACTGCGCTCCCAGCGCGGCAAAACACGTCAGTGCAAACCGGTTCTTCACTACCCTGTCCTGTCATGTCAAACGATGACGCCTCTGTCGGCGAATCCACGCTCCACCCGAACCCAGCCGCTCGAATGGATCAGTTCAGCCGCATGAGATAGTCGACCTGGAAATAGCTTTCCGGCAGCGACTCGAGACGCAGATTGGAATATTCCATCGTCGTGTAGTTGTCCTTACGCATCGAATCCTCGACGACGATCCGGTGCGGACGCATCTGCCCGAGCTCCGGCCGATAGTCGCTGTAATACGAGCGCTTGATGAGCACGCCCGAATCGGACATGAAATCGGCGCGGTACGGATAGAACGTGTCCTTCTCGACCCAGTACATGATCTTCGGGTAGGTCACGAACGGCCAGCGCCTTTGCAGCGCGAGGCGATAGCACACCGTCTTGCCGCAAGGCTCTTCGCCCTGCAACTGCGAGACATACGAATAGTCGAAGTCGGCCGCGACGACGTCGCCGTTCGAGATCTGTCCGATCAGGCGCTGCTGCTTCGAGATGGGAATGGGCCGGCGCAGGTCCGGCGCGTAGTACCACATCTTTTCGTAGTCCGAAAGCATGGCCTTGCCCTTGTCGCGCACCGGCTCGACAAAGCGCACGAGCGCACGCGCGTCGCCCTTCTGTGCGCGCTCCTCGGCCTTGTAGAAGCGCATGGAGATATCGAGCGTCTGCTCGTTCACGCTCTTGCCAGCCTGAAACTCGTTCATCTTCACGGTGTAGCGGAACGGCTGGTCCGGTGCGCGCACGCGATCGGCCATGCGAATGATGTGCTGGGCCTGGGCGTCCTGCTGCACGGGCGCTGCGCTGGCACTGGCGTTGGCCGGCGCAGCGGCGGACGCCGGCATGGCAAGCGGGATCGCGTCGTCTGCGACCGCAACGGCGGCCACCGTCGCGAGCAGCGCCCCGGCGAGCACCCTTCTGGTCTGTCTCATCGGCGGCCTCCTATGCGCTCAGGCCGCCGCCAAGATCGGCGAGCACCGTGGCGCCGCGGATGGCGGACGACTTCGGCGAGATAAGGAAGGACACGACTTCCGCGACTTCCTCGGGCTCGATGGCCCAGCGGCGATTGCCCGCCTCGAAGCGCGCGACGGCCTCCGGCCACAATTCCTTGAGAATCGGCGCCATGTCCGTGTTGACGAGTCCCGCGCAAACGCCGTTGACCCGCACGTTGCGGTCATAGAGCTCGACCTCGAGATAGCGCACGAGATTCTCCAGTGCGGACTTCATGACGCCGAGCGGATAGTTCGGCATCACGACGCGGCTGCCCGAGCTCGAAAGCGCGACGATCGTGCCGCCGTTCGTCATCATCGGAACCACTTCGCTCACGCACGCGACGTTGCCGACCAGATTGCTGTTGAGCAGCAGTTTCCAGTCGAACTTGTTCATGTCGAGGAACGGCTTGAACGGCGCCGCGGCGGCGTTGAGGACCAGATGGTCGATACGGTCGACGCCGTCGGCGCGCAACGCTTTCATCATGTTTTCGACATCGCGCGTCTCGGCAATGTCCCCCTTGGCGAGGCGGACATCGATGCCCTTGACCTCATCGCTCTGCATGAACCGTTGCAGATTCGCAATCGACTTGCCCTGGTCCGACCGGTAGTTCAATACCAGGTCGTAGCCTTCCGCAGCCAGTTGCTGTGCGATCGCGAAGCCGATACCGCGGCCCGCACCCGTAATCAGAACGCGTTGCGACTTTTTCATAGGTTTCTCCCTGAGTCGTTGATAAATATTGATATGTAGTTCAAACGAACCTGAATGCTTCGGCAATGACGAGATTCGCGGCGCGCCGCGCCGGCATGATCGAGGCAATCACGGCAGTGACGAGCGGCAGTGCGCAGGCGAACCAGAACAGCCGGTAATCGCCGGTCCACTTCACGAACGCCAGATAGCCCTGCGTGTAGCCCGGCGAGGGCGGCATGGGCACGCCGTTTATGTTGATCAGGCCGGCAATGCCGATCCCGAGCACGACGCTGATCATCGCGCCGAGCAAGCCGATCACGATGCCTTCGAGCATGAAGAGCCGGCCCACGTGGCGCCTGGTAAGGCCGAGCGCGCGCAAGGTGGCGATTTCCCGTGTGCGCTCGACGACGCTCATCATCAACGTGTTGCCGATCATGAAGACGACGATCACGCTGACGAGTGCCTTGATGAAGAAGAAAATGCCTTCGAACAGATTGACGACCTGGTGATAGAACACGGCAAGATCGCTCCACGAACGCGCTTCGAGCGGCAAGTTGCGCGCCTTGATGATCTCGTCGATGCGCCGCATGGCGGCGTCTGTATAGTCCGTGTCGTCGAGCAGGATGATGATGCGGCTCACGTTGGAAGTCTGCAGCAGCCGCTGCACGGTCTTGAGCGGCAGCTTGATGGTGGTGTCGTCGTACTCCTTGATGCCCGACGAGAAAACTCCGCGAACCTGCACCGACATCGCGTTCTGCCCGCCCCCGGGGGTCACGACGAGCAGGTCGGTATAGTCGTCGTACTGCGCCTTCAGCGCGGCGGCAATGCCCGAGCCGACCGTCACGCCCTGTGCCTGAATACGCGAGAGGTCGCTTCCGGACACGACGCGATCGAGTGCGCCGAGCTCGAGGGAGGTTTCGGGCTCCACGCCTACGCCCGAAAAGAAGGTCGACACGCCGCTTTCATAGCGGGAAATGATTCCCGAGAATTCGATGCGTCCAGTCACGGTCTTGATATGCGGCCCGATCACCGGATCGGTTCGCAAAATGCGCGCGACTTCGTCATAGTTAGCAATGCTATACGTCATGGTGCCGACTGCGGCTCCGCTCTCGAGATAGCCTTTCTGATAGAGCTGGATGTGCCCGACGTTGGTGCGGATCGTCTGCTCGCGCAACGCCCAAAAGGAATAGTCGACGAAACCGCCGAACAGGAAGACCGCCACGCCGCCCAGCACGATGGCGAGCAGTGTCATGCCCGAGCGGCGGCGCTGACGAAAGAGATTCAGGAAAACATACTGAAGATCGGTGCGGCGCCACAGGCAAGCGCCCAGCGCCACGACGAGCGCATAGGCCATGATGGCGTTCGAAATGTAGAACAATGCAGTGCTCACCGCTGCTCCTTCACAATGGGTTCCAGCACGTCGGCAATCTCGGCCGGCGTCAGTGGCGGTGGGGGCAAGACGGCGGCGGCCTGTTCCGGATTGCCGCCCGCGAGCGACCAGCCCTGCCGGCACGCATCCTGGGCGCGGCCGCGCATGAACCCGATCATCGGCATCAGATCGCGCGGCACGGCCGCACTCGCCTCGAGGTAGGCGATGTCCTTGAGCGCAATCACGCACCGCCCATTCGAAGGCGGCGAAAACGCGTCTACGCGCGTGCGCAGATAGCGCAGCCGCCAGCTATCCGGCGCGCTCTCGGCTGCCTCGTCGACGTAGAAAAATCCCTGCTTGGCGCGCTCGGCTGCCTGCATGAAATTCTTGTTGGCGAGATAGTTCAGCGCCATGCGCAGCAAGCCGTATCCGTAGTACATCTTCGCGTCCAGGTCCGCCGGATCGCGCGTCAGCGTCGTTCTGAGCACCGACACGGCATGATCGAGGTCGGAGCCCGACGCACGCTGGGCGATCGTGAGGATCGCTTGCGCACGGGCCACGCCCGCGCTCTGCGTACCCAGAGTCGCGAGCATCGCCTCGCTTCGCGCTGCGTCGCTCGCAGGGGTATTCGCCATGACCTGCGCGCCGGCGAAAATCGACACGAAAACGGTGCCCCACAAAAGCGCCTTAATTTTGCTGCCCATCCCGTTTGAGCCTCCCATCCTCGATCTCGATGACACGTCGCGCCCGATCCTTCAATTGCAGCGAATGGGTGGAGATCACGAACGTGGTCTGCAGTTCTCTATTCATGTCGAGCAGCAAGTCGACGATTTCCTCGCCGGTGTGCGTATCCAGATTGCCCGTCGGCTCATCGGCGACGACCAGCGCCGGGCGCTTCACGAGCGCACGCGCAATGGCCGCACGCTGCTGCTGCCCGCCGGAAAGCTCCCCCGGCCGCCGCTTGTAATGCTCGATCAGGCCGACGCGCTCGAGCATCGACATCACGTCGTCGCGTGCCTCGGCGCGGCTGTGTCCATTGAGCATCAACGGGTAGTACACGTTGTCGAAAATGCTGAGGACGGGCAGCAGGTTGAAGAACTGGAACACGAAGCCAATCGTCTTCGCGCGCAGCGCCGCCGCGGCAACATCGCTCAGGCTCCCGAAATCGTGATTGAGGAGCAGCGCGCGACCTTCGGTTGGCGCGTCGATGCCGGCCATCAGATTGAGCAAGGTGCTCTTGCCGCTGCCCGACGGCCCGCACAGCGCGACGAACTCGCCCGGCCGTATCGCGAGGTCGATGCCCTGTAGCGCATGCACCGCCCCGGCGCCGGTTCCGTAACGCTTGCCCGCGCCTTGCATCTGGACGATCGGCAGCGGTTGTGCGGCAATCGTCATGACCGTGCCTCCCATGCCGCGTGCCGGCCGCACAGTGCGGCGGCATGCAGACCGCGCATCGCATCAAGCGCGAAATCATCAGGATTCTTCATTCAAGCTCCTCCGCTTCATGCGGACCGTTCCAGCACTCGAGCGCCCAGACGCCGCCCCGCCCGTCGTCCACGCTGATCAGCGCGTGGCCGCGCTCATCCCAGTCCGGCGCGCCGGACAGATGGGAGAGCGCGAGCATGGGGTTCAGGCATCCGCTGTCGCCATACACATCGCAAACGGAGAGATAGCGCTTGCCGAGGGCGGACGCCGCATAGGCCTCGCGCTCGAGCTCGCGCATGGCGCCGCTCGGATGCAGACCGGCCATCACGTAGGCGGTGCGTTCGTTGCAGCGCGCCTGCCATTCGCGGGCGAGATCGTCGCTCGCAGCCGGCGGGTTTTCAGGTAGTTGGTTATACGAAGTAATTGCGAGCGACATGCCTTGCGCAGGGTGCTTGCGCAGCACGACGCAGCCAGCGCGCTCCACGCTCGGGCAAGGATTGGCCAGTTTCAAGCGCGCCTTGCCGTGCAGCGCCACGCGCGCCGCCGCCGAAGAGAGCACCATGACGGGCAGGCTTCGAAACAGACCGGCCAGCACGACCGTATCCATCTCGTCCGAATTCAGCAGATCGGAGGCCAAACGGATCGCGTGCATGAAGCCGTTGCGTTCCCCGCGCACCTTGCAGGAGAAATTGCGGAATCCGTAGTCGCGAAGGATGGCCTTCGGAAGCATGTCGAGACCGATGACGTCCCGCCAGCTATTCGCACCTTCGAGCGTGGCGGTCTCGCCCCACGCATCGAAGTAGATGAACGCCGATCGCTGCTTGCGGATGCGGGATTCCAGCTTGCGGCCGACCTGATCGAATGCGTTGCGGCAGACCATCGCAACCGCATTGAGCGCCTCGCGATAGGCCGCCTGCCGCATCTGCTCGCTGTCCACGCCCGCACCCGACATGCCGAACCGGCTGAAGAGCCAGTCGCGCTGCGCGTGGCGCCGCTGCGCCTCCTTGAAATGGCGCGCCTCGTTGGCGTTGAACCCGCTCGGTGTGAAGGGGACAAGTGAATGACCGCTTTCCACCGTGCTTATCCCGACCACGCCGATCGCGCTATCAGGAACCGCGCATATCATGCAAACCTCCGGACTGGGTTTCCTGCGTCAGGACACAGGCGACAATGGAGCCGTCGAGACCGAGTGTGCTCTTCAGAATGGCGCCGCCGGCGAGCGGCAACGCGGCACGGTTGGCGTGGACATCGATCTGCAATGCGTCGTCCAAAGGCAGCTTCGTTTGGGCCGGAAGCACCTCCTGCTTCACGATCGCATCGGCAATCGCGAACAGATCCAGCAGACCGCTGCAAACCGACATGTAGCCGGTCTGCCCTTTGTACGTCACGACGGGCACGCCGTTTTTCCCCCATATCTTCAGGATCGCCATGGCCTCGGACTTGTCGCTCGTCGGCGCGCCGTTGGCGTGCGGAACGACGCATGCGATATCGCCGGGCGCGAGCGAAGCCGCTTCGAGCGCGCGTTCCATCGTCGCGGCAATCGCGCGAAAATCGGCCGACATGGCGCCGCTCGCCTCTCCGCTGCTCTGATACGCCACGCAGCTGGCGACGCGTACCCGGGCCTGCGTTGCAGACCCCGAGACATCGCCCTCGGCCTGGAGTATCAGCGCGCAGGCACCGTCGGCCGGCAACATGCCGCCGCTCTGCGCGGAAAACGGCTGCGAATCGCCGACGCTCAGCACGCCCTGTCCGCCCATGAACACGATGTCCTGCAACGTGTATTGCATCCACCCGACAACGAGTGCCCGGCGTGCGAAGCCCGCGCGTATCGCCTGCCACGCGAGGTAAAGCGAGGACATGGCGGAGCAGCTGGCCGTATAGACCGGCACGGGCGGAGAGGCCAGCCGATACCTTGCAGCGAGCCGATGCGCGAGCTCGTCCTGCGCGTAGTTCGCGACACACAGCTGCTTGAGCTGCGGGAAATACAGCAGATCTTCTTCGTCGTTGCGGTTCTCATAGCCGGCAAAATCGGCAACGTCGGGACGCATGCCATGGCCAGCCAGATAAACGCGCACGTCGGGGCCGCACAGGCTGGTCTCGTCGAGGTTCGAGCCCCGCAGCGCCTGCGCGATGACACGCTCGAGCACTTGCTGCACACGCTCCATCACAGGCATCCGCGCGGCGTCCCCGACGAAGAACCTCGCGTGATGAGGGTTACCGGGAAGGCGCAGGTCGGCGGCTTCCCGATCGCTCGCGAACCAGGGCTGCGCTGCGACACTCTCGCGAGCCGCCAGCCGGCGAACGAGTTCGTCGGGACTGCCCGCGTAAGCGCATTCGAGCCCGGCGCCCCCCAGCACCACCGGGACGTTGCGTACGCCCATCAGGCACCTGCCCGGATCACGTAGGCGTAGTGATTGCCCCCTTCCGTCGAGCCCAGAACGAGCGCGGTGCGGACCGGCTTGCGCTGGAGCGTCGTGACGAACTGGATATCGTCGGCGATGAAGGTCTTCGTATACGGGATGGGCGGGATTTCGCCGCGCCGCATGATCTCCAGAACGACAGTCATGTTCAGGATCCCGATACATGATTCGATATTGCCGAAGTAGCCGTTGTAGTTGACGACCGGCACCTGTCCCACACGTTCGCCCCAGATCGTGCGAATTGCGCCCAGCTCGGTCTGGTTGCTGACCGCGGTTCCGTCGCTGCTGCCGCACACGAGGTCGATTTCGTCGCAGCCGATTCCGGCTTCGTCGAGTGCCTGGCGAATCGCAGTCGTCATCGACGCGCATCTCGGCTCGATGGCTTCGCGGTCGAAATAGCTTGCGTCGCAGGACTTGCCGTAGCCGAGGATCTCCGCGAGCACCGGTACGCCCCGTGCCTTGGCATGCTCGATGTCCTCGAGGAACAGCATGCCCGCGCCCTCACCCATCAGATAGCCGGCGCCGCTCTTGCCGTAGACCTCGAATGCCTCGGGACGGTCGGCCAGTTGCAGGCCATCGTTCATCGCTTGCAGATATGACCAGAACTGCATGGGCCTTTCGTCGGCGCCACCGGCGATCACCTGCGGCTGCAGACTCTGGCGGATCAGCTCGTAGGCGTAGCCCACGGCGCCGAAGGCCGCGTTGTTGCCCGTCGCCAGCGTCGTGTTGTAGCCCTTGATGCCTTCCGTGATCGAGCAGAAGGTGGCAATCGCGTTCATCAGCGCACCGGGAAACTCCGACGTGCGCACTTTCGTGGGGTCGGGAATCATGCTGCGCATGTACGTTTCGGTCGCCGTGCGCGGGCCCTTGGCCATGCCGAGCACCAGACCGAGGTCGTGGCCGTCGCGGCGGATCTTGCGGCTCGCGCCTTTGAGCGCCTGAGTCAGGGCGAGCAGCGCAAAGGTGCAAATGGGGTTGGCCCTGCGCTCATCGAAGCGACGCAGATATTTGCGCGGATCGAGATCGTCGACCGTATGCACCCAGATCTGGCGCTCCCCGAGCGAGTGGACGATTTCGGGGCTGAAAATGTTCAGCAGATACTGCGTCACCTCGTTACGCACGGACGGGTGGTCCACGAGCCCCGCAAACGAATGGCTATCCTTGACCTCGCCGGTGAGCTTGACCTTGCGGCCGGAGTCCTTTCCGCCCCACACGGCGTCGAAGATCTCCTCGATGTCGTGCCCCGCCGACGCGACCGCGCCCATGCCCGTGATGCCGACTCGCTTCGGCTCGTACGACGTCGTGGGCACGATGCCCGCACGGGTGCTCGAAATCACGCAGCAGTTGTTGCCGCCGAACGCATAGTTGTTCTTCATGAACACGCCGACATCCGCGGACTGAAACTCGTTGGGCACGTAGTTCAGGTCGCAGGTGGGCCGCGGCACCGTGAAGTTGAGCGTCGGCAGGATCTTCTTTTCAGGCAGCGTCAGGTAGCAGGCGATCAGCTCGATGATGCCGGCCGACCCGATGTTGTGCCCAACGTAAGCCTTCGTCGAGCTCACGGGAATATCCGCGATGCCCGGGAATACTTTCTTCATCGCCAGCGTCTCGGACCGGTCATTGGCGTCCGTTCCGGTTCCGTGCGCGTTGATGTACTGGATGTCATGGGGCTCGAGGCCGGCGTTGTGCAACGCCGAGCGCATCACCTGGACCGCGCCTTCCGCGCGCGGATCAGGCGCGGTCTCATGGAACGCGTCACCCGAGGTTGCATACCCAACGATCTCAGCGTAGATGGGCGCGCCGCGCGCAACGGCGTGCTCATACTCCTCGAGCATGAGCGCGCCGGCGCCTTCGCCGATCGACATGCCGGGTTCGCCCGAGAACGGGCTTGCCGGACCGCGCTTCATGGCATGCAGCGCGTAGAAGCCGGCAAAGGTCGGCAGATAAAGCGGCTCGGTGCCAATCACGAGAACGGCCGGATTCTTGCCGTTCTGGATCTGGTCGAAGCCCATGCCGATTGCGTTGGTACTGGCGGTGCAGGCCGTGGCGACCAGCTCGAAACCGCCTTTGAGGCCGAGCAGCGCCGAAACGATCGCGCTCGACGAAGCAAAGCTGCCGGAAACGACAATCTTCTTGAGAGAGAACGTTTCGTAGTTCTCTTCGAGAATGGGCATATAGGCTTCGGTGCCGGCGGACGAGACACCAATGACGAGGCCCGTCTTCGCCCGCAGCTCGGCAGACGATGCATGCGCACGCTTGAGCGCTTCATGGCCGACCCGGTAGGCCCAGAGCGCCGCCTTGTCGAGCAATTCCACGCGCTCGTCCGACAGGTCCTCATAGACGACCTCCCGCAAGACTTCGGACGCATTCGCGCCATCGAACCAGGGCTGATAGTGCTCGCTTGGGCGAATGCCGCAGACCTTGTTGAAAAGCGCTTCCTCGAATTCGTCCACGTTATCGGCGATCGAAGACAGATGCCCCATCCCCGTGACTACGACCCGCTTGCGCTGCGTTGGCATGTGTTTATCCACCTTATCTCTATCCGGCCCAATAACGCCCGGGTTCACCGTCTGGACGTCAATTTGTATGTAGTCCGATTTAATATCGCCAGCCGGCTGGCCGCCGAGGCTCCTGGAGCCGCCCGCATTCCCCGGCGGACGGCTCCGATCGGGCGGCTGCTCTACCGCCCGCTGCTTGCGTGTGCTGCGTCGCGCGGCTCTCAGCCCGCCTCGGCCAGCGCCTTCTTCTTTCTCTCGATTTGCTCGAGCAGATGCTTCGGCTTCGAGGGATCGACGTAGCTGTGCTCCGACGGGTTGACCATGAAGCTGAAGTTGCGCAGGAACGGAATCGCGCTGGTCCTGAGCTCGGCGTCACCCTTTGCCGTCACCAGACGCAGCGGGCCGATGTCCGCGTAGGCAAGCGCTTCGCTCAGCATCGCGCGACCCACGTGCCGGCCATCTTCGGTGACCGTACCGCACACCATGATCTCGCCGACTTTCTGATCGCGCAGGTAGATCGCGTCGCCCTTCGCTGCGCACGCTGCATGCGCGCCATGAAGCTCGAAACCGACAGCGCGTTGGGATACGCCTTGCTCGAGACGTTTCTCGATCGCGCGCTTGCCGATGAAATCGTCCTTCGTATAGCGCAGTGTCCACTGCATCTGAAGCTCCACCGGACAGCGCGAGAAGTCGGCGAGGACCGTGGGATCCCAGCACGGGTTTTCGATCCGCACCTGGCGCTGGTAGTCGAGGCCGCCCACGACCATGTCGTACTTCTTGCCGGCTTCCGGGGCCTGTTGCCATACCTCTGCGAGCCGTTCGACCGGCACGATGAGCTTGTACGAGAACTCGCCGTGCTTGCCCGCGCGAAACAGGATTTCATCCTTTTCGACGTACATGTATTCGTGGAACGGCAACCCGATCACGTCCATGCCAAACATCTCGGCCATCAGCTCCCATGCGTAGGGGCCTTCGAAATGCAGCACGCCGCGCTCGCCGTCCAGCGATTTCACGCCTTCGATCTCGCTGAATTCGTCCTTGCAGAGATCGACGGCTTCCTGCATCAGGTCGCGCAGCTGATTTCCACTCAGCCATTCCGACACGACGATGAAGCGCTCTTCGTCGCACAGGATGTAGACGTCCGTGATGATCTTTCCTGCCTCATCCAGCAGCACCGTGTACATGCCCTGCTCGTCGCGCAACGCGGAGACGTCGCCCCCGACGATCGTGTTGAGCACTTCGTAGGCGTCCTCGCCCGCGATTTCCGCAATACCCAGATGGGAATAATCGGTCAGCAGAATCGTCTTCCGGGCAGCGTCGACTTCACGCGCCGTGTCGCCGTAGCTCAGCGGAATTTCAATGCCATTGCGCACGCCCATCTTCGCGCCATGACTGATATGCATCTCTTTCAGGCTTGTCATGATTGCTCGTTTCCTTGCATCGAGTTTGGATCGGTCGGCCCTCAGGCCGCCGTGGCGTGCGCGTCTTCGCGCCGGGAGAGAATGAACGAAGCAAGCGTGTTGATACTGCGCAGATAGGAAGGCTCATCGCCCTCCGACACGCGAATTCCGAAGGCTTCGTCGAGAAGCACGAAAACTTCGGTTGCATCGACGGAATCGAGGCGCAGGCCGCTGCCGAAGAGCGGCGTGTCGTCGTCGATCTGCGCGACGGTCTGAGGGAGATTCAGACGCTGGATCAGCCCGGCCTTGAGCTTTTCGAGTACCGCTTTGCGTCGATTTACGTCATCCAGGATCGTTGTGCTGGTCATGTTTTCGCTCTTTATCGTGAGATTCCGGCGGTCACATCACCGCCGATCTTGTCCCGGTCAGTCCGGAAATTGATGATGGTCCCCTCGGTAACCACATGGCGCCCGACGCGCGCCTCCACGTTGAAGTGATTGAAGCCTTGGGCGTCGACAAAAGCCACCCTGCACTCTGCGTAGATGGTGTCGCCCGGATAAACGACCTTCTTGAACTTGAGGTTCTGGGCCGCGAGAAAGCCAATCGCCTTTTCACGCTTCTCGTGCATGATGCGTTTGCCTTCGGGCGTGGCAATGATTTCGGCCACGTCGTCGAAGCGCTTCGCGACGCGTCCCGTTTCCTGTTCGTATGCTGCGCAGATATCGCTGAAGAAGCGGCAATACTCGCCGGCCTGACCAAATATCTCGGCAATCATCACGCCCGGCATGATGGGATTGTCGGTAAAGTGGCCGGCAATATAGGGCTCGTTAAACGTGACGTGTTTGACGACGGTAATACACCCCTTTTCGCCCGGCACAATATCGGTGATGCGGTCCACCATGAATATCGGGGACCTCCATACACCAATTTCAAATAACTGCTGCGCAGGCATCAGACTTCGATCTAGCTTGGACATGAAAAATTTCCGCAAATTAGCGCATTACAAGACCACCGTCGGCCACCAGCGTCTGCCCGACGATGTAGCTTGAGGCGTTGGAACCAAGAAACGCGACCACCTCGGCGATCTCTTCGGGACGCCCAAAGCGGTTGAGGGGGATGGCATCGAAGATGGTGCGTGCGATGTGGCGCGGCACCTTCTTGACCATTCGTGACTCGATCATGCCCGGTGCAATGGCATTGACCCGGATCCCTTTCGAGGCGAGTTCCTTGGCAATCGAGCGCGTAAAGCCGGAAATACCCGCTTTGGCCGCGCTGTAATTGGACTGACCGAAGCTCGCCGTCACGCCCGCAACGGACGTCACGTTCACGATGCTGGCCTGTTGCGCGTGCCTCATCAGCCTCATCATTCCCTGGGTCATATTGAAGGTCCCATGGAGATTGACGCGCACCACTTCGTCGAACTCTTCGAACGTCATGGCCAAAACCAGGTTATCCTTACAGATGCCCGCGTTATTGATGAGAACATCGACAGCTTCGACGCGCTGCTCCAGTTCACTGCGCAGTTGCTCGACCTCGTCCCGATTTCCCACATCGCATTTCGCGATGGTCAGGCGGCCGGCGCTATCCGGCTCGGACGCAAGCGCCTCGAGGCCAGCTTTCGCGGTGTTGTAAAGCGCGTGCACATTACTGCCGAGCGCCAGGTATTTCCGGCAAATTGCCATACCGAGATCGCCACTGGCGCCGGTCACCACTACGGTCTTGCCTTCAAGATCCGGATAGATAGCCATGATTCTTCACTTTCGAGCTGGTTAATCGAGTACGGCGGCTGCCACCGCATGTGTTCTGCAATGCGAAATAGTTAAAAGCGAGGTTTGCAGATTCTCGGCCCGCATGACCTTCTCGAATTCGCCGGAAAATGCGAAATACGGCTTACCCAGCTCGTCATGAAGAATCTGGATGTCGTGAAAGGTAATGCCATTGCGAAAGCCCGTTCCGAGGGCTTTAACGGCCGCTTCCTTGGCCGCCCAAATGCCGGCCACGCGCTCGACATTGGTCGGCTGGTCGAGGCCATGCATTTCTTCGGCTGAGATCAGGCGCGCGACGAAGGCGTCGCCTGTGCGCTCGATTGCTTGAGCAATCCGGCCCGTTTCTACGATATCAATTCCAATTCGCATATCTAACGATATACCCCGTACGCTTTTTTCATTTGAAGCTGCAGCACCACCAGCACTGTTCAATGTTTTTGCGCGATGCTCCCGAAACACAACCCGAGCCGATGCTCAAAGGCTGCATATCTGAAAACCCGCGCTTTTCATCTGGTGTGAACTACAGCGTTGCGCAACTTTAGTCGCTAGATGAAATTGAGAGGACTGGTATTTGTGAAATTTGTGCGATTCGGCCCGTGCCTTGATTTTTCTCAACGGAATCGAGTCCGTAAAGATGGGCCTGCACTTAGGAATAACGAGGAGGGAGAGTGAATAAATTCAGACGTATCCGAAACAGCACATGCCGGAAGCGGCGTCACCAAACGTAATTGAATGATTTTAATTCGGATAACGATATATTTTGGCGGTACGAATTTCTTCAGAAAAGTTCGATGCCACGAGCGTGGCATCGAACACGAATTACAAACTCAGAGGGTACGGCCGCCAGCCGCGAGCGCGCCTTGCCGGCGCGCCACCCGAATACTGCCAATAATCGCGACGAGCCCAACGGGCACGAAAACCAGTGAGCCGATCGAAATCAGCAGCGCACCCATACGCGTTTTTCCCGCGAGCTGCATGATGAATCCGATGATGATGAAGGCCCACACGACCAGGAAGATCGCAAAGAACGTTGCGGCAGGCTGGATGCCAACATGGTGTAGCAAGTACGAGAAGATCCCGACCGACGCCACCAGATTCAATATCAGACCGACTCCAACAACCCACATGATTCACGCCTCCGGAATGGGTAAAAGTTACACGACAAAGCCCGTCCGACAGACGCGCGGGCCGCGCGAGGCGCCACATTAGCATGGGCGGCCACCCCGTGCAGGGAAGTTGCGTGTACGAACGTTTGCCATGACAAAATACCGCGCCTCGATTGGCGCGATCGGCATAGGGGATAGCCAACAGGCTACGCCCCTGCCACACCACCCGGCATGCGGGTCCGCACCGGGCGGTTCGGGAAGTTGAGGTTAGAAGAGACGGGGTAAGCCGAGTCGGTCGAACCAGGCAATGGGCAGCGCGCCGTTGAGCAGCTTGCTGCTGTTGCGCCACCAGCGATGGCTGTTGGCCGCCACCCGTTTGACCGCCTGCCGCAGGTTCTCTCTCGTCGGCGCCGCTTCCAGCAGCGCCGACCCTGTGCCCTCCGTCTCATGCCGCGAGTTCCAGGCTTCGCGCTCACGGCTTCACGCGCGGCTTCACCGCGCGCCGCCACCGCTCGCGCGGGCATCTGGCTCGCCCTGCCCGGCAGCGCCTTCTATGCAGTTCTTGTCCATCGGCTCGCGATTTACGCTCCACGCTTCCTCCCCACACTCGGTCGCCCTCATGCAGTTGCGCTTCACTTCATTCGCCGTGACCAGCTTATGGCGGGACTTGCACCCGCAGGAGGGCGCCCATGCTGGGCGCACGGCAAAAAATCCGCCCGGTTGACCCAGGCGGATTTCATCCAACACTTTCAACTGATAGCGAACCAGGTTCGCCAGAAGCTTACTCGTCCGTCGTGTGCGGCTGATCACTTCGATGTGCTTGTCGTTGATCTTCACGCCTTGCAGACGGGCAACAAGCACCTTTCTTGAAATCCAGCGAGTTCAAAAGCGGTTGCCGAGCTGAAAGTACACGCTGTGCACGCCGCGCGGCGCCACTGCCGCGCCGAAGTACAACGGGCCGATCGCAGTCGTCGTGCCGACGAAAGCGCTCACGCTGCTCAACCAGGGTCCGTGGGCGAACTGCTGCGGACTGTTCCATACGTTGCCGCCTTCCACGCTCATGCCGGCGAAAATCCCGCGCAGCGGCCCAGAGTCGCCTTTGGACAGCTGTGCGAGCCCGGTCACGCGCCCGTACAGGATGCAGGGGCCACTGAACTGGTCCTGACCGTAGGCCGAGAGCCGCTGAAACCCGCCCAGGCTGAACAGGTAACTCGGCGAGGTGCGATTACCGCCGATCTGGCCGCCGACTTCGACCGCCGCATTCATGCTGACGACGCCGCGACTCGCCGCCCACAGGCCGCGCAAATACGCGATGTCATAACGGTCGTCGGCACCGCCGAGGCCCAACTCCGCCCGCGTGTCGACGTACAGGCCATGACGCGGAAACAGCGAATCGTCGAGCTGGTCGATCTTCACGCCGATGCCCGCAACGGTCTGCGTCACCGCGAAGGCCGCCAGGCTGCCGACCGTCAGCATGCTCGAACCGTCGCCGCTGTCGACTTGTGTCAGTATCGACGACTGCGGTTGGTATGACGTGCGCACTTTCGCAATGCCGGCTCGCGCCTCGCCCCAGTTGCCGAGCGGCACGCCCACGTCGAGCCCTGCACGCAGCTCCTGCTGCACGTACGCCGCCACCGGGCGCTCCTTCACGTCGTTGTCCGCATAAAAGTTCACGTCGTTGCGCAGGATCGACGCATACGGTGCCAGATACACCCGCCCCAGGACCGGCTGGCGCAACTCGGTGCGCCAGCCGAGATCTCGACTGCCAAGCACCACGTCGTTGCGCCAGGAAAGACCGCTTTGCGTGATCCAGGGCAGACGGTGGCCAATCTGCAGCGTGAACGCCCCGTTGCCGTTGAAATCGGTCGACACGCCCAGCCCGAACAGGAGGAAATTCGGTCCCCAGCTCTTTTCGCTAGCGTCCACTCGCAACACACGCTCGCCCGGCGGCCCGGTGAGCGTCTGCGAAACGCTTTCGAGATCGGCGGTGCGCGCCATGTCGGCGAGCGCGCCCTCGACGCGCGGCGGGTCGTACACGTCGCCGGGCTTGACGTTCAATGCCTCCTCGATCCAGCCAGGCGGCACACGCCCGTACGTCGTCACTTCGATGCGGTCGATGCGCGTATCAGCAGGCAGCGAATCGGCATGCGAAAGGCCCGCGCGCCAGGATACATACTGCGCCTCGCTGAGCGAAATGGCCGCCAGTTGCCCGCTGCTATACCTCACCGCCGCGGCGCCCGCCGTAACGCCTTGCTCCATCGCGCCGAAGTCGGTGAACGAAAGCGAGCCGAGCTCGGGTTCGAGCAGGACATCGGTCGGGCGCAAGGTCGCCTTCTGCGCGGCGACATTGCGCGCCATCATGAAGCGAATCATTTGCGATGTGACGGCCGCCATCGAATCGAGTTGTTCGGCGCGGGCAAGGCGCGTCCCGATATCGACGGCGATCACAACGTCCGCACCCATTTCACGCGCGACGTCGATCGGCAGATTCGACGCGGCGCCGCCGTCGATCAACGTGCGGCCGTCGAGCTTCACCGGCGCGAAGAGGCCGGGCACCGCCATGCTGGCCCGCACCGCCAGCGCAAGCGAGCCGTTGCGCAGCACCACGCGCTCGCCGGTCTCGAGGTCGGTCGCGACGGCGCGAAATGGAATCGGCAGATGGTCGAAATCGATGTCGCCCGGGTACTGCCCGGTATAGGTGCGCAACAACGCAGTGAGCTTCGTACCCTGCACCAGTCCTGAGGACATCTTAAGACGACCGCCGCCAAAACCCATTGGCACGCCGATCGGATACATGAGATCGTCTTCGCGCAACGCTTCGGGCAAGTCCCGCCGGGCATCGCGATCGAAAGCGACATCGCCCAGCTTCTGCGTGGAAAGCGCCTGTTCGATGGCGTCTGCGGACATGCCGCTCGCGTAGAGCGCGCCAATCACGGCGCCCATGCTCGTTCCCGCGATGCAGTCGATCGGCACATGCAGGCTTCGAGTTCTTTCAACACGCCGAGGTGCGCATACCCGCGCGCGCCCCCGCCTGACAGGGCGAGGCAAATGCGCGGATGCGGTGTGACGGTCGCCGTCTGGGCCACCGTCTGGCTGCCCGGCGGCGCAAGCGACGCGATCACGGCTTCAGCGCGCGCGCCGCTCGCCAGTACACTGCCGACGATCAGGGCGACAGCGCAAGCAGAACGAAGCCACATAACGCTACTCGTCCATCAGACTGCGCGCGAGCGCCACATACTCGCCCATCGCGGCCTCGCGCGACTTGCCACGCATTTCGGCCCAGGCGTCGTGCTTCGCGCGTCCGATCACGTCCGTCATGCCGGGCCGTGCACCGACGACATCGCCCGAACGTGCCTGTTTGAAGAGCGCACGCAACTTCAGCAGCGTCGCCGGCGCGAGCGGACGCGCAATCGCGCTGACCCTGGCGGCCGCCTCTTCAAACGCCATGTCGAGTGCCGCACCGGTCGGCAATGCCTCGCCCCTGCCTGGCCCGGCCAGCGTCTCGCGGGCATCGCCGCCGACCGCCGCGGCGGCCTCGCTCCAAAAGGCGTCTTCCAGGGCGCGGCGATCCGGCTCGTACACGACGGCACGAATTCGACCGTTGCCGAATGTCATCTGCAGCACGCCGCTCGCCATCAGCGTCGCTCCGGCCGCCCTGGCCTCGCTGTGCAGGCGAACATGCACGGCATCGGCGCCGAACACCGGATCGTCGAAGCCCGTCACGCGAAACGAATTCGCGGATAACGACACAAACTGCGAGAAGAGATCGATCAGCGCGTTACGGTCCTCGTAGACACGCGCCACCGGGCTCGCGCCGCGCTGGTCCCAGCGAACATCGGCGGAAAAGAGCGGAAACACGTCTTCGTAGCGCTGCTCGCACATGGCACGCGTGAAGCGCTCGACGATTGACCGTATATCCGCGGCCGAACACGGCTCGAAGGCGACCGCCGGGCAGCCCGCCTGCTCGGTCACGCCGAGAAAGTCGAGCACGCCGCCGAAGACCTGTTCGCGATCGTTGTCGATACAGATCATGTGATAGCTGTTTTCGAGCACCACGACGCGCGCGTCCTGCACGTTGCGCGCGATGAACGCCGCCGACTTCAGGCTCGTCAGTTCGTCTTCGCGCGCGTGCACGACCAGAGTCGGGCATGGGATCAAATGCAGATCGCGCATAACCCGGCGCCGCAAACGGTCCACTTCGCGGATGCACGCGAGCGGCACCCATGGGTAGTGGAATTTGTCGCCGCGCGCGAACTTCGCCTTGACGATGTTGCGCACCAGTGCGTTCTTGATGCCGTACGGCTCGCCCTCTTCGATTTTCATTTTCGAAGGCAGCAGCGGCAGTCGGTAGGCGACGTGCCGCGCGGCGCGCCACCACGGGGTGCTCCATCCGTCGATATAAATCGGCGGGGCGAGCGTAACGAGCCGACCCGTGGCATGACGCTCCCGCGCGCATAATGCGGCCGCGAGCAGCGCGCCCATGCACATGCCCATCACGTGGAAGACTTCGTATTGATCGACGAGCTCGCGGTACTTCTGCGTGACGGCTTCGATCCAGGCCTCGGCCCGGACCGACACCAGGGCCTCCGGCGTCTCTCCGTGGCCCGGCAGTGTCAAGGAATGCGTCTCGACGCCGGAGCGCTTCAGATGCCGGTGCATCGAGCCGAGGTCGTACTGGGTACCACCCAATCCGTGGATCAGAAGTGCGCCAATGCGGGTAGCCATGACTCACTTCACCGAGGACGAAGGGTATTGCCAGACGCCGGCAATGAACGCGACGTGCCCGTTGCCATCGGAAAGCGGCGAACCGATGTCGGCCAGTTCGATCGAGACGTTGGCGGAAAGCGAACTCGTCAGACGCAGTGCGAAATACGCCGGCGCTTGCGACGTGGAGACTTCCTGCGTGTTCCAGCGCTCGCGCAAGCGTCCGCGATCGTGCGGGTGCACGATCGCGAGAACTTCCTCGACCGTGGACAGCGATGTCGCGGGATACCCCGTCACGCGCCGGACGTCGCCGTACCACTGCACGCTTTGCGTCGCGCAATCGACCGTGTAGGCAATCGAGGCACTCCCGGCAAGCGCGAGTTCGATATCTGTGCGCCACCGGTCGGCCTGGACATACGCCTGTGTTTCGGCATCGCGCAGCGCGTGCACGATCAGCACGAGCATCGCCGAAATGCCGATATAGAGTTGCGCCTGCAACAAGGACAGCGAGGCGGGCGCCGAAGGGGACGCAAAGGGGCCCTCGCCGCGCGCGGTGTGGCCGAGACAGATCAGCGTCAGCACCAGCACTGCGAGCGTGCCTCCGCGCACGCCGCCGACGATCGCGACGATCACGACGCAGAACATCGGCAAATAAAGCGGGCAAGTGACGCCGGTCTCGCTGAGGCGCGTGGCCGTCGCGCTGTCGAACAACCACCACGTCATGCCGGCCATCGTGGCGAACGAGAGATAGCCGACCAGCTCGCGGCTGTCGTTACGCTGCGAGGAGCGCCGGGGCCGGAATTGCGCCCAGACCGTGAGCAACGGCAGCGTAATGCATACGCCGACAAAGATCGCGGCGCTCCACGGGAGCCACTGCGTCGTGAACGACATGCCCTTCGTCAGCGCGAAGTAGAGGGCACCGCCACCGCCAAGCAGCACTGCGCTCACCAGTGCGGCAACGACAACCGCCTCCAGCAGATGCAAGCCCTCGAGCGGTACGCGCATCCAGCGAACGATCGTCGCGGCGGCTAACGGCGCGGCGCCGGCCAGCGCGCCGAGCACGAGCGATGACGGAACGTCGCGGCCGCCCAGATGCGAAAGTACGGACTGAAGCACCGCGAACGCGATGGCAAGCGGAATGCTCGAACTGCTGCGAGACAACAGCATGGCCGCGAGGCTAACGCCGGCAGGCAACCAGACGTAGGGGGCAAGCGCGGCCGTATTGACGTTGAACTGGCCCGACAAGGCGCCCGTTGCAAGGTAAAGGCAAAGCCAGAATGCCGCGTGAGACAGCGGCATCTTTCGAATATCAGCATCCATTCCACTACCCAGGCTTGAGCGGATGCGAAGGGTCGTTGCAACTGCGCATCGCTCCGATCTGCGAGATGTCGACGCGATTTCCAGCCCGCAGCTACGGGGGAGGCGACGACGCTAGCGCATGCTATCGAGCGTGCTCGCGCCTGAATGTAGGACAAATCCGAAAAGCAATATGAAAGTCCGTCGCCGTATGAGACTTGGAGTTTTCAGCTTAATACTCAGGATGCCATATTTATTGGAATACGAAATATCTACTTTGACGCGCATACCTCCTCTGAAGCAAGCAGCACCAGCGTCGGAACTGGACAAACGAAGCGCTCGTCGGACGCTCTTGCCCGAACCAATAAAAAAAAGCCGCCTGGCTTATTACCAGGCGGCTTTGCGAAGCCATTCCAGCAAGGACGGCACGAAGCGGCTTGCGCCGCCCCGCGCTTACTCGTCCGTCGTGTGCGGCTGGTGCGGCGTTTCCGGCACTTCTGCAGCCGGGGTTTCCGGCGTGCCGAACTCGAACGCTTCTTCCGCTGCGATCTGGTCGAAACGCTCGCGATCCGACGACTCCTTCGCACGGCGCGCCTTGTGGAACGCGAGACCCGTACCGGCCGGAATCAGACGGCCGACGATCACGTTTTCCTTCAGGCCACGCAGATCGTCGCGCTTGCCCATGATCGCCGCTTCGGTCAGCACGCGGGTCGTTTCCTGGAACGATGCCGCCGAGATGAACGAGTCGGTCGAGAGCGATGCCTTCGTGATACCGAGCAGCACGTTCTCGTACGTCGCCGGACGCTTGTCTTCCGCGATCATCTTGTCGTTCTCGTCGAGCATGTCCGAACGCTCGACTTGTTCGCCAGGGATGAAACGCGTATCGCCGTTGTCGGTGATCTGCACGCGGCGCAGCATCTGACGCACGATCACTTCGATGTGCTTGTCGTTGATCTTCACGCCCTGCAGACGGTACACGTCCTGCACTTCGTCCACGATGTAGCGCGACAGCGCCTCGATACCCTGCAGACGCAGGATGTCGTGCGGATCGGCCGGGCCGTCCACGATCATTTCGCCCTTGTTGACGACCTGACCGTCGTGGACCAGCACCTGCTTTTCCTTCGCGATCAGGAACTCGTGCTGGTTGCCCTCGAGGTCCGTGATGACGAGACGCTGCTTGCCCTTCGTGTCCTTACCGAACGACGTCGTACCCGTGACTTCCGCCAGGATACCGGCGTCCTTCGGCGAACGTGCTTCGAACAGTTCCGCCACACGCGGCAGACCACCGGTAATGTCACGCGTCTTCTGCGCTTCAGTCGGGATACGTGCGAGCACTTCACCCACCTGAACCTGCTGACCGTCCTTCACGGTGATCAGCGCGCCGACCTGGAAGCCGATCTGCACCGAATGCTCCGTGCCCGGGATCTTCACTTCGTCGCCGTTCGCGTCGATCAGCTTGACCTGCGGACGCACGCTCTTCGCCGCCTGCGAACCGCGGCGCTTCGCGTCGATCACGACGAGGGTCGACAGACCCGTGACGTCGTCGATCTGCTTGGCCACGGTCACGCCTTCTTCGACGTTCTCGAACTTCACCGTACCGCCGTACTCGGTGATGATCGGACGCGTGAGCGGGTCCCACGTGGCGAGCTGCGTACCGGCCTTGATCGCCGCACCGTCGAGCTGCAGCAGCGTCGCGCCGTACGGCACCTTGTGACGCTCGCGCTCGCGGCCGTGATCGTCGGCGATGATGGCTTCGCCCGAACGCGAGATGACGATCTGCTCGCCCTTCGCGCTCGTGACATAACGCATCGTCGCCGTGAAGCGCAGCGTACCGTTCGACTTGGCTTCCACCGACGAGGCCACTGCCGCACGCGATGCCGCACCACCGATGTGGAACGTACGCATCGTGAGCTGCGTGCCCGGTTCGCCGATCGACTGTGCCGCGATCACGCCGACGGCTTCGCCGACGTTCACGCGCGAGCCGCGGCCGAGGTCGCGGCCGTAGCACGAGGCGCACAGGCCATAGCGCGTTTCGCAGGTGAGCGGCGTGCGCACGCGCACTTCGTCGATGCCGAGGCTCTCGATCGTCTCAACCGCGTCTTCATCGAGCAAATCGCCCGACGCGTAGATGGTTTCCTGCGTTTCCGGATTGACGACGTCAGCCACCGCCACACGGCCGAGAATACGGTCGCGCAGCGCTTCGACGACTTCACCGCCTTCCACGAGGGCCTTCATCGCCACGCCGTTCGACGTGCCGCAATCTTCCTCGACGACCACGAGATCCTGCGTGACGTCGACGAGACGACGCGTCAGGTAACCCGAGTTCGCGGTCTTCAGTGCCGTATCAGCCAGACCCTTACGTGCACCGTGGGTCGAGATGAAGTACTGCAACACGTTCAGACCTTCGCGGAAGTTCGCGGTAATCGGCGTTTCGATAATCGAGCCGTCCGGCTTCGCCATCAGGCCGCGCATACCCGCCAGCTGGCGAATCTGGGTCGCGGAACCCCGCGCGCCCGAGTCGGCCATCATGTAGATCGAGTTGAACGATTCCTGACGCGTTTCCTTACCGTCACGGTCGATGACCGGTTCCGTCGAGAGCTGCTCCATCATCGCCTTGCCGACCGCTTCCGACGTGTTCGACCAGATGTCGACCACGTTGTTGTAGCGTTCCTGCGCGGTAACGAGACCCGACATGTACTGACGGTCGTACTCCTTCACCTTCTTCGCGGCTTCGCCGACGATGGTTTCCTTCTGCGGCGGCACGAGCATGTCGTCCACGCAGATCGAAATACCGGCGCGCGTTGCGAGGCGGAAGCCCGACTGCATCAGCTGGTCAGCAAAAATCACCGTCTCGCGCAGACCGCACTTGCGGAACGCAGTGTTGATCAGACGCGAGATTTCCTTCTTCTTCAGCGGCTTGTTCAGCACCGAGAACGGCAGGCCCGGCGGCAGAATTTCCGAGAGGATCGCGCGGCCGACCGTGGTCGCGTACAGCGAGATCTTTGGCACGAATGCCGGTGCGCCTTCCGACTTGTCCTCGTTGTGGACCATTTCGGTAATACGCACGTTCACGCGCGAGGCCAGCTCGACTTCCTTGTTCTCGTACGCGCGGATCGCTTCCGACACGCCCGTGAACGTCATGCCTTCGCCCTTGCCGTTGATCGCTTCACGCGTGGCGTAGTACAGGCCCAGCACGATATCCTGCGACGGCACGATCGACGGATCGCCGTTGGCCGGGAACAGGACGTTGTTCGACGCGAGCATGAGCGTACGCGCTTCCATCTGCGCTTCGAGCGACAGCGGAACGTGAACAGCCATCTGGTCACCGTCGAAGTCGGCGTTGAACGCCGCGCAAACGAGCGGGTGCAGCTGGATTGCCTTACCTTCGATCAGCACCGGCTCGAAAGCCTGAATGCCAAGACGGTGCAGCGTAGGTGCGCGGTTGAGCATGACCGGATGCTCGCGGATCACCTCTTCCAGAATGTCCCACACCACCGGCGTCTGGTTCTCGACTTCCTTCTTCGCAGCCTTGATGGTCGTCGCAACGCCCATCGTTTCCAGCTTGTTGAAGATGAACGGCTTGAACAGTTCGAGCGCCATCAGCTTCGGCAGACCGCACTGGTGAAGCTTGAGCGTCGGACCCACCACGATGACCGAACGGCCCGAGTAGTCGACGCGCTTACCCAGCAGGTTCTGACGGAAACGACCGCCCTTACCCTTGATCATGTCGGCGAGCGACTTCAGCGGACGCTTGTTCGCGCCCGTCATCGCCTTGCCGCGACGACCGTTGTCGAGCAGCGAGTCAACCGCTTCCTGGAGCATCCGCTTTTCGTTGCGGACGATGATCTCCGGCGCCTTGAGCTCGAGCAGACGCTTCAGACGGTTGTTACGGTTGATGACGCGGCGATACAGGTCGTTCAGGTCCGAAGTCGCGAAACGGCCACCGTCCAGCGGCACGAGCGGACGCAGTTCGGGCGGCAGCACCGGCAGCACTTCGAGCACCATCCATTCGGGCTTGATGCCCGAACGCTGGAAGGCCTCGAGCACCTTCAGGCGCTTCGCGTACTTCTTGATCTTCGCTTCCGAGCCCGTGTTCTTGAGCTCGGTGCGCAGCGTCTCGACCTGTTCGTCGATATTGATCGCGCGCAGCAGTTCGCGCACGCCTTCCGCGCCCATCTCGGCGCGGAATTCGTCGCCGTACTCTTCGACCTTGTTGTAGTAATCCTCTTCGGTCATGATCTGACGCGCCTTCAGCGGCGTCATGCCCGGTTCGATCACCACGTACGCTTCGAAGTACAGCACGCGTTCGATGTCGCGCAGCGTCATGTCGAGCACCATGCCCAGACGGCTCGGCAGACTCTTCAGGAACCAGATGTGCGCGACTGGCGACGCCAGCTCGATGTGGCCCATGCGTTCGCGGCGCACCTTCGCCAGCGTGACTTCAACGCCGCACTTCTCGCAGATCACGCCACGGTGCTTCAGGCGCTTGTACTTGCCGCACAGGCACTCGTAGTCCTTGATCGGCCCGAAGATCTTCGCGCAGAACAGGCCATCCCGTTCCGGCTTGAAGGTACGGTAGTTGATGGTCTCCGGCTTCTTCACTTCACCGAACGACCACGAGCGGATCTTGTCCGGCGAGGCCAGACCGATCTTGATCGCGTCAAAAACTTCTTCTTGTTGGACTTGCTTGAATAGATCGAGCAGAGCTTTCATTGCCTTCTCTCCGTAGTCCGATTAGTTGCGGTCGAGGTCGATGTCGATACCGAGCGAGCGGATTTCCTTCACCAGCACGTTGAAGGATTCCGGCATGCCTGCATCGATCACGTGATCGCCCTTGACGAGGTTCTCGTACACCTTCGTGCGGCCCGTCACGTCGTCCGACTTCACCGTCAACATTTCCTGCAGCACGTACGAAGCGCCATACGCTTCGAGCGCCCACACTTCCATTTCACCGAAACGCTGGCCACCGAACTGCGCCTTACCACCCAGCGGCTGCTGCGTGACGAGCGAGTACGGCCCCGTCGAACGCGCGTGCATCTTGTCGTCGACAAGGTGGTGCAGCTTCAGGTAGTGCATGTAGCCCACGGTCACGGTGCGCTCGAACATCTCGCCCGTGCGGCCGTCGTACAGACGCACCTGGTTCTTCGACGGCGTCATGCCGAGGTTGTGCGCGATGTCGTCCGGGAACGCCAGATCGAGCATCTTGCCCATTTCCTCTTCGGTCGCACCGTCGAACACCGGCGTCGCGAACGGCACGCCTTCGCGCAGGTTCTTCGCGAGTTCGAGGATCTCGTCGTCGCTGAAGCTGTCGAGGTCTTCCTTGTGGCCCGATTCGTTGTAGATCTTCGTGAGGAACTCACGCAGCTCCGCAACCTTGGTCTGACGGGCGAGCATCTCGCCAATACGCCAGCCCAGACCCTTCGCGGCCCAGCCCAGGTGCACTTCGAGAACCTGACCCACATTCATCCGCGACGGCACGCCGAGCGGGTTCAGCACGACGTCTGCCGGACGGCCATCGGCCATGTACGGCATGTCTTCGATCGGAACGATCTTCGAAACGACACCCTTGTTACCGTGACGGCCTGCCATCTTGTCGCCAGGCTGCAGACGGCGCTTGACCGCGAGGTACACCTTGACCATCTTCAGCACGCCCGGCGGCAGTTCGTCGCCTTGCGTGAGCTTCTTGCGCTTCTCTTCGAACGCCAGATCGAACTGGTGACGCTTTTCTTCGATCGAGTTCTTGATCGCTTCGAGCTGCGCCGCTGCTTCTTCGTCCGCGAGGCGGATGTCGAACCAGTGGTAGTGGTCGAGGTCTTCCAGGTAAGCCTGGTCGATCTTCGTACCCTTCGCGAGCTTCTTCGGACCGCCGTTCGCGACCTTGCCGTCGAGCATGCGCGCGAGACGCTGGAACGCGTCGCCCTCCACGATGCGCAGCTGGTCGTTCAGGTCGAGGCGATAGCGCTTCAGTTCATCGTCGATGATCTGCTGTGCACGCTTGTCGCGCGTGATGCCTTCGCGCGTGAACACCTGCACGTCGATGACCGTGCCGCTCATGCCCGAGGGCACGCGCAGCGACGTATCCTTCACGTCCGAAGCCTTCTCGCCGAAGATCGCGCGCAGCAGCTTTTCTTCCGGCGTGAGCTGGGTTTCGCCCTTCGGCGTGACCTTGCCCACCAGCACGTCGCCCGCTTCGACTTCCGCGCCGATGTACACGATGCCCGACTCGTCGAGACGGCCAAGCTGCACTTCCGCGAGGTTCGAAATGTCGCGCGTGATTTCTTCCGGTCCGAGCTTCGTGTCGCGTGCAACGACATTCAGTTCTTCGATGTGGATCGACGTGTAGCGATCGTCCGCAACCACCTTCTCCGAGATCAGGATCGAGTCTTCGAAGTTGTAGCCGTTCCACGGCATGAACGCGATCAGCATGTTCTGGCCGAGCGCGAGCTCGCCCAGATCGGTCGATGCGCCGTCAGCCAGCACGTCGCCGCGCGCAACCTTGTCGCCCATCTTCACGATCGGACGCTGGTTGATGTTCGTGTTCTGGTTCGAACGCGTGTACTTGATGAGGTTGTAGATGTCCACGCCGACTTCACCGGCGACCGCTTCATCATCGTTCACGCGAATCACGATACGGCCCGCGTCGACGTAATCGACCACGCCGCCACGCAGCGCCTGAACCGTCGTACCCGAGTCGACCGCAACGGTGCGCTCGATACCCGTACCGACGACCGGCTTTTCCGGACGCAGGCAAGGCACGGCCTGACGCTGCATGTTCGAGCCCATCAGTGCGCGGTTCGCGTCGTCGTGCTCGAGGAACGGAATCAGCGAGGCTGCAACCGAGACGATCTGCGACGGCGCCACGTCCATGTACTGGATGCGGTCCGGCGTGACCATCAGCGTTTCGCCGGCTTCACGCGACGAGACGAGTTCGTCGGTCAGCGTGCCGTCGTCGGCCACTGCCGCGTTCGCCTGAGCGATCACGTAACGGCCTTCTTCGATCGCCGACAGGTAGTCGATCTGGTCGGTCACCTTGCTGTCCACGACCTTGCGATACGGCGTTTCGAGGAAGCCGTATTCGTTCAGGTGCGCGTACAGCGCGAGCGAGTTGATCAGACCAATGTTCGGACCTTCCGGCGTCTCGATCGGGCACACGCGGCCATAGTGGGTCGGGTGCACGTCGCGGACTTCGAAGCCTGCGCGCTCACGCGTCAGACCGCCCGGGCCCAGTGCGGAAACACGGCGCTTGTGCGTGATTTCCGAGAGCGGGTTGGTCTGGTCCATGAACTGCGACAGCTGCGACGAACCGAAGAACTCGCGAATCGCCGACGAAATCGGCTTCGAGTTGATCAGGTCGTGCGGCATCAGGTTTTCGCTTTCGGCCTGGCCGAGGCGTTCCTTGACTGCACGCTCGACGCGCACGAGACCCGCGCGGAACTGGTTCTCCGCGAGTTCGCCCACGCAACGCACGCGACGATTGCCCAAGTGGTCGATGTCGTCCACTTCGCCCTTGCCGTTGCGCAGCTCGACGAGGATCTTGATGGTCGCGAGGATGTCGTCGTCCTGCAGCGTCATCGGGCCGACGATTTCGTCACGGCCCACGCGGCGGTTGAACTTCATACGACCCACCTTCGAGAGGTCGTACGCTTCCTCGCTGTAGAACAGGCGATTGAACAGCGCCTCGACCGCTTCTTCGGTCGGCGGCTCGCCCGGACGCATCATGCGATAGATCGCGATGCGCGCGGCCATCTTGTCGGCGGTTTCGTCGATACGCAGCGTCGACGAGATGTACGGACCCTGGTCCAGATCGTTCGTGTAGAGCGTCTGGATGTCCTTGATCTTCGCCTCGCGCAGCTTGTCGAGCACGCTTTCGGTGATTTCGTCGTTCGCGTTCGCGATCACTTCGCCCGTGTCGCCGTCGACAACGTTCTTCGCGAGAACGCGGCCGAGCAGATAATCTTCGGGGACCGAAATAAACGTCGTCTTCGCGTTTTCGAGGTCGCGGATGTGCTTCGCGTTGATCCGCTTGTCCTTCTGGACGATGACCTTGCCGTCGCGATCCGAAATGTCGAAGCGCGCGACTTCACCACGCAGACGCTCGGGCACGAACTCCATCTGCGCGCCTTCCGGCATCAGCGAGAAGTTGTCGAACACGAAGAAGTTCGCGAGGATCTGTTCCGGCGTGAGGCCGATGGCCTTCAGCAGGATCGTGACCGGCATCTTGCGGCGGCGGTCGACGCGGAAGTACAGCACGTCCTTCGGGTCGAACTCGAAGTCGAGCCACGAACCGCGGTAAGGAATGATACGTGCCGAAAAGAGCAGCTTGCCCGAGCTGTGCGTCTTGCCCTTGTCGTGCTCGAAGAACACGCCAGGCGAGCGGTGCAGCTGCGAGACGATGACACGCTCGGTGCCGTTGATGACGAACGAGCCCGTCGGCGTCATGAGCGGAATTTCGCCCATGTACACTTCCTGCTCCTTCACTTCCTTCACGACCGGCTTGCTCGGCGATTCCTTGTCGAGCAGCACGAGACGGACCTTGGCGCGCAGCGCCGAGCAGTACGTCAGGCCCCGCTGCTGGCATTCCTTGATGTTGAATGCCGGCGGCGAGAGCATGTAGCTCACGAACTCTAGACGAGCAAAGCCGTTATGGGAAACAATAGGAAAAACGGACGTAAACGCAGCCTGCAGACCTTCCGGTTTGCGTTGTGCGGTCGCCGTTTCTGCTTGCAGAAACGTGCTGAATGATTCAAGCTGGGTAGCCAGCAGGAAAGGAACTTGGTGAACGATGGGGCGTTTCGCGAAACTCTTGCGAATACGCTTCTTCTCGGTGAAGGAATATTGCATACGATCTCCGAATCACGGCGGGTAGGACGACCCGAGTGTTCACCGACTGAGACCCGATGGCTGCGCGAGCCCTGGAAGCTTGGTGGTTGGCCTCTACCAACCGCTGGCTGACGGCAGCGGATACCGGCTTGTCATAACTTGCCCGCTGCCCGACCAAACTTGCCTTCTGCAGTCGCTTCAGAAGACAAAGAGAAGCGTCGTGCGCACAGACGGCGATCAAAATCCCACCCTGCACAAGACGTTTTTCTTTGGCTTCTGGGTCCCGCATCCCGCCTCCGATCTTCAAAAAATCGAACACAAAAACGCAGAACCCACAAAGCACAAAAAGGCCGGCGGTGTAAAAACCGCCAGCCTTCGCACAGCGCGCTGAAACTTACTTGATTTCAGCCTTCGCGCCGGCTTCTTCCAGCTTCTTCTTCGCTTCTTCAGCAGCAGCCTTGGGCACCGCTTCCTTCACGGGCTTCGGTGCGCCGTCGACCAGGTCCTTCGCTTCCTTCAGGCCGAGACCCGTCAGTTCACGAACGGCCTTAATGACCGAAACCTTGTTCGCGCCTGCTTCGAGCAGGTTGACCGTGAATTCGGTCTGCTCTTCAGCAGCAGCTGCTGCGCCGCCGCCTGCCGGGCCAGCGACTGCCACAGCAGCTGCCGACACGCCAAACTTCTCTTCGAAAGCCTTGACCAGTTCGTTCAGTTCGAGAACCGACATCGAGCCAACGGCTTCGAGGATGTCTTCTTTTGCGATTGCCATTTGAAATTACTCCAGATTTGAATTCGGAAACAGCTAGCGATCTTTCTCGCTTGCCTGTCGTTATTACGCAGCTTCGGCTTGCTTCTTTTCCGCCAGCGCTGCCAGAGCACGCGCCATGCCGGAAACCGGGGCTTGCATAACGAACAACAGCTTCGAGAGCAGTTCTTCGCGGCTCGGGATGCTGGCCAGCGCTTGCACGCCTGCCTTGTCCATCACCTTGCCTTCGTAGGAACCAGCCTTGATGACCAACTTGTCATTGCCCTTCGCGAAGTCATTGACGACCTTCGCGGCAGCAATGGCATCTTCCGAGATGCCGTAGATCAGGGGGCCAGTCATCTGCTCTGCCAGCGGAGCAAACGGGGTACCTTCAACGGCGCGACGCGCCAGCGTGTTCTTCAACACGCGGAGGTACACCTGCTGCTCACGCGCTTTCGCGCGCAGCTTGGTCAGATCGCCAACCGCGATTCCACGATACTCGGCCAACACGACGGTCTGAGCCTTCGCGACTTGCGCGGAGACTTCAGCCACGACGGCCTGCTTACCTTCTTTGTTCAGTGGCACGGTTAACCTCCAGATTCGACACCCAACGCTTACACGCCAGATGCCGCGTTCAACAACGGCGACCGACCAGTCCGGAGTAACTCAGTTTGCTTCGTCAGACGTTACCGCCCGCTTCCACTCACTACAGCACTTCAAAACCTTTTCGGGTTCGCCATCTGCGTTGGCTTTACATTAAGGAAGCACCCAACTGCTGCACCTCCGCCAACGGTCTTTGACAACCGGTTGTGCGATGCGGAACTGCCACCACCCAACCGCCCAAAGCCCTTTAAATCCGCGCCGCGGTCCGACCCAGCTTCGCTTCGGACCTCAGCGCGGCAAAACTGTTGCGACGCTTACCGCGGCACTCAGGCTGCCAGCGACGACTGGTCGACGCGAACGCCAACGCCCATCGTGCTCGAGACAGCGATCTTGCGCAGGTACACGCCCTTGCTCGTTGCCGGCTTCGCCTTGGTCAGCGCTTCGAGGAGCGCGTCCAGGTTGCTGCGCAGCGCGGTCGGCTCGAACGATGCACGGCCGATGGTCGCGTGAATGATACCGGCCTTGTCGACACGGAATTGCACCTGACCCGCCTTCGCGTTCTTGACCGCGGTAGCGACGTCCGGCGTCACGGTGCCGACCTTCGGGTTCGGCATCAGGCCGCGCGGGCCGAGGATCTGGCCGAGCGTACCGACGATACGCATCGTGTCCGGCGAAGCGATCACGATGTCGAAATTCAGGTTGCCGCCCTTGATCTGCTCAGCGAGGTCTTCCATGCCGACGATTTCGGCACCAGCAGCCTTGGCTTGCTCAGCCTTCTCGCCTTGCGCGAACACTGCGACGCGAACCGACTTGCCGGTACCTGCGGGCAGCACGACCGAGCCGCGAACGACCTGGTCCGACTTCTTCGCATCGATGCCGAGCTGGACTGCGACGTCGATCGACTCGTCGAACTTCGCCGTGGCGCATTCCTTCACGAGCGACAGTGCGTCGACGATCGGGTACAGCTTCTGGCTGTCGACCTTGGCGGCGAGTGCCTTTTGACGCTTCGAAACCTTAGCCATTTACACGCCCTCCACGACGATGCCCATCGAACGGGCGCTACCAGCGATCGTGCGGACCGCTGCGTCCATATCCGCTGCCGTGAGGTCCGGCATCTTGGTCTTGGCGATTTCTTCGGCTTGCGCGCGCGTGATCGTAGCGACCTTATCGGTGTGCGGCTTGGCCGAACCCTTGTCGACCTTCGCTGCCTTCTTGATCAGGACCGTAGCCGGCGGCGTCTTCAGGACGAACGTGAAGCTCTTGTCCGCGAATGCCGTGATGACGACCGGAATCGGCAGACCCGGTTCCATCGCCTGGGTCTGCGCGTTGAACGCCTTGCAGAACTCCATGATGTTCAGGCCGCGCTGGCCCAGTGCCGGACCGACCGGCGGCGACGGGTTGGCTTTACCTGCAGGAATCTGCAGCTTGATAAAGCCAATGATTTTCTTTGCCATGTTGAAAACCTCATTGGAACGCGTAAGCGTTCAGGTGAGTGGTAGCGCGCGTTCGCTGCAATCTTCGCTGTGCCAACTGCTTTGGCGACATCTACAGCCGACTGAACTACTGACGCTCCTCTACGGCCATAACGCGGACCGTAAGCGCGGAAAAACGGACCGCACCAAAGATGCGATCCGTCGTATTCGATTTACAGCTTTTCGACCTGGCCGAATTCGAGTTCGACCGGTGTGGCGCGACCAAAAATGGTGACGGAGACCCGAACGCGCGATTTTTCGTAGTTGACTTCTTCGACGCTGCCGTTGAAGTCCGTGAAGGGACCTTCCTTCACGCGGACCATCTCGCCGACTTCGAACAGGGTCTTGGGGCGCGGCTTCTCAACGCCTTCCTGCATCTGCGACATGATCTTTTCGACTTCGCGCGGCGAAATCGGGCTCGGGCGATTACGCGCCCCGCCAACGAAACCGGTCACCTTTGCCGTGTTCTTCACGAGGTGCCACGTTTCGTCCGTCATTTCCATCTCAACCAGGACATAGCCCGGGAAGAAACGACGTTCAGTCACCGATTTGTGACCACCCTTCACCTCGACCACTTCTTCAGTCGGCACGAGGATCTGGCCAAACTTGTCCTGCATGCCAGCACGGTCGATGCGCTCCTGAAGCGCA
Source organism: Paraburkholderia sp. J63 (assembly GCF_905220245.1). Lineage (NCBI taxonomy): Bacteria > Pseudomonadati > Pseudomonadota > Betaproteobacteria > Burkholderiales > Burkholderiaceae > Paraburkholderia > Paraburkholderia sp. J63. Next base: position 2,409 of record NZ_CAJMZF010000013.1, on the reverse strand, counting down.
CGTTGCACGCTCTTCTCCATACCGGAGTAGGCGTGCACCACATACCAACGTTTTCCGCTCGGGGATACCGGTGTATCGCTCATATCATTTCCAACCCAGAATCGCCGAGAAAATCACCCACTCAATGGATTTGTCGCAAACCCAGAGAAAGATGGCCATTACCAGCACAAAACCGAAGACCACCAGTGTCGTTTGCGTGGCCTCTTTGCGAGTCGGCCAGACGACCTTGCGAACTTCCTTGTACGAGTCTTTGGCAAACGCGATGAAGCTCTTGCCGGGCGCCGAAAGAAGACCGACTACCACCCCCGCGATCACGCCCACTGCGAGCGCCGCACCGCGGACATACCACTCCTGGCTACCGAGCCAGTAGAACCCTACGAACCCGGCCACAACCAACAATACGCCCGCCACAAGCATCAGCTTGTCGCTGGAAGTATTAACAGTTTCGACGGAAGGATTCGCCATAACACCTTAAAGAACAACGCGCCAGAGGCGCGAGAAGTTGGCAGGGGCAGAGGGAATCGAACCCCCAACCTTCGGTTTTGGAGACCGACGCTCTGCCAGTTGAGCTATACCCCTAAACCATTTTGGGGTTGGCGGCATCGCCAACCCCGAAACCACTTAGTCGATCAACGAGACTGGCAAAAAACTTACTCGATGATCTTTGCGACCACGCCGGCGCCGACGGTACGGCCACCTTCGCGGATTGCGAAACGCAGACCTTCTTCCATCGCGATCGGAGCGATCAGCTTCACCGTGATCGACACGTTGTCGCCCGGCATGACCATTTCCTTGTCCTTCGGCAGCTCGATCGAGCCCGTCACGTCCGTCGTACGGAAGTAGAACTGCGGACGGTAGTTGTTGAAGAACGGCGTGTGGCGGCCGCCTTCGTCCTTGCTCAGCACGTACACTTCAGCCGTGAAGTGCGTGTGCGGCGTGATCGAACCCGGCTTGGCCAGCACCTGGCCGCGCTCCACGTCTTCACGCTTCGTGCCGCGCAGCAGGATACCGACGTTGTCGCCTGCCTGACCCTGGTCGAGCAGCTTGCGGAACATTTCCACGCCCGTGCAGGTCGTCTTCACCGTCGGCTTGATACCGACGATTTCGATTTCCTCGCCGACCTTGACGATGCCGCGCTCGACGCGACCCGTCACCACCGTGCCGCGACCCGAGATCGAGAACACGTCTTCCACCGGCATCAGGAACGCGCCGTCAACTGCACGCTCCGGCGTCGGGATGTACGTGTCCAGTGCGTCGGCCAGGTTCATGATCGCCACTTCGCCCAGCTCGCCCGTGTCGCCTTCCAGCGCCAGCTTGGCCGAACCCTTGATGATCGGCGTGTCGTCGCCCGGGAAGTCGTACTTCGACAGGAGTTCGCGCACTTCCATTTCGACGAGCTCGAGCAGCTCGGCGTCGTCGACCATGTCGCACTTGTTCAGGAACACGATGATGTAAGGCACGCCAACCTGACGGGCGAGCAGGATGTGCTCACGCGTTTGCGGCATCGGGCCGTCAGCGGCCGAGCACACCAGGATGGCGCCGTCCATCTGCGCCGCGCCCGTGATCATGTTCTTCACGTAGTCAGCGTGGCCCGGGCAGTCGACGTGTGCGTAGTGGCGGTTAGCCGTTTCGTACTCGACGTGCGCGGTGTTGATGGTAATACCACGTGCCTTTTCTTCCGGTGCTGCGTCGATCTGGTCGTACGCCTTGGCTTCGCCGCCGAACTTCTGCGTCAGAACCGTCGTGATCGCTGCCGTCAGCGTGGTCTTGCCGTGGTCAACGTGACCGATCGTGCCCACGTTCACGTGCGGCTTGGTCCGCTCAAACTTACCCTTGGCCATTTTCGACTCCTAAGAGGATTTTTCCGTACGTTGCGCGGGGCGCGCAAACAATCACTGGCTTGCTGCTGCCTGCTCGATGCGAGGCCTCTGAGGCTCGCTAGAAACCGGCTGGTGCCCATGGGCAGGATCGAACTGCCGACCTCTCCCTTACCAAGGGAGTGCTCTACCACTGAGCCACATGGGCGAAAACTGCTCTGGCACTGCTTTATTGCTTTGCTGGAGCGGGTGAAGGGAATCGAACCCTCGTCGTAAGCTTGGAAGGCTTCTGCTCTACCATTGAGCTACACCCGCGAAGTTTGCCGACTATTGCCGATTCCCGACACTTAACTTCAGCTGAATTCTGGTGGAGGAGGTTGGATTCGAACCAACGTAGGCGTAAGCCAACAGATTTACAGTCTGCCCCCTTTAGCCACTCGGGCACCCCTCCGCAGAGAACTGATGATTATGGGGGAACATCCGGAAAGTGTCAAGCACTTTGTTCGGAGCCGAACCCACAACGCTCTCACTTATAGGGAGAGCGAAAAAGCAAAAACCCCGGCTTTTTAGGGCCGGGGTTTGCTCGTAGAGA